>NZ_CP115671.1:2129603-2433832 GCF_027886425.1 Brevundimonas vesicularis | reverse complement strand
CGGCGTCCGACTGGCGCGCCATCGCGCCGGAAAACCTGCTCGTTATCGATACGTCGAAGGGCCGGGTGCTGGTCGAACTGATCCCCGTCGCCGCGCCCAACCATGCGGAACGCATCCGGACCCTGGCCAACCAGGGCTTCTACGATGGTCTGAAGTTCCATCGCGTCATCCCTGATTTCATGGCGCAAACCGGCGATCCGAAGGGCACGGGTGAGGGCGGCAGCGAGTTGCCGGACCTGAAGGCCGAGTTCAGCTTCCGTCGTGGACGCGACGCCGGCTTTGTCGCCGTTCCCAGCGTGGGCGCGGGCGTGCGCGGTCTGGTCGGTGATCTGCCGGTCCAGACCCAACCCGACGCCCAGATGATGGTCACCGCCGACTTCAAGGTCGACGCCCACGGCCTGTTCTGCCCCGGCGTGCTGGGCATGGCCCGCTCGGGTTCGCCAGACAGCGCCAACAGCCAATTCTTCCTGATGATGGGCGCGCGAGAACAGTTGGACGGTATCTATACTGCCTTCGGTCGCGTGGTGTCCGGCCTGGACGTGATCGGCAAGCTGAAAAAGGGTTCTGACGCCGAGGACGGCAAGGTGACCGATCCCGACACCATGACCCGCGTCCGCATGGCCTCGGCCCTGCCCGAAGCCGAGCGTCCGACGGTGCGCGTGTTGAACGCCGGCAGCGCCGCCTTCGCCGAACGGATCGCTGCGGCGCGCGCCGCGCGCGGCGCGGCCTTTAGCGTCTGCGATGTTCAACCAGTCGCCGAAGTGACGGGTGGCTGAGGCTTTCGCAGACGGGGGAGGGGACGATGACGATACGAACGATGGCGATGGCGATGGCCGCGGCCGTGCTGGCTGCGACGGCGGGCGCCGCCCTGGCGCAAGACGCGACCGCCGTTCCCGCGCCTCCGCCGCCGCCCGGTGAATGGAGGACCATCGCGCCCGAGAACCTGCTGGTCATCGACACCAATAAGGGGCGGGTTCTGGTTGAACTGACGCCCGAGATCGCGCCCGCCCATGTCGAACGCATCAAGCTACTTGCGTCGCGCGGCTTCTTCGACAACCTGGTCTGGCACCGGGTGATCGACTGGTTCATGGCCCAGACCGGCGATCCGCTGGGCACGGGCGAGGGGCAGAGCTGGTATCCCGACCTGAAAGCCGAGTTCACCTTCCGCCGTGGCGCGGACATGGCCTTCACTCCGGTGGCGGCCCCGGTCGGCGCCCTGGTCGGCTTTGTCGATTCCATCCCGGTCCAGACCCAGCCTGACGCCCTGATGTCCGGCACCAGCGACAAGAAGGTCCACGGTTGGGCCCTGTATTGCCCGGGCGTCGCGGGCATGGCGCGTGACGAGGGCAATGACACCGCCAACAGCCAGTTCTTCCTGATGCGTCAGGCCTATCCGGCCCTGGACAAGCGCTACACCGTCTGGGGCCGGGTCGTGTCCGGCCTGGACGTCGTGCGAGCGCTGAAGGCCAGCGACACGCCGGATGGTCTGGTCCAGGGACCGGATCAGATGACCCGCGTTCGCGTGGCGTCGGATCTGCCCGCAGCCGAACGTCCGACGGCCGCCGTGCTCAACACCAACTCCGCCACCTTCCAGACCCTGGCGCAGCAGGCGCGTCAGGCGCGTGGCGCGGATTTCTCGGTCTGCGATATCGAACTGCCGGTGCGCGTCACGCCCGCCGCCTGATCAGGCGGCGGAGGCCGGCCGCCCTCGTCCGCGCCGACGACGCCGTCCCCTCGGCGGCTTCTTGTCTTCGCGCATCCGTTGCAGCAGCAGGCCTTCGCGCAGGCCTCGATCCGCGACCCGCACCCGTTGCGACGGCCAAGCCCTTTGGACCGCCTCCAGGATCGCGGCGCCCGCCAAAACGAGGTCCGCCCGATCGGGACCGATGCAGGCCTCGCGCGCCCGGCCGTCCGGCCCCAATGCCTTCAGGCGATCCGCCGCCGCCTCGCAGTCCGCGCGCGTCATCCACAAGCCATCGACGCGGTCGCGATTGTAGCGCGACAGATTCAGGTGAATGCCCGCCAGACTGGTGATCGCACCCGAGGTGCCGACCAGATGCGCCCGGTTCTGCCGGAACAGGTCCAGCATCGGTTCATCGACGATCCCGCCCGCTGCAATGGCCGCGCCCATGTCGGCGACCATCGCCTCGTACCAATCCCCGCCGGAGTTCGGGGGCTCGGGATGCCGCTCGGCCAGGGTCACGACCCCCACCGGCGCCGACATCCAGGCGGTGGTCGTCCAGTCGGTCCCGCTGCGCTTCAGCCACGACATCTCGGTCGAGCCCCCCCCGACATCGATGACCAGCACCGCCTCGGCCTTGGGGTCGATCAGGTTCAGGCATCCCTCGACCGCCAGCCGCGCCTCTTCGGCGGGATCGATGATCCGCAGGCGCAGGCCCGTGCCCTTGCGTACACGGTCTATGAAGTCGGCGCCGTTCTCGGCCGCGCGGCAGGCCTGTGTGGCGACGGCGCTCAGTCGCGCCGAGTCGACGCCCTTCCTGACGATCCGCTCGGCGCACAGGGCCAGGGCGTCATAGGCCCGGTCCATGGCGCGCGGGTCCAGAAGGCCCGTCCGCGACAGCCCTTCGCCCAGCCGCACGATGCGGCTAAAGCTGTCGACCACGCGAAAGCCTTCGCGTGACGGCCGCGCGATCAGCAGCCGGCAATTGTTGGTCCCCAGATCGAGCGCGCCATACAGCGGCGCATCTCGACCCGACGCATCCCGCGAACGGGGAGGCTGGGACCGCTCGTCGCGCCGTCGGGGCGCGCCGTGGGTCTCCGGCATGGGCCGTCATCCGTTGTGGGCGGTCCAAAGCGGCGCCCGTCTTGGTCAGCCTAACCCGTCAAGATCGTCCGCGCCAAGCCATTCTGTCAGGAAGATGAACAGACCGGCAGGCATTAGGGTCATGCGCTGAATCGTATGACGTGCGATGACCCGCATTCAGACCGCACGTTTCGCCATCGGCCAGATTGTCCGCCACTGCGACGACGCCTTTCGTGGCGTCGTAATGGATGTCGATCACGCCTATGAGGGACCGGCCGGTGAAAGCGGCCTGGTCAGACCGGACCAGCCCTTCTACCGCGTCTTCGCCCTGGGCGAGGATGGCGGCTTTGTCGCCTACGCCGCCGAGGGCGCTCTGGAAGACGGCGATTCCGTCCTGCTGCCCGATGACGCCGAGCGGTGGTTCACCACCGACGGCATGGGCCACCACGCTCCGCTGCACGAACGTCTTCACTGACGGTTGGAAGCCATGGCGGCTCCGGGCTAGGATGACGGCAAAAGAGGAATACGCCATGTCCGACTTCGAACACGTCTTCGAAAAGCCGCCCGAGGGCGCGGCCGCCGACTGGACCATTCCCCAGAACTGGGCCGCCTATACCGAAGTCGAGCACCAGACCTGGGAAACGCTTTACGCCCGGCAGATGAAGATCCTGCCCGGTCGCGCCTGCGACGCCTTCATGCGGGGACTGGACGCGCTGGATTTGAACGCCGGCGGCATTCCCGACTTCGACGTGATCAATCCCAAGCTTCAGGCCCTGACGGGCTGGACCGTCGTCTGCGTGCCCGGGCTGGTGCCGGACGAGGTCTTCTTCGACCATCTGGCCAATCGCCGCTTCGTCTCGGGCCAGTTTATCCGCAAACCCGACCAGCTGGATTACCTCCAGGAGCCCGACATCTTCCACGACGTCTTCGGCCATGTGCCGATGCTGACCGACCCCGATTTCGCCGCCTATATGGAGGCCTATGGCAAGGGCGGACAGCGGGCGGCCGGCCTGGGCATGCTGCCGAACCTGGCGCGCCTGTACTGGTACACGGTCGAGTTCGGCCTGATGAAGGAGGCGGACGGCCTTCGCATCTACGGCGCCGGCATCGTCTCCTCGGCGACCGAGAGCGTCTTTGCCCTGGACGATCCGTCGCCCAACCGCCTGGGGTTCGACCTTGAGCGGGTGATGCGGACGCTCTACCGGATCGACGATTTCCAGCAGGTCTATTTCGTCATCGACAGCCTGGAAGCCCTGAAGGACGAGACGCTCAAGGACTTCGGGCCGGTCTATGCGGCGCTGAAAGGCAAGGACGACCTCGCCATCGAAACCGTCCTGCCGACCGACCAGCTCTTCACCCGCGGCACCCAGGCCTACGCCCAGCGCGGCGGGCGGTTCGCGGCCTGATCGGCGTTAGGTGTGCGTGATCAGACTGTTGTGCTTGGTGTCGCGCATGCGGATGAAGGTCAGCAGCGACAGCCCGATCATCCCGGTCACGTACCAGAAGAAGACGCTCTCGACGCCCGCGCCCTTAAGCCACAGCGCCACATATTCCGCCGTGCCTCCGAACACCGCATTGGCGATGGCGTAAGGCAGAGCGACGCCGAGGGCGCGGATGTGGGCGGGGAACAGCTCGGCCTTCACCACCGCATTGATCGCGGTGTAGCCCGACACGATAACCAGCCCAGCCAGCGCCAGGAGGAAGGCGATGAAAGGGCTCTCGACCGTCGATAGGGTTGTCATGATCGGCACGGTGCACAACACCCCGAGCACCCCGAAAGCGATCATCACGGGACGCCGTCCCACCCTGTCCGAAAGCGCGCCGACCGCCGGCTGAAGCAGCATGAAGATGAACAAGGCCGCCGCGCTGATTTCAGTCGCCGTGTTCTTGGAGAACCCGCTCGTGTTGACCAGAAACTTCTGGAGGTAGGTCGTGTAGGTGTAGAAGGCCAAGGTGCCGCCGGCCGTCAGGCCCAGCACCATCAACGCCTCTTTCGGGTGTTTCAGGATCAACTGCAAAGCGCTGGATTTCGGGGCGTCCTTGGCCTCGGTCGCCTTATGCGTCTCGTCCAGCCGGCGACGCAGCCAGAAGACGACGACCGCCAGGCCCGCGCCGACGAAGAAGGGAATGCGCCAGCCCCACGAGGCCAGCGCCGTCTCGCTCAGCGTGTTCTGCAGCACGATCAACAGCACCAGGGCGATCAATTGACCCGAGATCAGGGTGACGTACTGGAAGCTGGACCAGAAGCCTCGGCGATGCGGCTCGGCCATTTCGGACAGATAGGTGGCGCTGGATCCGTATTCTCCGCCGACGCTCAGCCCCTGTAATAGCCGCGCGAACAGCAGCAGCGCCGGCGCCGCCAGGCCGATCGTGGCATAGCCGGGCGTCACGCCGATGATCAGCGAACCGGTGCACATCAGGGTCACCGAGAGGGTCAACCCCGCCTTGCGACCTTTGCGGTCGGCATAGACCCCCATAATCCATGCCCCGATAGGCCGCATCAAGAAGCCCACCGCAAAGACGGCGGCGGCGCTCAGCAGTTGCGCCGTCGGGTCTTCGCTGGGGAAGAAGACGGGGGCGAAATACAGGGTGAAGGCCGCATAGGCGTACCAGTCAAACCACTCCACCAGATTGCCGGCCGATCCGCCGACGATATTTCTCAATCGGCGGGCGGGGCTCATGGGCGCTGCGGTCATCATGGCCGGATCAGCCTCTCTGGAAGGGGTAGAAGTCGGTTCCGAGGTTCAGGATCGTCGTCAACTCGTCCAGCGCGCTGCGGCTTTCCGTGAGCAGGTGAGGATCGGCCAGATCGGCGGGGCGCAGTTCATCGCGGTACCAGCGCCCGGCCCAGTCCGACAGACGTGCATGCAGATCGTCGCTCAGGCGCATGGCCGGGTTGGTCGCAGCCAGTTCGGCCTCGGTCAGCACGACACGCAGGCGCAGGCAAGCCGGTCCGCCGCCATTGCGCATCGACTGGCGCACGTCGACATACTGCACCTTGCCGATCGGACCGTTGGAGGCGGCCAAGGCTTGCGCCACCGCATGGCTGCGCGGGTTGTCGCGGGTCTCGGTCGGACAGATCAGGGTCAGGCGATCCTCGCCCGGAACCTGGATCAGCATGGAGTTGAACAGATAGCTCGAAATCGCATCGGCCAACGGCAGGTCGGCGGAGGAGACCTCGACGAAGATCGGCTCGAACAGACCATCGGCCGCGCGGCGGATGGCGGCCTGGGTTGCGGCCGTGTCCTCGAACGCCAACTCGTGGAAGAACAGGGTTTCCAGCGCCCCGACGCAGACCACGTCGTTGTGGAAGGCGCCGCCGGCGATGGCGGCGCGGGATTGCTGGGCCAGGATCGGCCGTCCGGCTTCGTGGCGGCGCACGATGGCTTCCGACGCTTCGCGCGTCTGGCGGGCGGGGAAGGGGCCGTCCCAAGGCTCGAACGCCTCGCGACCCCAGACTAGCAGATTGACGCCCCGACCACCATGCTCGGCGCACAGGCGAACGTGGTTTGCAGCGCCTTCGTCGGCCAGGTGCGCGACCGCGGGCAGGGCGTCATGGACGGCGAACCGGCTGGCGTCGGGAAACAGGGCGTTCAGCGCGCGCTTCGTTTGCCGGTGCTCCAGGCTGCGGTGCAGATTGGTGTGCAGATTGGCCGGCGTGAAATGCACCCGGCCGTCGGCGGCGTCGGCGCTGGGCGTCACGGTCGCGGCGTTGGCCGCCCACATGGGCGAGGCCGAGCAGGCGGCGGCGGCGAACGAGGGCGCGCTCCGCCAGGCTCGCTCCAGGACCTGGGCGTCCGAGCCGGCGAAGCCCAGGGTCCGCAGGAAGGGAATGTTCGGCCGCTCATGCGGCGGCAGGACGAACTGGGGCAGGCCCAGGTTCGCCAACGTCTTCATCTTGTCGAGGCCCTGAAGCATGGCCGCGCGTGGATTGGACGCCTCGCCCTTGTTCAGGCTGGAGGCCAGATTGCCCGGAGACAGACCAGCGTAGGAATGGGTCGGCCCGATCAGACCGTCGGCGTTGGCCTCCACAGCGCTGATCATCGCAATCCCTTGATCTCGCCTTCGATGTTGGCGACGGCGTCGGCCTCGAAACTGGCGACCGGATAGGCGCAATAGTCAGCAGCGTAATAGGCGCTGGGCCGGTGGTTGCCGCTGGCCCCCAAGCCGCCGAACGGCATGTCGCCGGCGGCGCCGGTGGTCGGGCGGTTGAAGTTGACCACGCCGGCGCGGATGCGGCGGATGAAGTGGTCCCAGTTCTTCGGATCATCGCTGACCAGACCGGCGGACAGGCCGTAGCGGGTTGCGTTCGCCGCCTGGATCGCCGCGTCGAACGAGGCGACGCGCGTCACCGACAGGAAGGGGGCGAACATCTCCTCGTCCGGCACATCGACCCCCGTCACGTCGATGATGGCCGGTTTGACGAAGGCGCCGGGCAGATTGGCGACCGGCCCCGACGCGCGGATGACCTTGGCCCCCATGTCGATCCGGTCCTGCAACGCCTTCAGCGCCGCCTCGGCGGCACGCGCCGAGATCAGCGGGCCGGCATAAGGTTCGAGATCGCTGTCCCACGGGCCGAAGATCAGCCGATCGGACAGGGCGGCGATGGCTTCGATGATCGCATCGCCTTGCGGTCCTTCCGGCACGATCAGGCGACGCGCGCACGAGCAACGCTGGCCGGTGGTGATGAAGGCGGATTGAACCGCGATGCCCGCGACGGCCTCTGCATCCGCTGCGTCCCACACGACCAGTGGGTTATTGCCGCCCAGTTCCAGCGCCAGGATGACATGCGGATCGTCGGCGAATTTTCTGCGGAAATGCGCGCCCGCCGCGCCCGAGCCGGTGAACATCAGGGCGTCGATACCGGCGTCCAGCAGGGCCGCCCCGGTCTCGCGACCGCCCTGGACCACATTGACCACGCCGGTGGGCAGATCGGCGGCGGCGAAGGCTTCGGCCATCACCTGACCGACCAGGGGCGTTTCTTCCGACGGCTTGAAGACGACCGTGTCGCCCGCCAGCAGGGCCGGGACGATATGGCCGTTCGGCAGATGGCCGGGAAAGTTGAACGGGCCAAGCACCGCCGCGACGCCGTGCGGACGGTGCCGCAGGGTCGCGCGGCCGAACGCCGTATCGCTGGTCCGTTCGCCGGTGCGCTCGTCATAGGCGCGGATCGAGATGTCCACCTTGCCGATCATGGCGGCGGCCTCGGTCTTGGTTTCCCACAGCGGCTTGCCGGTCTCGCGCGCGATGGCCTCGGCGATCTGCGGCGCGCGATCTTTCAGGACGGCCTGATAGCGCTTCACCGCGTCGATTCGTTCGGCGCGCGGCGCATCGGCCCAGGCGGGGAAGGCGGCGCGGGCGGCGTCGACTGCGGCCTGGACTTGGGCCGGGTTGGCGGCCTCGCCCTCCCAGTTGGTCGCTTCGGTGGCGGGATCGGTGGAGGTGAAACGGGTCATGATTTTACTCGCACAGTGTCTCCGCCGCGCACCTTGAGCACGGCGGCGGTTTCGGCGGTCAGGCGAACGGCGTCGCCATCGATGTCGACCTTGGCGCGAACGGCGCGGAAGGCGGCGACGCTGTCGGTTGAGATCAGGGCCGGCAACTCGGCTTCAACCCCCTCGACGATCTGAACCGTCAGGCGCCGGGCGTCGCGCACGGTCCGGATATTGTCGCGCCCGCAGGCGACGGTCGGACCGGCGTCGAAGATGTCGACCAGACCATTGGGCCGGAAGCCCTCGCTTTCCAGCAGGGCCATGGCCGGCACGCCTTGCGGATGGACCTTGCCGATCACCGCGCGGGCCGGCTCGGGCAGCAACTCGGTATAGATCGGGTGGCGCGGCGCCAGGTCGAGGATGAACTGCTTGTCCGTCGAGCCGGTCATCCGGTCGGCGTGGTCGAACTCCATCGGGAAGAACTTGTGCGCCACATGGTCCCAGAACGGGCAGGCGCCGTCGGGCGTGAAGACGCCACGCAACTCCGCCAACACGTTGTCGGCAAACAGCTCGGGCTGGGCGCCGATCAGCATGTATCGCGACTGGCTGAGCAGACGGCCCGCGCCGCCCTTTCTCCGATCCGCCTTCAGAAACAGCGAACCGACCTCGGTCCAGCCCGTGCATTCATTGACCAGAACCAGGGTCTGGTGATCGAGCTTCACCCCCAGCGAAGGCGACTGGACGGTGTTGTTGACGACGCGGAACGAGAAGAAGGGTCGCTTCAGTCCGACTGTCGCCTTGACCGAGCCGACGCCGTCGATGTCACCCGTGTCGCCGTCTTCCAGCATCAGGGTGTACCAGGCCTCTTGCCATGGCACGCGACCTTCGAAACTTGCCTGGCTCAGCTCCAGCCGATCGGCCAGGGCGTCGGGGTCCTCAGGCAGGCTGGTGAAGCCGGGGCCGGACAGGATGGCCAGTTCCAGCAGATGATCGAGATCGGCGGGGCCGGCGGGACGGACGACGAGCATTCTACAGGGTTTCCATCCGCAGGGATTTCAGTTTGGCCGCATCGATTTCACCCGACGCGATCTTGCACAGGATCAGGGCGCTCAGCTGCGCGCGTTCGACGAAGCTGTCGGGCCAGGCGAACTCCTGATCCGAATGGATGTCGCCGCCGCGCACGCCCAGGGTGTCGATATTGGGCAGGCCGGCGGCGTGCAGATTGTTGCCCTCGCACACGCCGCCCGACGGTTTCCAGGCGATGGGCTGGCCCAGCAGGGCGCCCGCTTCCTTGACCGCCTCGAACAGGGCGGTCTGGGCGGCGTCCATCGGTTTGGGCGCACGGGTGAAGCCGCCGTGCAGATCCAGCGTCAGGCCCTCGAACGGCGGTGTCGCGGCGATGGCCCGCACGGATGCGTCGATCCAGTCTGCAGCCGCCTTGTCCGGCACCCGGACGTTGAACCGCACCACGGCGTTGTCGGCGACAACGTTCAGCGCGCCTCCGCCCGAAATCTTGGCGACGTTGACGGTGACGCCCTCGTGCTGACCGTTCAGTCCATGCAGGGCGGCGGCGATGATGGCGGCGCCGGCCACCGCATTTCGGCCTTCGTCGAAGGCGCGGCCGGCGTGGGCGGCGCGACCCGTCACGATCAGATGATAGTTGCCGCTGCCCTTGCGCGCGCCCGCCAGCGTGCCGTCCGCCAGCGCCGGCTCGTAGGTCAGGCCGACATGGCCGCGCGCGCCCAGTTCGGCCAGCAGCGGAGCAGACGCCGGCGAGCCAATTTCTTCGTCGGGGCTCAGCAGCACGGTCCAGCCGACGCCGTGTTTGTCGGGATGGGTCTCGAACGCCTCCAGCGCGGCCAGAAGCACGCTGATCCCGCCCTTCATGTCGGCGACGCCCGGCCCGTTCAGGGCGCCGTCGGCCCGCGTGGTCACGGTCTGGAACCGGCTGTCGGCGGGGAAGACGGTGTCATAGTGGCCGGTCAGCACGACCTGGATCGGCGCATCCGGCCGGGCGGTGATCTTCAGCGCGTCGGCATGGGCCTCGGTCCGCACCGATCCGTCGTCGGCGACGGTGGTCGAACCCTGCGTCGGGAGGCGTTCGACGGCGGCGGGCAGGGCGCTCGCCGCCGCTTCCAGAACATCCAGCACAGCATTCAGCCCGGCGGCGTTGCGGCTGCCGGAGTTGATGTTCGCCCAGTCGATGGTGCGGCCGATGATCGTCTCGCGTCGCGCGGCGACGTGGTCGAGGACGGCCTGGTCCGAGGTCAGAATCCGCATCGGCCGGACCCTAGACGCCTCGACCCCAAAGGTGAAGGTCGGGGCCTGTAAGTCATCGCCGATCACCGCTAGGTTCCGCTCGAAACGAGGGCCCCCATGACACGCAACACGATCGATCTCTGGCTCCGCGCCATGAACCCGCTGAAGCTGCCGCGCGGCATGGCCGAGGCCCAGCGTTCCGCGCGCTCGATGGTGATCGGCCTGGTCATCGCCCTGATCGTCGGCCTGATCCCGACCTGGTGGATGTTCACCTCGGGCTGGTTCCAGACGGCAATGAGCGCGGAATACGCCAAGATGGGTCTGTCGTCCGATCAACTGGCCATGCAGCAGGAGATGATGAAGGTCATGTGGCCCTTCGCCATCGCCTCGGGCGCGATCTTCTCCGTCCTGTTCTACGGCGTCGTGGCGGTGGTTCAGTGGCGCATGATGACGCGCGCCATTCCGATCATCATGCTGGCGCTGATCGCCTACAGCGTGGTGGCCAATCTTGGGATGCGGCTGCTGGGGACCATGCCGTCGCCGGACCTTCCGCTGTGGATCAATCTGACGACCTGGCCGGCCATGATCGTGTCGGGCGTGATCTATGTCGCATCGCTGCAGGGCGCCATGCTGCTGTATCGCCTGAAGCAGGAGGCGTGATGTCGGTCGTCCTCTACCACAATCCGAAATGCAGCACGTCGCGCAACGCCCTGGCTCTGCTGCGCGAGCAGGGCGTCGAACCAACGGTGGTCGAATATCTGAAGACAGGCTGGGATCAAGAGACGCTGGAGCGTCTGGCGTCCAGAACCGACGTCGGTCTGTCCGGCCTGCTGCGTAAGAAGGAGGCCGACGCCAAGGTTCTGCTGGACGCCGGCGCGGATGACAAAGCCATATTGGCTGCAGCGATCGCTCAGCCGATTCTGATCGAACGTCCGATCATCGAAACCGACAAGGGCGCCGTCATCGGCCGACCCGTGGAGCGGGTGCTGGACGTTCTCTAGCCACAGATCCGGCGGGGCGGCCTAGCGGTTGCGGCCGCCCCGGTTCGGACGACGGTCGCCCGCCTCTCGGCTTTCGTGACGCCAGCGGATCGACAGGCTGGTCTGACCCTGGCCGCCGAACTGCGAGGCGATGGCGACGTTGCGCCGGGGCTGCCATTCGACCTTGACCGCCGCACCGTTCTGACCGCCGCCGATGACCTCCAGATAGACGTCGTCGGTGATGTAGCGACCGCCCGCAACCGTCACCGCAGACGCGTCGCCGCCGAACGACAGCCGGTCCAGCCCCGCCAGTTCGCGCAGGTTGCCGATCACGTCGAACCCGCCGCCGCCCGCCAGGGCCGCGACCCCGGCCGCCAGCTGCGCCGCCTCGAACGCTGACAGCTGCGACGCCGACCGTCCGAACAGCACCTGCGACAGGATTTCGTCCTGGGGCAGGGATGGGGTGGAGGTCAGGGCGATCTTGGGTTCGGCGGCCGTTCCGGTGACGTTGATCGAGGCCGTCAGGGCCGCGTCCTCTCGCGTCGCCGCCAGGTTCAGACGGATCTGCTTGGGATCGGTCGACAGGGTGACACGTCCGGTGTCGTCGAACACGAACCGCTTGCCCGCGAACTCATAATCGCCGCGCACCACATTGGCCGTGCCGGTCAGTTGCGGCTGGGCGATCGTGCCGCGCACCCGGGCGTTCACGTCCAGGATCACGTTCAGGCCGCGCCCGTTGACCCGCACCTTGCCGCCGCTGGACCGCAGGACGATGTCCATGCCGATCTGCGGGCCGCGCGCCTTCTGCTCGGTCTCCTCCGGATCGCCGCCCGGACGATTGATCTCGACCACGTCCATCGAGACGATGCCGGTCGCGCCGGGCAGTTCCGGTTCGATCTTGGCCTCGTCGATGTCGATCCGGCCGCCCAGCTGAATATTGCCGTCGGCGCCGCGAACGATGGTGATCGGTCCCGAGGCGCGCGCCTCGGCGATATCGTTGTCGATGACCCGGAAGCGGTTCAGCATCAGTTGCGCGTTCGATCCCGATCCTTGGCGCAGGCCTATGCGGCCTTGGCCTGACACGGTGCCGCCCTTGCCATCGTTGGCCGTGAAGGTTTCGATCTGGGCGGCTGTGTCGTCGAACCGGGTCCGCAGCGTCAGGTCGCTGAGCACCAGGCCGACCGCGTTCTCGCGATAGGAGCCTTGGCTCAGATCGAACCGGCCGTTCAGACGCGGTGCGTTCAGCGTCCCGCCGATCGTCGCCTGACCCGCCACCTGACCCGCCAGGCTGCGGTCGCCGCCCAGGAACAGGTCCCAGATCGGCTGGATCTGACCGTTGATCGACACCCGGCCCGACATTTCGCGCGTCCGAGCGATGGCTAGCCGCAGCGGCGCCGCCGAGGCCTCGACCGGCAGGACGACGTCAGCCGAGGCCTGAACCGCGCCCTCGTCGACCGCCGTCGCCTTGATGCTCAGCCGGTCGCCCGCCAGGGTCGCGTCCACGCGCCCATCGACGGCCAGGCCGCGCGGCGCATCGATGCTGCGCACGTTCTGGAGCGCGATATTGGCCGTACCCGACAGATCGCTGCCGGCGCCACGTAGGGCGACCTGACCCGTCACGCTGCCGCGCAGTTCGGGAGAGATCGAGCCCAGATCGACCCGCGTCAGGTCGGCCTGGATCGCGGCGCCGCGCGCATCCTGACGCAGGTCGGCCAGCAGCACGCCGCCGCCCACGCCCAGATCCAGATGCGCCGTGCGGGTGGCGCCGGTCAGGGTGATCGCGGCCGGGCTGCGGGTCGTGAAGGCCACCTCGCGCACCCGGCCGCCGCCGCGAAGCGTCAGACCGTGCGTCGTGTTCTGACGCGAATAGACGCCCGTGCCGTTGAACTGGGCCGGGTTGGGGCCGCCCACGTCCAGCGCCAGGGTGAAGGGCAGGTTGTTCAGCGTGCCGCGCCCGTCCAGATCCAGATTGCGAATGATCCAGCTCTGACCCGCCAGCCGGACGTTGCGACCGCTGACGTCCAGAATGGCGCTGTCCGATCCGCCGCCGTCAGTCAGCCGCACCCGTCCGTTGGCTTCGCCCGAAGCCAGGAATGCCCCTGCGCGCGCCGAGAAGGTCAGGTCCGCGCTGGACGGAATGCTGTCGGACAGGGCGATGGCGCCCCTGGCCGTCACGCCGCCGGCGTCCACGTCCAGATCGCTGAGCCGAATGCGCTTGCCGCCCAAGAAGAAGTTGCCCGAGGCGCGCGCCGGACCATAGTTCGAGCCGCTGACCACCGAAATCCGGCCGTCAGATGCATCTGCCCCTTTGCGGAAGCTGAGCGTCAGGTCGGCGTTGTTCAGCGTCAGGGCGCCGGCCGTGACCTGCTGGAAGCCGGCGGTCAGATCGACGCGCGGCTGGGCCAGTGTGCCGGTCAGGGCGCCGCGTCCATTCATGTCGCCGCCGATCTCGACCGGCCCGGCCGCGAACGGGCCGCGCGCGTTCCAGTCCAGCGCCAGCCTCAGCTTGCCGGCGGTTTCGATGATGCCCTTGGCCCCCGCGCGCCCAGCCGCGCCGGTCAGTTCGCCGCGCTCGACCTCGATGCGTCCGCCGTTCAGCTTGCCGGCCAGTTGCAGGCGCGGGGTCTTGCCGAGCAGGCGATCCAGTTCGTCCAGACCCACCGTCAGATTGCGGCCCCGTCCGTCGAAGTTCAGCACCCACGGAGCGCCGGCCCGCGCCGACGAAGCCCGGATCGGGCCGCCGAAGGCGCCGCGCGCGTCGGGCAGCACGCGCCTGGCGTCGGTCAACTGCGCCTCGCCGCGGAAGTTCATCCCGCCCAGCAGATTGCGCGAGCCCGAGCCGTTCAGCGTCAGGCCTTGGCCCTGCAAATCGACCTTGGTCAGCAGGATGGCGCCGTCCTTCATCCGCGCCGCCTTCATCTGCACGCGCGGGGCGGGACCCAAGAGGCCGCCGATGATGCCTTCGCCTGATCCGCCGTTCGCACGGATGTCGCCGTCCAGATCGATGCGACCGTTCTTGACCGCGACGTTCAACGGTCCGGCGATGCGCGTGGCGCGATAGCTGGCGACATTGGCGTTCAGCAGGGTGACCTGGCCATCGAGCGTCCAGGTCTGGGCGTCACCCTTGAACAGGCCGGAATAGGCCGCTGGGCCCGCCACATCGGACCCGACAAGCCGGCTCAGCGAGGCCGTCTGAATATTCAGACTGATTCCGTCGGGCGAACTGCGGTCGGAGTTGCGGATCAGGCCGCGCGCTTCGGACTGGACATTGTCGGAAATCAGCTTCCACGCCACGCCCTGGCTGGCCTTGTCCGGCGTCGGCACCATGGCGAAGCCGAACCGCGCGGTGCGGCCGATCTTGGTGACGAAGGGCGCCAGCAGGTCCGAGTTGCTGAAGTCGGCGAAGCCCGCGACGCGAGAGCCCTTGTCGCCGAAATGGCCCTGGACGATCAGGGGGACGAACTGCCCCGTCTGGACCCGCGCATTGACCACATCGGCGTTCAGAACCGCGACCGCCGAGAACGGCTGATCCGGCGAATAGCCCAAGGCGCCGGCCAGCGGTCCGCCCTGAGCCTCATTGGCGCGCAGGTTCAGGCGCGTGTCTTCGAGTTTGCCCCCGAATGTCGCCGCCAGACGCAGGAAGTCGCCCGGCCGGTTCAGGCTGTCGGCGTTGACCATCGCGCTCTTGGCCCCGGCGCGTGGCAGGCTGGCGTTCCCCGACAGGCTCCAACGGCCGTATTCCTTGGAAAAACCTTCCATCAGTTCGATGTTGGCCGCGAACTTGTCGATGCGGACCGAGATCGGCTGGGGGCTGGGCGGTTCGCCAGTGGGCGGCTCGACCACAGGCCGACGCAGGACGCGAATGGTCTCGGCCTTGATGTCGTTTGCATGGAAGCTGCGGCCCAGCAGGGCCAGATACGACCAGTCCATGCTGAGGTTGTTCGCCTCCAGCCAGATACCCTGACTGTCGGCCAATGTGATGCGGTCGATGGTGAAGTCGCTGAGCAGATCGCCCTTCAGCCCATAGACCTTCAGCCGGCCGTAGCGGCTGATCTTCAGGTCCTGAAGCCGTTGCAGAACCATGTCGCGACCGCCGTCCGAGGCGATGTAGTAACGCCCTCCGACCAGGGCGGCGGCGATCAGCACCAGCAGTCCGGCCAGCACCACGCCCACGCCCAGAGCGATGCGTCTAAGCAGCCCGCGACGCGGCTTTGCGGGCCGCGCCGCCTTGGCGGGCGTCGTGTCTTCAGGCGTGGTTTCGGGCGGTGTATCGGTCAAAACGCCTGCCCGATGCTGATGTAGATCTGGAAGGCGGAATCGCCCTCACGCTTGTTCAGCGGCATGGCGACATCCGCCCGGATCGGTCCGAACGGCAGCATGTAGCGCACCCCCACGCCCGCGCCGTAGCGCATGTTGGTCAGGTTCGGCGTCTCCTGGAAGCCCACGGACCCGGCATCGACGAAGGCGACTGCCTGGAAGCTCTGACCGATCGACTGGCGCACCTCGAACGAGGTTTCGAACAGCGACAGACCGCCCCGCGGCGTGCCGTCCGGCAGCTGCGGATTGACGTTCTGGTACGAATAGCCCCGCACCGAACCGCCGCCGCCGGAATAGAACAGACGGTCGGCCGGCACGTTCAGCTCGCTGCCGCCGACGATAGAGCCGATCTTCATGCGCCCGGCCAGGATGGTGCGATCACCCGCGACGGGGAAGTAGGCGGTGCCTTGCGTTTCGGTGCGCAGGAACAGGATGTTGCTCTCGCCGGTCACCGCCGTCGGCTGAACCGCCAGATTGACCCGCCAGCCCTTGGTCGGGTTCAGCGGATCATTGGAGCGGTCGATATAGGCGCTGGTCCGCGCGGTGATGATCGCTAGATCGCGGTCGAAGGTCACGCGCTGCGGGGGCAGGGTGGTGAAGTCGTAGCGAGTCTCGCTGTAGCGCCCGGCGTCCAGCCCGATTCCGTAGTTGAAATAGGAGGTCTTGCCGATCCGCTGTTGCAGGTCGGCGTACAGAACCACGGCGGTGCGCAGATAGGCGTCGGTGTCTTCGTTTACGACCGCCGCGCCCAGCTTCAGCGTCCGGCCGGGTCGGCGCCAGTGGGGCAGGGACAGGTCGGCGCCGATCCGGCTGTCGATGTCGGCCAGTCGCGCTTCAAGCCTCAGGGTGTCGGCGCGGCCGAAGCGGTTGTAGCGGGTCTGGATCACGTCCACGCCCGCGCCCTCGGCCGTTGACCAGGTGGCGCCGGCCTCCAGCACGCGACGGGGGCGGTCTTGCAGGCTGACCACGACCGGGCGATGACCGTCGGCGGTGATCTGGTCCAGCGGCGACAGCGCGACGCTGACGCCGTCATAGACGCCGGTGTCCAGCAGCCGGCGTTCTAGCTCCGCGACCATCTCGGGATCGTAGCGATCGCCCTCGTTCCACGGCGCCAGGCCCGCCACCCAGGCGGGATTGGTGCGGCCCTGGCTGGTCAGGCGCACGCCGTCCAGACGCACCAGCGCGCCGGAGGCGATGCGATACTCGGGCGCGACGGTGAAGGCCGCGTGATCCACCACGACACGGCGCGGATTGGCCTTGGCGTCGGCATAGCCGTCACGTACCAACGCCGCCACGGCCCGACCTTCGCCGGATATGACGTCTGCCGCTCTACCTGGATCGCCCGCCTTCAGCGCGATCGCAGTCTTGGCCTTGTCCGCCGCCTCGGCCTCAGGCGCGGGGTCGGCCCACTGGATCGTCGGGACGGTCAGCAGGAAACGGCGCCCCGGTTCGACCGAAACCACCGCGATCGGCGTCTCCTCGCCCTCGACGATGTCTTCGACGACCGGTTGATAGTAGCCTTCGGACCGCAGCAGGGCGGTCGCCGAGGTCACGGCGCTCTCGGCGCGACGACGCGCCTCGAAGCGGCTGGCCGGCGCGCCGTCCACCTCGCCCACGGCCCGCTCCAGCGCCCGCCGCAGATCGCCGTCCATGTCGCCCCGGATCTGCGCGCGGGGTTCCGCCGCCGCTGCATGGGCGCAGGCCGAAAACGCCGCGAGGGCGACCAGCAGGGTAGGCCTGAACGTCAAACTCAATCTTTCGTCAAAAGGACGCCCCCCGGCAAACCTGTTCGTCAGTAGAACAGCGTCTCGCTCTCGGGCTGGACCGACTGTTCAGACGTGCGTTCCTCAGGCGGAAGCGTCGTCGACGGCGGGGGCGTGGGCGTCGGGTCCTGAACCTCTGGCGCAGGCGGGGGAGTGTCTTCCTTGACCGGCGGAGGCGCCGGCTCGACCGACATCTCTCGATAGTCGTCGTCCGAGCGCGAAGGACGGTCGTCGCAGGCCGACAACGCGAGCACGCTAGCGGCGGCGGCCAAGACAAAAATCGAGCGTGTCATGAAAGTCCCCGGTCTCCGCCGACCAAACGCCTGTCGCGCTAAGCTGTTCCCTTAGCGCCGAAATCTGCGTCGGTCATCCTGCGTGATCGGACCATTTTGTGACCATTTGATCCAAGGTCAGTTCGGACTTGGGGGAGGGCGCAGCAACTACGCCGTCGAAACGGGGCGCGGGTTGCGGCAGGCCGCTGTGGTATGTTCCACGCGCCTGATTGTGCGGATGATCCGGCGCCTCGGCCAGGCTCAGCACGGGCGTGACGCAGGCTTCCGTCCCGGCGAAATGGGCGCTCCAGTCATCGCGGTCTCTGCTTGCGAATAAGGCCGCAAACCGCGCTTGCAGGGCCGGCCAGGCGGCGATGTCGTATTGAACCGCGTCAGCCGGATCGATCTCCAGGCCGGCCAGCAGCGCAGCGTAGAAACGCGGCTCCAGCGCCGCCACCGCCACGAACCCGCCGTCGCGACAGGCGTAGCAGCGATAGAAGGGCGCGCCCCCGTCCAGCAGGTTGGCTCCGCGCCGGTCGCTCCACAGCCCCCGACCCCGCAAGGCCTGGAACAGACCGCCCAGCAGAGCCGCCCCGTCCGTCATGGCGGCGTCCACCACGCGTCCCTTGCCCGTTGACCTAGCCTCCACCAGCGCGGCCAGCACTCCGACCACCAGCAGCATGGCCCCGCCGCCGTAATCTCCGACCAGGTTCAACGGCGGGGAGGGCGGATGATCCGCCTCGCCCATGGCATGCAACACTCCGGACAGGCCGATGTAGTTCAGATCATGCCCGACTACATTCGCTAGCGGCCCCGTCTGGCCCCACCCCGTCACGCGTCCAAACACCAGCGCGGGCTTTCGCGCCTGGAGGGCGTCGGGACCATAGCCCAGCCGCTCCATGACGCCGGGTCGAAAACCTTCAATCACCGCGTCGGCCCCATCGATCAGCTGCAGGATGCGCTCGCGATCGGCCGGTGATTTCAGATCGACCGGAACGGCCGCTCGTCCCCGATGCAGCACCTCGCCTCCGACCTCGTCGAAAACCGCCGGTCCGGCCGAGGCGTCGCGCGTCAGCCGCACCACCTCCGCCCCCAGGTCCGCCAGCATCATTCCGGCGAAGGTGACCGGACCCAAGCCGTCGAATTCGATGATGCGGACGCCATTTAACGGTTTCATGCCCAATGAGTAGCAGACCGGGTCTTGACCGGAAGGCCGGATTACAACAGAAGGCGCCCTTCGACGGTTCGGGCCAGCCCGGACGTCGCGCGGTGCGTCCTTAGCTCAGTTGGTTAGAGCATCTGACTTTTAATCAGAGGGTCCTCGGTTCGAGCCCGAGAGGACGTACCATTTAAAGCCCGCTTCGGCGGGCTTTTTGCTGTCTGGGACTTGGGTTAGTGGGTCGCAAAGCGACCCGGCGCAGTCGCATCTGCCGCGATCGGAGCGTTCGACTTGTCGAGATACTTCGACAGGGTGGCGACCAGGGCCGGCAGTTGCAGCGGCTTGGCCAGGTGGTCGTCCATGCCGGCGTCGCGACACAGCTGGATCTGGTCCGGCTGAACATTGGCGGACAGGGCGATGATCGGCAGTCGGCGTCCGCCGCCCTGCTCGATACGGCGAATCTCACGCGTGGCCGTCAGGCCGTCCATGACCGGCATCTGCATATCCATCAGGACGAGGTCGTAGACTTCGGACTGCACCGCATGCACCGCTTCGGCCCCATCGCTGGCGGTAGCGACCTCCAGTCCCATGCCGACAAGGATGACGCTGATCAGTTCGCGGTTGGCCGGTGCGTCGTCGGCGATCAACACGCGGCCCTCGGGCATCACGCTGAGGCGCGGTCCCTCGGCCTCCGATCCGCCCTCGGCGATGTGCAGCGGGACGGTCACCTTGAACGTCGATCCCAGGCCGGGCTGGCTCGTGACGACGATGTCGCTGTCCATCGCCCGCGCCAGTCGCCGCGAGATCGCGAGCCCAAGGCCGGTGCCGCCGTAGAGCCGGGTCGTCGACCGATCCGCCTGCGAGAAACGTTCGAACAGATGGGCCTGGGTCTGGGGGCTCATGCCGATGCCGGTATCGGTCACCTCGGCCGTCAGACGCCATGCGCCGTTTGCCTCCAAAGCTCCGCCGACCGACAGACTGACCGAGCCCTGGCTGGTGAACTTCACGGCATTGCCCAGCAGGTTGAGCAGGATCTGTCGAAGACGGGCCTGGTCGCCCATCAGGCGATCCGGCATGTCCGGCGACAAGTTGACGTGCAGCGCCAGACCCTTGGCCAGACACTGGGCCTCCATCATCTGGACCGTCTCGTGCGCCAGGGCGGCCGGGTCGAACCGCTGCGGCTCCAGCTCGATCATGCCGGCTTCGAGCTTGGAATAGTCCAACACGTCGTTGATGACCGACAGCAGGGCTTCGCTGGCCGTGGCGATGCGCGCGACATAGCCCTTCTCGGCCTCGGGCAAGGCCTCGCTGGCCTTCAGCAGGTTCGAAAAGCCGATGACGCTGGTCAGAGGCGTGCGCAGTTCATGGCTCATATTGGCCAGGAACTCGCTCTTGGCGGCCGCCGCCGCCTCGGCCCGGTCGCGCGCGGTGACCAGTTCGTCCGCCAGGATCTTGCGATCCGTCATGTCGCGGATGACCACCACCACCTCCGACGGCTTGCCCGTTTCGGCAGCAAGGGCGCGGAAGGTGCATTCGACCCAGACGATCGACCCGTCGCGATGAAGGGCGCGGTGCTCCAGCCGGCACGGCTCCTTGGTGTGGATGGTTCCCAGCACGGCCCGGGTCACCATCTCCCGATCATCAGGATGGACATAGTCCATGGGCCGGCCGTTCATCTCTTCGGTGGTCCAGCCGAGCAGGCTTTCGATCGCCGGCGAGATGTATTTGCTGGTGCCGTCCGGGCGAACGCGGGTGATCACGTCGCCAACGTTTTCAGCCAATAGCCGATAGCGCGCCTCGTCACGCTGAGCGCGGGCGATCTGGGCCTGCTGGTCTGTGATGTCCTGAAACACGCCGTAAAGGACCTTCACGACCCCGGCGTCGTCACGTTCGGCGCGCGCCTGGGTCAGAACCGCACGCTCCTCGCCATCGGCGCGGATCAGCCGAAGACGCATTTTGTAGCCATCGCCGGTTTCGGCCGAGTGTGCGATCGCCACCAACAATCCGGGCCTGTCGTCGGGGTGATAGCGATCGATGGCCGAATCGACCTGCGGATCGAAGGTTTTGCGATCTAGACCGTGGATGCGGAACACTTCGTCGGACCAGTGGACCTTGCCGCTGGCCAGTTCCAACCGCCAATGACCGACCCCGGCCATGTTTTCAATCAGCTCCAGCGTGCCGTGGCGCTCATCGCTGACGCGACCGACTTCCAACGACGCGATGATGTCTTCGGCCATGGCGCCCAAGGTTCGCAGCGTTGCGATCTGGGCGTCGGAGGGGTGAGGGCGGGGTTTGCGATCCATGACGCCGAACGCGCCCAGCGGCTGACCGTCCGGGCCGCAGATCGTCACGCCGGCGTAGAAACGCAGATTGTAGGGGGGCGCCACCAGGAAATGATTGCGCGCTGCGGGGTCCGCCAGGCCGTCTTCGACCACCAGGACGGCGCCCTTGCCCTGGCGCAGCAGACGGTCGCCGAGAGTGCGTTCGCGCGGCAGGCTTCGAACCAGTTCACGATCGCTGCACCACAGGACGGCGTTGTCGCCGCTGACCAGGGTGACGACGGCGGCGGGCGCATCGAAAACCGTGCAGGCCAGTTCCGTAAGACGTTGGAACGGACCAGCAGGGGCGTCCAGGGCTTCCAGGCTCTTGGCGATGTAAGGCACGACCGAACTCCAACGACCGGTCAAAGTGACCTAAAATCAGAGAATTCTTCGTTACCGACCGCTTCCGCCGCTACGCTTTAATCGCCAGCCTAGGCGTGGTCTAAGCCAACCCATGAAACGCCTTCTTCTCGCAGTCAGTCTTGTTGCGCTTTCCGGTTGCAATGCCGGTCGGTCGGCGATGGGCGGCGGCGAACAGGTCGGGGCGGGCTTTGCGGCGGCGGCGACGGCGCCGCTGGAAGACTTCAACCTGCGTCGTCAGATGATCCCGACGGTGCTGCTGCAAGCCGAAGCCAATCCCTACGACCTGCGCAATCTGAATCAGTGCACGACCATCGGCGCAGAAGTCGCACGGTTGGACGAGGCGCTGGGACCCGATACGGACGAACCGCCGCGTCAGGACGGCTCCTATCTCAGCGAGCGGGCGGCGGATGCGGCGGCCAGGGCGGCGCTGAACGCCATTCGTGACACGACGACCGACTTTATTCCCGGTCGCAACTGGATCCGCCGGCTGAGCGGCGCTGAACAGCACTCAAAGCACGTTCAATCGGCCATCCAGTCCGGCCGGATGCGCCGCGCCTTTCTGAAGGGCATGGGTATGCAGCGGAACTGCGCACCGCCGGCGGCGCCCAGCTGGTTCAGACCGCACCCTTAGGCGTCAGCCGTTCGACGTGTGGCGGGCGTGAAAGTCGCGCCTGAACTGCTCGAACCGGCCCTCGGAAATCGCCGCGCGCATGGCCGCCGTCAGCGCCTGATAAAAGGCGATGTTGTGCCAGCTCAGCAGCACCTTCCCGAGGATTTCGTCGGCGCGGATCAGGTGGTGCAAATAGGCCTTCGAATACTGCGACGACGGGCCGTCGATGGTCGGGTCCAGCGGGTCCTGATCCTCGGCGAAACGGGCGTTCTTCAGGTTCAGCGGGCCATCCCAGGTCCAGGCCTGACCGTGACGGCCGGCGCGGGTCGGCAGGACGCAGTCGAACATGTCCACGCCGCGATACACCGCCTCGACCAGGTCGACCGGCTTGCCCACGCCCATCAGATAGCGCGGACGGTCGGCCGGCAGCATTTCGGGCGCATAGTCCAGCACCTCGCACATGGCCTGGTGGCCTTCGCCGACCGCCAGACCGCCGATGGCGTAGCCGTCGAAACCGATTTCTTGAAGCTGTTCCGATGACTGGCGGCGCAAGTCCTCGAAGGTGGATCCCTGCTGGATGCCGAACAGGGCCTGGTTTTCACGTTCGCCGAACCGGGCCTTGGACCGCGCACCCCAGCGGATCGACAGCTCCATCGCCTTTCTGGCTGCGTCCTTCTCGGCCGGATAGGCGACGCACTGGTCCAACTGCATCGAGATGTCGGCGCCGATTCGGTCGGCCTGGATTTCGATCGACCGCTCAGGCGTCAGAACATGTTTGGAGCCATCGATGTGGCTGGAGAAGGTTACGGCCTCCTCCTTCACCTTGGAGATGCCGGCCAGGGACATGACCTGGAACCCGCCGCTGTCGGTCAGGATCGGCTTGTCCCAGCCCATGAACGTATGAAGCCCGCCCAGACGCTCCATCCGCTCGGGGCCGGGGCGCAGCATCAGGTGATAGGTGTTGCCCAGCAGGATGTCGGCGCCAGTCGCCTTGACCTGATCCACCGTCATCGCCTTGACCGTGGCGGCGGTGCCGACCGGCATGAAGGCCGGGGTGCGGATGTCGCCGCGCGAGGTCTTCAGTACCCCGGTGCGCGCGCGGCCCTCGGTGGCGGAAATCTGGAAGGGGAAAGGCATTCAGGCGATCAGTCGTTCAAGCTGTTCGACGCGCGCCAGATCCTTGGGGCGGCCGAACAGGCGATACAGGGCGATGTGGTCCCGGATGTCCGGGACGAACAGGGGCGTGTCCTCAACGAAAACGCGGCGACGCGAGCCGAAGGCGACTGGCGTCCAGTCGCCGCCGTCGCGTGTCTCCAGATCGGCCATGACCTCGACCAGGATCGGCTGATCCGGCGCGCGCCCGAAGACGGCGGAGCGGAACAGACCTTCGCCCGGATCGGGTATCACCACGCCGCCCAACGCGCCCAGCAGGCTGCGCGCATCACGCGGCGCGCACAGCACGTCGATGTCGGGCACATGGATGTCGGTCAGGCCATAGAGCGCCATGGCCGCCCCGCCGAAGATCCACCACGGCTCGCGCAGGTCGCGCGCGGCCTCGCCGACGGCGATCAGGCCGTCTTGAAGATCATGCGGAAGGTCGTCGGGTGACACGGGGCGGGCTCGATTTCGTCAGGAGGCGGCATTTAGGCGTTCCGGTCGCGATTGACCACCCGATCACCATCCCAGCGACGCCTCGCCGCGCAGGATCGCCTCGGCCTGGGCGGTGTGTTTGCCGCCCTCGCGATCGTGCAGGATCAGCGGCGGCAGCAGTCGCAGCGGCGCGCGCCCGGTCTTGATGGCGTGCACCAGCACCCGCTTGGCCGGCTCGTCCGCGAAGGGATGGATCGGCCGCACGGCGAACGACCCCGCCTTTTCGCCCAGCAGAGCCAGCAGATCGGCCAGTCGGTCGGCGCGGTGAACGACCACGATGCGCCCGCCTTCCTTCACCGCCTTCAACAGGAAATCGGTCCACGCCTTCAGCCCGTCGTCGGCCATCCAGGCGCCCCGCTTGCTCTCGGCCGGGGCGCGCAACGCCGTGGCGTCATCGAAGAAGGGGGGATTGGATATGGCCCAGTCGGCTGGCTCCACGCCGAGGGCCCGAAACCCGGCCGCCACGTCGCCCTGACGAATCATAGCTGATCCAGCTGCGCCGTTCAGCGTCGCATTCTCGGTCGCCAGCGCCGCCATCACCGGATCGCGCTCCACGCCCGTCAGGGTCACGCCGGGCCGTCGCGCCGCGATCTGCATCAGGACCGCACCCGCTCCGCAGCCCGCCTCGATCACGCTCTGGCCCGCCTCGGCCGGGACCGCCGCCGCCAGCAAAGCCGCATCCATCCCGGCGCGATAGCCGCGTGCGGGTTGACGCAAGCGCACCCGGCCGTTCAACAGGCCGTTCTCGACGATCGTTGTCGACAGGGTTTCGACCGGCTCCAAGCCTCAATCTCCTTGACCCTCAAGGGGTCGAACATCATTGTGCGCCGCAACTCGCGGGGGCAAGCCGGCCCGGCCGCAAAAAGCCATTCTCGCGGCCCGCCGCGCCAGTGAAAGAGTATTCGTTTGGACGTCGCCATCGCCGCCGCTCACCGCCCGAAGGGGGACGTCAACGCCCTTGTCCGGCTGGCTGAGGTCGATATGGCGGCCGTGGACGCCCTGATCCTGGATCGGATGCAGTCGGACGTGCCGATCATCCCGAAACTGGCCGAACATCTGGTTTCGGCGGGTGGAAAGCGTCTGCGCCCCCTGATGACCGTCGCCGCGGCGCGCGCCGTGGGCGCGACGGACGACATCGTAGCGCCGCGCAAGCTGGCCGCCGCGGTCGAGTTCATCCACACCGCCACGCTCCTGCATGACGACATCGTCGATGCGTCCGAACTGCGTCGCGGCAAGGTCGCGGCCCACCTGATCTGGGGCGCCCCGACCAGCGTCCTGGTCGGCGACTTCCTGTTTGCCCGCGCCTTCGAACTGATGGTCGAGACGGATTCGATGCGCGCCTTGGGCATTCTGGCCGAGGCGTCGCGGGTGATCTCCGAGGGCGAGGTGCTGCAGCTGACGCGCGCCCACGATCTGAATCTGGACCAGGCCACCTATCTGCAGATCATCTCGGCCAAGACCGCCGAACTGTTCGCCGCCGCCGCCGAGGCGGGCGCGGTGGGCGCCGGCGCCGATCCGGCCGCGATCAAGGCTTTGCGCGACTACGGCATGGCGCTCGGCATCGCCTTCCAACTGGCCGACGACGCCCTGGACTACGACGCGACGGCCGAGGCCCTGGGCAAGAACGCCGGCGACGATTTCAACGAGGGCAAGGCGACCCTGCCGCTGCTTCTGGCGGTCGCTCGCACGCGCGGCCGCGAGGAAGCCTTCTGGGAACGCACCGTGACCAAGGGCGAGCGGACGCCCGAAGACTTCACCCGCGCCCGCGAACTGATCATCGGCTCGGGCGCTATCGGCGCGACCCTGGACCTCGCCGGCGACTATGCCGATCAGGCCAAGGCGGCCCTGTCGGTCCTGCCGTCCAGCGACTGGCGCGCCGCGCTGGAAGATCTGGCCGATTTCGCGGTGTCGCGCGCCGCTTGACCGAGACTGCGGATACGCTCGACCAACAGGTCCGCACCGCCGACCTCGACCGCTGGCTGTCCAGCCGCCTGGTCGCGGACGACCGCGCCCGCGCTGACCTGATCACGCTCTACGCCTTCGAAGCCGAGCTGATGACCATCCCCACGCGCGTGACCCAGCCGCTGCTGGCCGAGATGCGTTATACTTGGTGGGCGGAACAGATGGACGGCGTCTTCGCCGGCGTGCCGCGCAAGGGCCACCCGGTGTTGGAGGCGCTGACCGATCTTGTCGCGCGCCACGGCCTGGACCGTGCGCCGTTCGACGCCTTGATCGACGCCCACATCGGCCGGGTGCGCGAACAGCCGCACGATCTCGACGCCTTCTACATCGGCCCGATGCAGGTCGCGACACGTGTGCTGGCAGGGCAGGGGCATGACGCCGCCGTGGCGGATGCGGCCCGCGTCTGGGGGCTGACGCAGACCGGCCGCCGCCAGGAGGCGGCGTCCCTGAAATCCGCCGCCAATGGGGCGTTGAAACGCCTGCCGCCTGCCGGCTTCCCGGCCGTGGCTCACGTGGCCCTGACCGATCCGGACCGGCCGGAGCCGCTGAAGCGGCTGCGCCTGCTCTGGGCCGTGCTGCGCGGCCGGATCTGACCTAGCCGTTCAGTCCGGCGATCAAGCGGGTCAGCAGGGCGTTCAGCGTTTTCTGATCCTCTCGCGACAGGCCGCTTAAGGCCTCTTTGGCCGTCTCCTGATGGCTGGGCATGATTGTCTCGATCAGGTCGAAACCCTTGTCCGTCAGCCGAACCAGAGTCGCCCGTCGGTCGCTGGGATGCGGGCGCCGCTCGACCCAGCCCGCCTTTTCCAGCCGGTCGATCCGCGCGGTCATGCCGCCGGAAGACATCATCGCCGCCTCGAACAGCGCGGTCGGCGTCAGGCCCTCGCGTTCGCCAGATCGGCGCAGCGTCGCCAGCACGTCGAACTCGCCGTGCTGCAAACCATAGCGCGCGAACAGCGGCGTCTGGCGCTCGCGGATCACCAGTTGCGACGCCTCGTTCAGGCGTCCCAGCACTTCCATCGGCAGCATGTCCAGGTCGGGGCGTTGCACGGCCCATTGGGCGGCGGCGCGAGAAGCTCTATCGGGCATGGTTATCTTGACATCGAGATACTTGAGGTCGAGAGACTAGCGCGATTTTTAGTCGGAGTCCCCACTATGACCGCACGATCTGACGCCACGCCCGCGCGCGGCGCCTCGCTGCTGTTGCTGGCGGCCATCGTCGCCCTGGCGCTGAATCTGCGGCCGGCGATGGCGGCGGTGGGGCCGCTGCTTGATCTGATCGAGGGTGCGACAGGCATGGGTTCGACCGCCGCCAGCCTGCTGACCACCTTGCCCGTGCTGATGATCGGTCTGGGCGCCCTGTCGATCCGCCCGCTGCGTCGGAGGTTGGGCGAGCGGCGCGGGATCTTGCTGGGCGCGCTTCTGATCGGTGCGGCCTGCCTGGTGCGGGTGGTGCTGACCGGCGCGACCGGCCTGATCGCCAGCGCCGTGGTCGTCGGCGTCGGCGTCGCCTTGATGCAGGCCTTGGCGCCGGTCGTCATCAAACGGGCGTTTCCGGCGCAGTTCGGCACGGTCATGGCGCTCTACACCACCGGCATCATGGCCGGCGCCGCCGTCGCGGCGGCCACAGCGGCCGGTCTGGCCGAGACGATCGGCTGGGCCGGGACGCTGGCGCTGTGGAGCGCGCCGGCCTTTGTCGCAGCATTGGTCTGGCTGGCGGCGTCACGCGACCCCGCAGCCGAAGAGCCGAACCGCGCCGCAGTGGTCGAGGCGACGGCCCCGGAGCTGCCCTTCTGGCGTCAGGGGCGGGCGTGGCGGCTGATCCTGATCATGGGCCTGGGGACCTCGGCCTATACATTGATACTGGCCTGGCTGCCGCCCTTCTACATCGACCTGGGCGAGCCGAGGGCCACGGCCGGCTATCTGCTCAGCGGCATGACGGCTGCGGAGGTGACGGCCGGCCTGCTGGTGTCGCTGACCATCGGGCGCTTCCCGGATCGGCGCGGACCGATCCTTACGGCCTTGATTCTGGCCTTGGCGGGTCTGGCCGGTCTCGTGGTCGCGCCCCTCGGCATGGCCGTTCCGATCGTGATCGTCCTGGGCCTCGGCATCGGCGCAATCTTCCCGCTCAGCCTGATACTGGCCATGGACCAGATCGACGATCCCGCGCGCTCCGGGGATCTGCTCGCCTTCGTCCAGGGCGGCGGCTACATCATCGCCAGCCTCTCGCCGCTGGGCGCCGGCCTGCTGCGCGACAACATGGCCGACCTGACCCAGGCCTGGGTGCTGATGGGCGTGGGCGTCATCCTGCTGGGCGTGATGACGCTGGGGTTCCGGCCGGGCCTGTCCAAGCTGCGCTGAGCGGCCCGGCCCTCAGAAATCAGCCCGCGTCGCGCCAAGCCTTCAGGCTTTCCATCGCCCGGATGCTCATCAGGCGCTTTTTGGCCCGGCCGCGTTCCTTCAGCGGGATCTTGACGCCCGCCTCATCGACCTTGGGCGCCTCGAGCGGCGGCAGCAGGCCGTAGTTGATGTTCATCGGCTGGAACTTCGATCCTGCCAGATGCCCGCCGGTGATGTGCTCGACCAGGGCGCCCATGGCGGTCTCGGGCGGCGGCGGGGCCAGGTCGCGACCCAGCGCTTGCGCAGCGGCCAGACGGCCGGTCAGCAGGCCCATGGCCGCGCTCTCGACATAGCCTTCGACCCCCGTCACCTGGCCGGCGAAACGCAGGCGTGGCATGGCCTTCAGCCGCAGCTGCTTGTCCAGCAGTTGGGGACTGTTCAGATAGGTGTTGCGGTGAAGACCGCCCAGACGCGCGAACTGAGCGTTCTGCAGGCCGGGGATCATGCGGAAGACCTCGGCCTGCGCCCCGTGCTTCAGCTTGGTCTGGAAGCCGACCATGTTGAACAAGGTGCCCAGCGCGTTGTCCTGGCGCAGCTGGACGATGGCGTAGGCCTTGACCAGCGGGTCGCGCGGATTGGTCAGGCCGACCGGCTTCATCGGGCCGTGCCGCAGGGTCTCGCGACCACGCTCGGCCATGACCTCGATGGGCAGGCAGCCGTCGAAATAGGGGACGTGCTCCCAGTCCTTGAACTCGGCCTTGGGACTGCTCAGCAGGGCGTCGATGAACGCCTCGTACTGGGCTTTGTCCATCGGGCAGTTGACGTAGGCGGCGGCGTCGCCGCCCGGACCTTCCTTGTCATAGCGCGACTGACGCCACGCGATGTCGAAGTCGATCGAGTCGGCGTGAACGATGGGGGCGATGGCGTCGAAGAAGCTCAAGGACTCCTCGCCCGTCGCCTTCAGGATGGCGTCGGCCAGGGCAGGTGAGGTCAGGGGGCCGGTGGCGACGATGACATTGTCCCACGCCTGCGGCGGCAGGCCCGCGATCTCTTCGCGCACGATGGTGACCAAGGGGTGGGCGGTCAGTTTGGCGGTCACCGCCTGGGAGAAGGCGTCGCGGTCCACGGCCAGGGCGCCGCCGGCCGGCACCTGATTGATGTCGCCGCAGGCCATGATGACCGAATCCAGCGCCCGCATCTCGGCGTGCAGCAGGCCGACCGCGTTGAACTGCCAGTCGTCCGAGCGGAAGGAGTTGGAGCAGACCAGCTCGGCCAGGCCATCGGTGTGGTGGGCGTCAGTCTTGACGCCAGGCACGCCGCGCATCTCGTGTAGGATGACGGGCACGCCGGCCTGGGCGATCTGCCAGGCCGCCTCGGAGCCGGCCAGGCCGCCGCCGATGACGTGGATGGGGGAAGGAGAGGGGGAAGCGCTCATCGCGGCCTTCTAGCGGGCGGGTGGCGCGGTGTCATGGCCCCCTGCTATATCCGCCGCCGGTCATCGGGGGCGTAGATTGAGCGAGCATCGGATTTTGCGACTGGGCGAGACGCTGTCGGCGGCGGTCCGCGCCCTGCCTCGCCTGTGGCGCGGGGCCTGCGGCGCGATCGTGCTGGCGGCCGTGGTCTGGAGCGTGGAGCCGCTGGCGGCGGGTCGTACGGGCCTGATCTGGGCGGCATGCGCTCTGATCTCAACCCTTGTGCTGGCGGGCGCGCTGGCGCGGATCGCCATCACCGACGATCTGGCCGGGGCGCGGCGGCTGGGACTGGGGCCGCTTGGGTTGCAGTTCGGACGACCGGAGGGGCGGCTGCTGGGCGCGGGCCTGCTGTGCGCAATCTTTCTCGCCATGATCCTTTCGGTCGTGGCCCTGGTCCTGTTGGCGGTGTTCGGCATGGCCGAGTTAAACGCCCAGGCCATCGAGATGCGCCAGTGGAGCGCGGTGGGGCCGGCGTGGAAGCTGATCCTGCTGGCGGTCGTCACGGCCTTCGCCCTGTTCGCCGTCATCGCCTTCGCGGTGCGCCTGTCTCTGTTCGCACCGGCGACGATCGGGCGTGGGCAGATTGTGTCGTTGCAGAGCATGAGCATCGCGCGCGGCGGCTTCTGGTCCCTGCTGGTTGGGCTTGTCCTTACGGCGGCGCCGAAGATCGCGCTGGTGTTGCTGTGGGGCGCGGGCCTTATGTCTGGCACGGCGGGCTGGATCGTCTTCGCCGTCGTGCTGACAGGCTTGCAGGCTCCGCTGACGATGGCCTTTGTGAGCGCCGCCTATCGTCGGCTGGAGCCTGCGCCGCCCCGGTAGACCAGAGCGGCGCAGGTTTATCAGGCGGCCTGCAAGTCCGCTGCGATGGTGTAGGCCGCCTCGGTCTTGGCGGCGACTTCATCGAGGGTGACGCCGTCGGCCAGTTCGATCAGCTCGAGGCCCGCGCCGTCGGGCTTGACGTCGAAGGTGGCCAGGTCGGTGATGATGCGGCTGACGACGCCGGTGCCGGTCAGGGGCAGACTACATTCCTTCAGGACCTTGGACTGGCCGTGCTTGTTGGCGTGTTCCATGACGACGACCACGCGCTTGACGCCCGCAACCAAGTCCATGGCGCCGCCCATGCCCTTCACCAGCTTGCCGGGGATCATCCAGTTGGCGATGTCGCCGTTCTGGGCCACTTCCATCGCACCCAAGATCGACAGGTTGATATGGCCGCCACGGATCATGGCGAAGCTGTCGGCGCTGGAGAAGTAGGACGACTCCGGGATCTCAGTGATCGTCTGCTTGCCGGCGTTGATCAGATCGGGGTCCTCGTCGCCCTCATAGGGGAAGGGGCCCATGCCCAGCATGCCGTTCTCGGACTGAAGGGTCACGGTCATGCCGGCAGGGATGTAGTTGGCGACCAGGGTCGGGATGCCGATGCCCAGGTTCACATAGAAGCCGTCCTGCAGTTCCTGGGCGGCGCGTTCGGCGAGTTGTTCGCGGGTGCGGGGCATGATCAGACCTCCGATCCGGCGGCGGCGCCGGCGGCACGTTGACGGACGGTGCGCTGTTCGATGCGCTTTTCGGACACGGTCTGGACCAGGCGGTCGACATAGACGCCCGGCGTGTGGATGTGGTCGGGATCCAGCGAACCGACGGGGACGATCTCCTCGACCTCGACAACCGTGACCTTGCCGGCCGTGGCCATCATCGGGTTGAAGTTGCGGGCGGTCTTGCGGAACACCAGGTTGCCGCGCTCGTCGGCCTTCCAGGCCTTGACGATGGACAGGTCGGCGACCAGGCCGGTCTCCATGACATAGTCGCGGCCGTTGAAGTTGCGGACCTCCTTGCCCTCGGCGACTAGGGTGCCGACGCCGGTGGCGGTGAAGAAGGCGGGGATGCCGGCACCGCCGGCGCGGATGCGCTCGGCCAGGGTGCCTTGCGGGTTGAACTCAAGCTCCAACTCGCCGGCCAGATACTGGCGCTCGAACTCCTTGTTCTCGCCGACGTAAGAACTGATCATCTTGGCGATCTGGCGGGTGCCGAGCAGTTGTCCCAGGCCGAAGCCGTCGACGCCGGCGTTGTTGGAGATGACCGTCAGGCCCTTGACGCCGCTGTCGCGCAGGGCGGCGATCAGGTTCTCGGGGATGCCGCACAGGCCGAAGCCGCCAGACATGACCGTCATGCCGTCGAAGGTCAGGCCCTCCAGCGCGGACGTGACGTCAGCGTAGATCTTTCCCATCGCTCTCCCTTTTTTCACTGCCTGATGAATATCGGCTTTTGACCACGCCTAACGCGGGGGCGGGCGGGGGGCAAGACGCGGCGTCGATCCGACGCGGCGATTTCAGACGGTGAAGGCGAAAAACAGAGTCTAATTCGTCTAATTCGTCTGAAACGATGGCGAGCGGGGTTCGAAAAAGAGAGTGCAGTTGGTGCACTTTCTACGGAATCGATCGTCGCGGGAGGCTGATGTCGGCATCGCTTGGGTTGTGTTCAAGGGGGTCAGATATCCATCAGGCATCCATCGGGGCCGAGACGTCGTATTGCAGTCAAGCCTGCAGCAAGATCCGACGATCGAGGACGCCGATGAACCTGACCAATGTCGCCATTCGCCAGCTGCAGGACGCGCCGTTCCCGGACTTCGTGACGCGCCCGGCGATCGACAGCCTGGTGACGGAAGCCCGAAAGCGACTGGATCGCGACGGGCCGCATGACGAGGCGGCCTTTGCGCGCGAAATGGCCCAGCGCGCCATCGCCGAACATACGGACGCGGCGAACCAGCAGCATTACGAACTGCCGCCCGAGTTCTTCCAGCTGTGCCTGGGCAAGCGGCTGAAATATTCCTGCTGCCTCTATCCCACGGGCCGCGAGACGCTGGATCAGGCGGAGGAGGCGGCGCTGGCCGAGACCTGCGCCCATGCCGATTTGAATGACGGTCAGACGATCCTGGAAATGGGCTGCGGCTGGGGCTCGCTGTCGCTGTGGATGGCCGAGACCTATCCGAATTCGAAGATCACGGCGGTGTCGAACAGCCACGGCCAGCGCGGCCATATCGAAGCGCAGGCGGCGGCGCGGGGCCTGACCAATCTGACGGTCATCACCCAGGACATGAACGCCTTCGACACCGAGCAGCGGTTCGACCGCATCGTGTCAGTCGAGATGTTCGAGCATATGGCCAACTGGCGCGCCCTGCTGACCAAGGCGAGACGCTGGCTGACGCCGGAGGGGCGGATGTTCATCCATGTCTTCACGCACCGCGACGCGCCCTATCGGTTCGACCATACCGATAGCGGCGACTTCATCGCGCAACACTTCTTCACCGGCGGGGTCATGCCCAGCCATGGCCTGATCCGGCAGTTTCCCGACCTGTTCGCGGTCGAGCAGGAATGGACCTGGAACGGCGGTCACTATGCGAAGACCGCCAACGACTGGCTGGCGAACATGGACCGGAACGCCCCGCGGATCGCGGTGTTGATGCGGGAGACCTATGGCGACGACGCCAAACTTTGGACCCGTCGCTGGCGGCGGTTCTATCTGGCGACGGCGGGTCTGTTCGGAAACGACGAGGGCCGCACCTGGGCGGTCAGCCACTATCGACTGAAGCCGGCTTAAGGGAGACGAGGATGATCAAATATGTCGCGGCCTATCTCGGGGCCGGCCTGACCTTTGCGGCCATCGATTTCGTCTGGCTGACCACCATGACGAACCGGCTGTATAAGCCCGTCATCGGGCCGATCATGGCCGACAAGCCAGACATGAAGGCGGCGGTGGCCTTTTACCTGATCTCCATCGCCGGGACCGTGTTCCTGGCGATTGCGCCGGCCCTGAAGGAGGGGAACTGGACGCGGGCGGCGATCAATGGGGCGGCCCTGGGCTTCGTCGCCTACGCCACCTACGACCTGACCAATCAGGCGACGCTGGCGGTGTGGCAGACCAAGCTGACGATCATCGACCTGATCTGGGGCACGACCCTAACAATGCTGTCGGCGACCGGCGGCTATTTCGCCGCGCGCTGGGCCGAGGGCCGTTTCGGCTGAGCCGCCCGGCTGAGCCCGAGCTTGCGATTGCGACCTTGCGTGTCTAAAGCTCGCGCCAGGGTTGATCGCGGGGGCGACAGTTGGGGGATGGCAGGCACCGATTGCTGTCGGCGCGGGGCGCGGCCGATGCGGGCTGGGTCTATGGCGCGCACGTCGCCCGCTATGTCTCGCCGCTGCTGCTCTATCCGGTTCTGACGCGACGCCTGGGGCTGGAAGGGTTCGGCGTATTCGCCTCGGCCATCGCCCTGGCCTTGGTGGTGTCGGTGGTGGTCGATTACGGGCAGTCGCTCTCGGGGCCGCGCGACATCGCCGGAGCCGTCGAAGGGCGCGGCGTCCTGGTCGGTCAGGCCCTGGCGATGCGCGGCGTGCTGATCCTGCCCGCCGCCGCCGTCGGCGTCGGCCTGGCGGCCTTCAATCCGGTTCTGGACGGGGCGAGCGGCGTCGTGGCCATGGCGGTCGTGCTGGGGATTGGGCAGGGGGCCAGCCTGCTGTGGTTCTTTCAGGGTATTCGCGATTCCGGTCCGGCGGCGATGCTGGAGGTCGGTTTCGCTATCGCCGCGACGGGACTCGTGCTGGCGCTGCCCGACTTGAGCGTCGGCGGCGTGATGGCCGTCCAGGCGGGCGGCGTCTGGGCGGGCTTGGCCGCGACCGGCGTCCTGCTGCTGCGACGGCAGAGGGTTCAAGCGCCGGAGCGGGGCTTTGTGAGGCGCGCCCTGATCCAGGGCGGGCCACTGTTCGCCAGTCGAGCGGTCATCGTCGCCTATACGGGGGCGGGCGTTCTGGTTGTCGCGGCGCTGGCCGGGCCGGCGCAGGCGGCGCTTTACGGGGCGGCGGGCCGACTGGTCGCGGCGTCCGGGTCGCTGATGCGGCCGCTGGCAGGCCTGATTGCGCCCCGGGTCGCCGGACTGCTGGGACAGGATTCGGCGGCGGCGTTTCGCACGGCGCGGTGGACGCTGGCCGCCTCGACCGGCGCGTTCGTGCTGCTGGCGGCGGCGCTGACGCTGGCGGCGCCGCTGCTGACCCGTCTATTGTTCGGGCCGGGGTTTGCGGGCGCCGTCGAGGTGCTGCGTATGTTGGTCTGGGTGCTGCCGCTGGTGGCCGTCAGCCAGGTGCTGGGGCTGCATCTGATGAACCCGCTGCGGATGGATGGACGGTTCGCGCTGATCGTGGCGCTGGGTTGTGTCGCGACGCTGGGCCCGGCGGTGGTGCTGGCGCCCGGCCTTGGCGCGGTCGGGATGGCGGGCGCGCGGATCATCGGCGAGGCGGCGGTGGTCGTGGCCTGCCTGATCGGGTTGAGGGCGCATTGGGGCGCGCTGTTCTTGGCCGGCGGGAGGCGCGATGTCCCGGCGATATGACTGGCTGATCGTCGGCGCTGGTTTCACCGGGGCGGTGGTCGCCGAACGACTGGCGCGCGGACTGGACCAGACCGTGCTGGTGATCGATCGGCGCGACCACGTCGGCGGCAATGCGCACGACCGGCGCGATGCGGGCGGGCGGCTGATCCATCCCTACGGCCCGCACGTGTTCCACGCCAACAGCGCGCGCATCTTCGGCTATCTGAGCCAGTTTACGGCCTGGCGGCCCTACGCCCATCGGGTCCAGGGGCAGGTGGACGGGCGGAGGGTGCCGCTGCCATTCAATCTGGACTCGATCGAGACGCTGTTTCCCGCCGCGATGGCCGAGCGGATGACGCAGGCCCTGGTCCAGCGGTTTGGTTTCGGGGCGCGGCCCAGCATCCATGATCTGCGACAGGCGGGGGACGATCCGGATCTGAGGCGGCTGGGGGACTATGTCTTCGACAAGGTGTTCGCCGGATACACCGCCAAACAATGGGGCCTGCCGGTCGAGGCGCTGGACGCCTCGGTCACCGCGCGGGTGCCGATCGCGGTCAGCCGGGACGACCGCTATTTCGTCGACCGCCATCAGGCGATGCCGCGCGACGGCTATGGGGCGCTGTTTGCGCGGATGCTGGACCATTCGAACATCACGGTGTCGCTGAACACGCCGATGGATCAGGTGGGGGCGGGGGCGTGGGACCGGATGGTCTATTGCGGCGCGCTGGATGACTATTTCGGCCGGTCCGTCGGGGCCTTGCCCTATCGCAGCGTGCGGTTCGACCATCAGGTCGTGGATGCCGGGGAGGGGCTGCCGGTCGGGACGGTCAACTATCCCAACGACTTCGACTTCACGCGCATCACCGATTTCCGCCACCTGACCGGCGAGGGCGGGCCGACGACGGCGACGGTGACCGAATATCCGATGGCTTATGAGGCGGGCGTGAACGACCCCTATTATCCGATCCTGACGGAGGCGTCGCGCGCGTTGGCGGGGGAGTATCGCGCGATGGCGGCGACGCTGGCGGGCAAGGTGTGGTTCGCCGGGCGGCTGGCCGATTTTCAGTACTACAACATGGACCAGGCGGTCGGGCGGGCGCTGAGCCTGGTCAAGAAATCGCTGGCGCCGGCCATCGCCCGGATGGCCGCATGAGCAAGTCGGTTTGGGCGGTGGTGGTGACGTGGAACCGGCGCGCCCTGCTGGAGCAATGTCTGGCGCACCTGATCGCCCAAACGCGGCATTGCGACGGGGTGGTGGTGGTCGACAACGCCAGCGACGACGGCACCGCCGAGATGCTGGCCGACGCCTGGGCGGGGCAGGCGATGGTGGTTCGGATGCCGGTGAACACGGGCGGGGCGGGCGGCTTCAACGCCGGCATCCGCGCGGCGATCGAGGCGGGGGCTGACCGGGTCTGGTTGATGGACGACGACGTGCTGGCGGCGCCGGATGCGCTGGAGGCCTTGCTGGCGGCGGAAGCGGGGCTAGCGGATGAGGGCGTCGTTGCGGCCTTCCTGTGTTCCAGCGTGCGGTCGCCTGAGGGGCATCTGACCAATACGCCCGAGATCGACCGGCGCGAAAATGTGCTGGGTTATCCGGCCTGGGGCGAGCGGCTGGAGCAGGGTATGGCGCCGGTGCGGCAGGCGACGTTCGTGTCGGTCCTGGTCAGCCGGGCGGCGGTGATGCGGCACGGCCTGCCGCTGGCGCCCATGTTCATCTGGGGCGACGATACGGAATATACGCTGCGGCTGTCGCGCGACGAGCCGGGCTATCTGGTTGCGGCCAGCCGCGCCGAGCATGTGCGCGCGACGCCGGGACGGCTGACCATCGAGACTGAGCCGGATGCGCGGCGCGAGCGGCTGCATCGCTATCTGACGCGCAACGTCATCCTGGCCAAGCGGCGGCACGAGGGACGGCGCTCTGCGCTGCGCTATGCCGCATCACGGCTGAGGCTTGCGGGGCGGCTGGCGCTGGGCGGACGCTGGCGCAAGGCTGGCGTGCTGGTCGCGGGCGTGGTGGACGGGGCGCGGTTCGATCCCGAGGTCGAGCATTGCAGGCCGTCCTGAGCGCATCGCGGCGTGGAACGCTGCGGTGGTCGCAGGTGCGCGCGGCCTATGAGCGGGTGGCGTTGGGTCTGCTCGGCCTGGGCGTGACCTTGCCGCTGTTTCTGACGCCGGGGCAGGTCAGCGGGCCGCGGCTGGGGGATCTGGCGCTCGCGGTCGCCTTGCCGCTGGTAGGTGTGACGTGGCGAGGCATGGCGCCGGTTCTGAGGGCATCGGGCGTGGTCGCGGCGGGCTTTCTGGTGATGACGCTGCTGGTTCAGGTCGCGCCGGTCGGCGATCGGCTGAACGTCGGGGATGCGGCCTTCTGGTTTCGGTGGATCGCCTCGGCGCTGTCGGCGCCGGCTGTTGCGAGCCTGATCCTGAGAGATGAAGGACGGCGGCGGCTGTTCCTCTGGGCCGTGCTGGCCGGTGCGGCGTGTCATCTGGCGACCTATGGGCTGGCGATGCTGGTCGGGCTGGAGCCTTTGCAGGCCGTGGGGCTGGCGTCGCCGCGCGCGATGGTGACCACCACGGCCGCCCAGGTGCGACTGACGACCTTGGCCGAACATCCGAATGCGGCGATGGCGATGATCGGACTGGCGGTCCCAGCAGGCGTGATGCTGGCGGGACGGCGCTGGGCGCGGCGAGGGACGACGTGGGGCGGCGTCGGCGTGGCGGTTCTGGGGTTCGTCAGCACTCTGTCGCGGGGCGGCATGATGGCGGCGATGCTGGCGGGGCTGGCGAGGATGGTCGTCGGTTGGCGTTGGCGCGAGCGGGTTCGGCCGCTGGGCGTGGCGCTGACGGTCTGCGTGCTGGCGGCGGGCGTGGCGGCTTTGCAGGAGGGGCGGATCGACCTCGACGGCGGCCGGTTCGCGGGACGGTTCGACAGGACGGCGCTGCGGGACAATCTGGCCGGACGGATTCTGACCTGGAGGCGGACCGTCAATCTGGTCGTGGAGCGGCCCATGGGAGCGGGGTGGTCGTCGGCGGACGACATGGGGGCGTTCCGGGCGCTGTCGGTCAGTCACAACGGCTATCTGTTCACGGCGCGGACGACGGGTGTGGTGAGCGCGCTGGTGCTGCTGGGGCTGCATCTGACGTCGGCGGCGCGGCTGGACGCGCTGACGCCGCTGTCGGCCTATGTGCTGGCGGCGATGTTCGGCGAGGACCTGACGCAGGGGGTGGGGATGGTCTTCCTGTGCTGTCTGGTGGGCGCCCTGGCCTGGCGAAGGCCGCTTGCGCCGTGAGGGTGCTGATCGTCAACACCCTGTATCCGCCGGCGCAGGTCGGCGGGGCGGAACGCAGCGTGGCGCAGTTAGCCCAGGGGTTGAGGCGGGCGGGCGTGGAGGCGTCGGTGCTGTCGCTGACGACGAGGCGCGAGACGGTGAACGAACGGATCGACGGCGTGCCTGTGCAGCGGCTGCCGTTGCGAAACCTGTACTGGCCCTATGAGGGCGCGCGGCGATCGGCAGTTCGGCGCGCGGTTTGGCATGGGCTGGAGGCGGCCAATCCGCTGATGGATCAGGCGGTGGATCGGGCGGTCGCGCGGGTGCGGCCGGATCTGATCCATCTGCACCTGACGACAGGGTTTTCGCTGTCGGTCTATCGCGCGGCGGCGCGGCGGGATCTGCCGCTGGTGCAGACGCTGAGGGACTGGTCGATGCTGTGCGCGCGGGCGTCGCTGTTTCGACGCGGGCAGCGTTGCGAGCGGCGGTGTGCATCATGTGTTCTGCTGACGGCGGGCAACCGATCACGGTCGCAAGGGGTGGATCATGTCATCGGCCTCAGCGGGCCTTTGCTGGAGACGCATTGGGCGGCCGGCTATTTTCGGCGGACGCCAGGGTCGGTGATCGGCAATGCCGCGGGTGCGGCGGCGATCGCGCCGAAACCGTCCTTGGTCGAGGCGCCGACGATGCGGTTCGGGTTTCTGGGGCGGGTCGAGCCGGAAAAGGGAATCGAGGTTCTGCTGGCGGCGACGAAAGGGTTGGGCGGCGACTGGACGCTGAATATCGCCGGGCAGGGCGAGGCGGATTACGTGCAGGCGTTGAGGCGTGCGTATGAGGATCCGCGCATCGTCTGGCTGGGGCAGGTGGAGGCGGAGGCGTTCTGGCCCAGAGTGGATGTGCTGGTCGCGCCGGCGGTGTGGGCCGAGCCTTTTGGACGCAGCGTCGCGGAGGCGGTTCAGCAGGGGCTGGGCGTGATCGCCTCGCGCATCGGCGGCTTGCCGGAGGCGGCGCAGGGGGCGGGCATGTCAGCTTTGATCGAACCGGGGGATGCAGGCGCGCTGACGGCGGCGATGCAGGCGGCTGTGGACCAGCCGGGACGCTGGCGTTTCGCGGCGGTTGGAGCGCCGGCCTGGACCGAGGCGTCGATCGTCGAGGCGCACAGGGCCGTCTATCGTCAGGTGCTGAGCAGAAGGGCTTCGATGACTTCGGCCGAGCGTGACCAAGCATAATGATCGGCGCGGCGAAGGCCGGCGTCGCGGCGAGCGTCATCCGGTCGGCTGAGCAGTTCAGCCATATGGGCGGCCAGGGCTGCGTCGTCGGCAGGGTCGAAATAGAGGGCGGCGTCGGCGCAGACCTCGCGCGTGGCGGGGATGTCGGAGGCGATGACCGGACAGCCGAGGGTCATCGCCTCCAGCGGCGGAATGCCGAAGCCTTCGTAGAGGCTGGGAAAGTCTAGGGCGCGCGCGCCGCCGAGCAGGGCGGCGATTTCTGCGTCCGAGCGACGGCCGGCGAAGATCAGGCGCGGGTCGGCCGGAAAGGTGGAACGGTCGAAGACAGCGGGTCGGTCGCCGATGAGGACCAGTCGAACGGCGGGGTCTGCAAGATGGGACAGGGCGTGGATGGCGACGGCGAGATTCTTGTTCGGCGTCAGATTACCCAAGGCCACGAAGTAGGGACGGGTCGTCAGGCCTAGGCTTTCGATGACGGCGGGGTCTTGCGTGACGATGCGAAGATGGTCGGCGCTGTTCGGGGCGACAGCGATGCTGTCGGGCGACAGGTTGAGGACCGAGGCCAACTCGCGCCGGGAAAACTCGGAGACGGTCGCCAGCCGCGCCCGGCGCGCCAGGATTCTGTTCAGGGCGCGGTGGAAGGCGGCGTAGCCTGTTCGGAAATGCTCAGGATGACGAAAGACGGCGGCGTCGTGGATGACGACGACATGGCGACGGTGCAGCACCGGGCCCGAACCGCCTAAGGAAAGCAGGCGGCCATGGCGCGCGGCAGAAGCCAGGGCGGTCTGTTCCCAAAGGTGGCCGCCCACGCGCCCGATCGTGCGGGTCGGGATGTTGAGCAGGTTTAGGTTATCGGCGCCGGGGGGCGTCAGCAGGACGTAACGGTCGGCGGCGCCGGGGCGCTGGTCCAGGGCGCGGACGATCTGACGCGCATAGCGCTGAACCCCGCTCATCGGCTGGGTCAGGAAGCGGCCGTTGATGAAGACGGGCTCAGCCACCCAGGCGTCTGCGGGCGAAGGCGTCGCGGTAAATCCGGACGGTCTGTTCGGCCATGCGTGAGTCGGACAGCAGGCCCGGCGTAATCGGCAGGGCAACGACGCGGCTGGCCAGCGCGGCGCGCATCGCCTCGGCCAGGTGATCGGGGGAAGCGTCGACGGGTAGGCGGTCGATGTGCGCGCCGGCCTGGATCAGACGCCCGATCCCGCCGACATCGGTGCAGACGATCGGCAGACCCAGGGCGGCCGCCTGGATCATGGCGTAGGAATCGGCCTCATAACGGCTGGTCATGGCGAAAAGATCGAAGCCCGCCATCAGCGGCGCAGCGTCGCGTGCGCCCAGCAGACGTAGGGCGTCGCCGGCGGCGGTCCTGACCGACGGGGCCAGGTCGCCATCGCCGATCATGACGCCGGTGATGCGCGGATCGATGGCATTCGCCCGGCGGACGGCGTTGGCGAACCGGACGGGGTCTTTCTGGGTGCAGAACCGGCCGACGAAGCCGATGACCAGAGCGGCGTCCGGAATGCCGAGGGCTTGGCGGGCCGCGAGACGATCGTTGGCGGGCGGCGCGGCCAAGCCGTTGGGAACGATGTGCAAGCGGTTTCCGCCGAGCCCCCAGCGACGGGCGACGGCGGCCTCTTCCTCGGAGACAGCGATGATGGCGTCGCCGGACCGGGCCAACAAGGCCTCGGTTGCGCCGGCGATGATCGTCGTCAGGCTGGCCGGGCCCATCATCGGCAGGGCGTGAGGGGTGTAGATCCTGGCGGCGCCGGGCGCGTGGGCGAGGCGGACCAGTGCGCCGGCCTTGGCGCTGTGGCCGTGAACGATCTCGAACGGGCCGAGGCGGGCGATCAGGTGGTTCAGGGCGTGAAGAGCGGCGACGTCCCACGGTCCGACGCTGCGCCTCATCGGCAAGCGTTCATTGGCGTGGAGGGGAAGGGCGGCGACTGCGGCCGGAAACCAAGGCTCGGCGCGGCGTGGCGACCAGATCAGGGATACCTGATGGCCGCTTCCGATCAGGGCGCGGGCCAGATCGACCACATGACGCCCCGAGCCGCCGCCGGACGGCTCGATGACCAGAAGAATGCGCAATGTCGTCCCCCGACGATGGCTCAGCGTTGCAACTGAAAGCCATCATCGAGAAACGTCAAGATTGCGCACATTCTCGTTGCGCGAAATCTAATCCGAGTTGGACGAAGTCCAACTCTGCCGCTTTCGCTTTAGTTGACCGTCGCCTTGACGATCTTGCCGGGGCTGCGCGGCGGCTCGCCCTTGGGCAGGGCGTCGACGTGTTCCATGCCCGATTCGACCTGGCCCCAGACGGTGTATTGGCGATCCAGGAAGGTGGCGTCGTCGAAGACGATGAAGAACTGAGAGTTGGCGCTGTTGGGGTCTGACGTGCGGGCCATCGAGCAGACGCCGCGCACGTGCGGCTCGGCCGAGAACTCGGCCTTCAGGTTCGGCTTCTTGGAGCCCGAGGTGCCGGTGCCGGTCGGATCGCCGCCCTGGGCCATGAAGCCCGGGATCACGCGGTGGAAGACCACGCCGTCGTAGAAGCCTTCCTTGGCCAGCTCTGTGATGCGTTCGACGTGGCCGGGGGCCAGGTCGGGGCGCAGCTTGATAACCACGTCGCGGGCTTCGCCGTCGCCGGTGTCCAGGGTGAAGGTCAGGGTGTCGGCCATGTCGGTCGTCCTCTTTGGGTTGATTTGAGGCGGGACATAGCCCGCAACGCCGGTCGGGGCTATGTGGGAACGATGAGCGAAGACGAAAAGCCCCAAGAGCGCCGCCGGATGGTGAAACCGCCCACCGGCGGAACCGCCGCCGGACGCGGCATGGGCACCAAGATGAAGACGGCCGACACCAAGTCGATGTCGAGCCAGCAATGGATCAAACGCCAGCTGTCGGACAAATGGTCTGAAAAGGCGCGGGCCGAAGGCTGGCGCTCGCGCGCGGCCTTCAAGCTGATCGAGATCGACGACAAGTTCCGGCTGATCAAGCGCGGGTCAAAGGTCATCGACCTGGGCGCGGCGCCCGGCGGCTGGGTCCAGGTGGCGTTAAACCGGGGGGCGGGCGCGGTGGCGGGCGTCGACCTGCTGATGATCGCGCCGATCCCGGGCGCGACCCTGCTTCAGGCCGATTTCACCCATCCGGGTGTGGACCAGCAGCTGATCGACGCCATCGGCGGGGCGCCGGACCTGGTGCTGTCGGACATGGCGCACAATACGGTCGGACATCGCCAGACGGACCATTTGAAGATCATCGCGCTGATCGAGATCGCCGCCGACTTCGCCATCCGCACGCTGCGGCCCGGCGGAAATTTCGTCTCCAAGAACTTCCAGGGCGGGGACGCGGGCGGGGTTCTGGCGCGGCTGCGCGAGGAGTTCGAGACGGTGAAATACGTCAAGCCGGCGTCGAGCCGGAAGGACAGCGCCGAGGTGTTTCTGGTCGCGCTGAACAAGCGCTGACGCGTCAGGCGGCGGCTGCGCTCGCGCGGGCTCTGCGATCTTCCAGGCGCGACCAGATGCGGTCGTGCAGGGCGAAGAAGAGCGTTTGCACCAGAGGCTCGACCATGCCGATGGTCAGCGCCGTGCGGATGTCGTTGGTCAGGGCGTAGGCCACGGCGACCGCCACGGCGAAATGCATGACGCCGTAGGTGACGGTCTTCAGCGCGATCTGTTTGAACGACCGGGGCAGGGTGTGGCTGTGGCCGTGATGAGCGTCGTGCGAGCGGCGCTGTTCCTCGGGCGACATGATGTCGAGGCGGGCGGTGAAGGCCTCTGTCGCCTCCTCGATATTGGAGGCCATGCGACGCCGCTCGACCTTGTGCCAGATGCGGTCGTGGACGGTGTAGGCGATGGTCTGAAAGATCGGCTCGACCATGCCGACGGCCAGGGCGATGCGCCAGTCGCGAGTGATGGCGAAGGCGACCAGGATGGCGACGATCAGGTGCATGACGCCATAGCTGGCGATCTTCAGAGCCAGTTTGCGCGCGGTGCTGAGGATGACGCCGACCATGCGGAGAGAATGGTGAGCGGCCCTGCGGGTTGCAAAGCAATAAAATCTATCAGGCCTATAACCGCAATCGGCCTTGCCCCCGACCCCCGCATCCCGTTATACGCGGCCCGCAAAACGGAGACTCCCTATGGAGATACGCGAAGGACTGACCTTCGACGATGTTTTGCTGGAACCCGGCGCATCCGAGTTCATGCCGGCGATGGTCGATGTCTCGACCCAGCTGACGCGCGACATCAAACTGAACATCCCGCTGCTGTCGTCCGCCATGGACACGGTGACGGAAAGCCGTCTGGCCATCGCCATGGCCCAGTCCGGCGGTCTGGGCGTTCTGCACCGCAACATGACCATCGAGGAGCAGGCCGACGAGGTCCGCGCCGTCAAACGCTATGAGAGCGGGATGGTAGTCAATCCGGTGACGGTCGGCCCGCAGACGACGCTGGGCGAAGTGCGCGAGATCGTGGCGCGCAAGAAGATCACCGGCTTCCCCGTCGTGGATCCGGCGACGGGCAAGCTGGTCGGCATGCTGACCCACCGCGACATGCGCTTCGAGAGCGACCTGAACGTCACCGCCGCCTCGCTGATGACCACGGGCGACCTGATCACGGTCCGCGAGGGCGCCAGCCGCGATGAAGCGCGCGAGTTGCTGAAGACCCGCAAGATCGAACGCGTCATCGTGGTGGATGAGGATTATCGGGCCGTCGGCCTGATCACCATGAAGGACATCGAGAAGGCCCAGGCCTTCCCCCACGCGGCCAAGGACGACCAGGGGCGTCTGCTGGTCGGGGCGGCTTCGACGGTCGGCGACGCCGGCTACGAGCGGGCGATGGCTCTGGCCGAAGCGGGTTGCGACGTGGTCGTGATCGACACCGCCCACGGTCACTCGGCCTCGGTCGCCCAGGTGGTCGAGCGGATCAAGCGCGAGAACAACCGGCTACAGATCATCGCCGGCAATGTCGCGACCTATGATGCGACGCGGGCCCTGATCGACGCAGGCGCGGATGCGGTGAAGGTGGGCATCGGTCCCGGCTCCATCTGCACCACCCGCATAGTCGCCGGCGTGGGCGTGCCGCAGCTGACGGCGGTGATGGACGCCGCGCGCGCGGCCAGGGGCACGGGCGCCTCGGTCATCGCGGACGGGGGCATCAAATACTCGGGCGACCTGGCCAAGGCCATCGCGGCCGGCGCCAACGTGGCCATGATGGGCTCGATGTTCGCCGGCACCGACGAAAGCCCCGGCGAGGTCTTCCTGTACCAGGGCCGCAGCTACAAGTCGTATCGCGGCATGGGCTCGGTGGGGGCCATGGCGCGCGGCTCGGCGGACCGGTATTTCCAGAAGGAAGTCTCGTCCGAGAAGCTGGTGCCCGAGGGCATCGAGGGTCAGACGCCCTATAAGGGCCCGATCAGCCCGGTTCTGCACCAGATGGTCGGCGGTCTTCGTGCCTCCATGGGCTATGTCGGCGCCGGCACCATTCCTGAGTTCCAGGAGCGCGCCCGTTTCGTGCGCATCACCGGTGCGGGTCTGCGTGAAAGCCACGTCCACGACGTGATGATCACGCGTGAAGCACCCAACTATCGGCAGGGGTAGGCGACCATGACGACCGAACTCACCTATCTGGCCCTGACGCTGATCCTCGCCCTGGTTCAGATCTTCCTGCCCGCCGGGGCGCGGACGGCCGAGTTCGGCTCGAAATGGAATGCGGGTCCGCGCGACGAGACGCCGGAGGCGAAGAAGCCGCTGACCGGCCGTCTCGAACGCGCCCAGGCCAATCTGTACGAAACCCTGCCGCTGTTCATCGGCGCGGTGCTGATCGCTCACGTCATCGGCGCGTCCAGCGCCCTGACGGTGTGGGGCGCGGCGCTCTATTTCTGGGCGCGGGTCTTCTATGTGCCGCTCTACGCCTTCGGCGTTCCCTATATCCGGTCGCTGGTCTGGGTGGTCTCGCTTGCGGGACTGGTCATGGTCCTGGCGTCCCTGTTCTTCGTTTGAAAGCCTGAATTGACCCCAGCCGCTCGCCTAGCCGCCGCCGCCTCCGTCCTGGACTCCATCGCCCAAGGCCGCCAACCGGCCGAGGCCGTCATGAAGGCCTGGGGCACGGCCAACCGCTACGCCGGGTCCAAGGACCGGCGCGCCATCGCCGATAGGGTCTATAAGGTGCTGCGCGCGCGCGGCCGCCTGTCGTGGATCATGGGCGGGCGTGAAGACGGTCGGGCTCTGGTCATCGGTTCGCTGCACGCCATCGACGGCCTGTCCTTGGAAGAGATCGAGGCCCTGCATTCCGGTGACGGCTATGGTCCGCGCCCGCTGTCCAAACAGGAGCGCAGCCGCATCACGGCCGGTCAGGGCGAACTGCCGGGCTGGGTCGCCGCCGGCCTGCCCGAGTTCGTGGTCGAGGATTTCAAGGCCACCTTCGGCGACCGCTGGGCCGAGGAAGCCCACGCCCTGATGGCGCCGCGCGCGCCGATCGACCTGCGCGTCAATGATGCGGCCGCCACGGTCGATGAGGTCGAGGCCGAACTGAAGGCCGCAGGGCTGGACGTGTCGCGCACGCCCTGGTCGGCCGTCGGCCTGCGCGTGCCGTCGGAACCGCCGCCCAACATCCAGGCGCTGGAAGGCTTCAAGGCCGGTCGGTTCGAAATCCAAGACGAAGGCAGCCAGGTGGTTTGCTGGCTGGCGGGCGCCGCACCCGGCATGACGGTGGTGGATTACTGCGCCGGCGGCGGCGGCAAGACGCTGGGTCTGGCGCAGGCCATGTCCGCACAGGGCAAGCTGGTCGCGTCAGATGTCGTGAACAAGCGTCTGGAGAACATCCGCCCGCGTCTACAACGCGCGGGCGTCGAGGCGGATCTGGTCCTGATCGGTCAGAACGGCGGCGGTCTGGAAGACCTGAACGGGCAGGCCGATCTGGTCTTCGTCGATGCGCCCTGTTCGGGATCTGGCACCTGGCGTCGTCGGCCCGAGGATGCTTGGCGGCTGACAGCCGAGGAGGTCGAAAAGCTGCACGGCTTGCAGGTGCGTATTTTGAGCCAGGCGACCAAGCTGGTTAAGCCGGGCGGTCGTCTGGTCTATGTCACCTGCTCGATGCTGGCGCGCGAGAACGAGGCCAGCGTGGACGCCTTCGAGGCCGCCAATCCCGACTTCCGCCCGGTCGCCGTCGCCGATGTCCTGTCGGCGCCGCAACTGACCGAGGCGGCTCAGGCGAAGTTCGCCGAGCTGGCGTCCGGGGCGCGCCTTCGGCTGTCGCCAGCCTCGGCCGACACCGACGGATTCTTCGCCGCCGTCTACGAGCGCGCGGCATGAAGCTGGCGCGGCATGGCGGGGTTTCGCTGCTCTACGTCATGGCCGCGCCTGCGGAATACGGCCTGCACCTTCAGGCCCGGATCACGCCGCTGATGACCGGCGTCGGTCCGGTGGAGGCCGCCGTGAGCCTGGGCGCCGCCCTGGCGCGGCTGGAAGCGGCGAACGATCTGCCGGATCTGATCGTATCGGTGGGCTCGTGCGGGTCGCGGGTGTTGGAGCATGCGGCGGTTTATCAGGCCTCGTCCGTCGCCTATCGCGACATGGACGCCAGCCCGCTCGGTTTTCCGAAGGGCGTGACGCCGTTGCTGGACCAGCCCGCCGTCCTGTCTTTGCCTTGCCCGATCCCCGGCGTGCCGACGGCCTCCCTTTCTACGGGTGCGAATGTCGTCTCCGGCGCCGCCTATGACGCCATCGACGCCGAGATGGTGGACATGGAGACCTGGGCCCTGGTCCGCGCCGCCCAGACCTTCGGTGTGCCCCTGATCGCCCTGCGCGGCGTGTCGGACGGTCGCGCCGAGTTGAAGGCGTTGGAGGACTGGACCTCGACCCTGCATCATGTGGACGAGACCCTGGCCGTCGCCCTGGATCGCTTGATCGCCCTGCTGGAGGCCGACGGCCCCGCCGCTCTTGAGCTCCCCGCCCTTGAAATATCGGCCCCGCCCGGCCAAGACCCCGCCCATCTTCCTGCCCCGGATTCGATCACGTCATGACCACGCCGCAAGACCACCAAAAGGTCCTCATCGTCGACTTCGGCAGCCAGGTGACGCAGTTGATCGCGCGGCGCCTGCGCGAGGCCAGCGTCTATTGCGAGATCCATCCGTTCCGGAAGGCCGAGGCAGCTCTGACGGCCATGAACCCGGCGGCCATCATCCTGTCGGGCGGTCCCGAGAGCGTGCATGAAGAGGGCAGTCCCCGCGCGCCGCAGGGCGTGTTCGAGGCCGGCGTGCCGGTGCTGGGCATCTGTTACGGCGAGATGACGATGTGCGAGCAACTGGGCGGCAAGGTCGAGGGCGGCCATACCCGCGAGTTCGGCCGCGCCGAGATCACGGTTCAGAAGACCTCGCCCCTGCTGGCCGACCTGGCCCCCGTCGGCGAGAACGAAGAGGTCTGGATGAGCCATGGCGACAAGATCGTCGCCATTCCGCAAGGCTTCGACGTGGTCGCCTCGTCCGAGGGGTCACCCTATGCGGTGATCGCCGACGAGGCCCGTCGCTTCTACGGTGTGCAGTTCCACCCCGAGGTGATGCACACACCGCGCGGCCATCAGATGCTGAAGAACTTCACCCACGGGATCGCGGGCTTGAAGGGCGACTGGACCATGGCCGCCTATCGCGACGAAAAGATCGCCCAAATCCGCGAACAAGTCGGCGACGCCAAGGTGATCTGTGGCCTGTCGGGCGGCGTTGACTCCTCGGTCGCCGCCGTTCTGATCCATGAGGCCATCGGGGATCAACTGACTTGCGTCTTTGTCGACACCGGCTTGTTGAGGAAGGACGAGGCCGCCCAGGTCACGACCCTGTTCCGCGAGCACTACAATATCCCGCTGGTGCATGTTGATGCGTCGAAGGAATTCCTGAGCGAGCTGGCCGGGATTTCGGACCCCGAAACCAAGCGCAAGACCATCGGCCGGCTGTTCATCGAGGTGTTCGATCGCGAGTCCGCCAAGATCGAGGGCGCCGAATTCCTGGCGCAAGGCACCCTCTATCCGGACGTGATCGAAAGCGTCTCCTCTTCCAGCGGCAAGGCCCACGTCATCAAGAGCCACCACAACGTCGGCGGCCTGCCGGACTATATGAAACTCAAACTGGTCGAGCCTCTGCGCGAACTATTCAAGGACGAGGTTCGCGCCTTGGGCCGCGAACTGGGGCTCAGCAACGCCTTCGTCGGCCGCCATCCGTTCCCCGGACCGGGCCTGGCCATCCGCATCCCCGGCGAGATCACGCCGGATGCCGTCGAGACCCTGCAACAGGCCGACGCCATCTATCTAGATGAAATCCGCAAGGCGGGCCTCTACGACGAGATCTGGCAGGCCTTCGCCGTGCTGCTGCCGGTCAAGACCGTCGGCGTCATGGGCGACGCCCGCACCTATGAAAAGGTCCTGGCCCTGCGCGCCGTCTCCTCCACCGACGGCATGACCGCAGACTTCTACCAGTTCCCCTGGGACGTCCTCTCCAAGACCGCCACCCGCATCATCAACGAGGTGCGCGGCGTCAACCGCGTCGTCTACGACGTGACGTCCAAGCCGCCCGGGACGATCGAGTGGGAATAGGGCAGGACGTCCGTCGGTTCTTTCAAGTGGCAGGTATTCTTCGAAACCGCACAGTGCGCCGGCGTGCAGGTTGCACCTACTTTCCCGCTTAACCCACGCTCTTCGACGAGATTACAAATCCGCTACCAGGATCGTCGCCTGCTTGCGAGTCGCGGCCAAATATGACTAAACAGGAATGACACCGGTAGCAGTCAAACGGCTAACTCGTTTTGACACCGGTGTTTCCCGTCAGCAGCGGGAGGCGTGAACGAGGGCGTTCGATCCTTGATGCGCAACACTTGGGAGGAGAGACTAGAATGATCCAACGCCACAAATTTGCGCGCCACGCCCTGGTCGCCACCGCGTCGCTGGGAGCCCTAGCTCTCGCCATGATGGCGCATGACGCCGCCGCTCAAACGGTCGAGGTCGCTGCGCCTCAGACGGATGACGCTGCAGAAGTCGATGATATCGTCGTCACGGGCTTCCGGGCCAGCCTTCAGAACTCCTTGAACATCAAACGCCGCGAAGCTGGCGTCGTCGACGCCATTTCAGCTGAGGACATCGCGGATTTCCCCGACACCAATCTGGCCGAGTCGATCCAGCGCATTCCCGGCGTCTCGATCGACCGCGATGCGGGCGAGGGCCGGTCGATCACCGTCCGCGGGCTCAGCTCGGAATTTACCCGCACGCGGATCAACGGCATCGAGGCCCAGGCATCGACCGGCGCCACCGACTCGTCGGGCGGGGTGAATCGCGGTCGTGGCTTTGACTTCAACGTCTTCGCCTCAGAGCTCTTTAACAATATCACGGTGCGCAAGACCGCCTCGGCCGAGACGGAAGAGGGGTCGCTGGGGGCGACCGTCGATTTGCGCACCAGCCGTCCATTCGACAAGATGGGCTTCCAGGGCGCGCTGTCTGGCCAGTACGGCTACAACGATCTGTCGCAGGACTGGAGCCCGCGCTTCGCCGGTCTGATTTCGAACACCTGGGCGGATGACCAGATCGGCGCTCTGTTCTCGATCGCCTACAGCGAGCGCGACAGTCTGGAGGAAGGTTTCAGCTCGGTGCGCTGGGGACCTGCCAGCGCCGACGGCGGTTTCCAGAATGGCGCTGTCCTGCCGAACGCCGCGCGCACCTACCACCCTCGCATCCCGCGCTATGGCAGCCTGGAGCACAGCCAGGAACGTCTGGGCGCGACGCTGTCGGTGCAAGCCCGGCCCGGCAACGGTCCGACCCTGTTCACGATGGACATGCTGTACTCGAAGCTGGATTCGACGCGCAGCGAAAACTTCCTGCAAGCCTGGTCGCTCAGCCGTGGCGCCGATCAGGGCGGCAAGCCGCAGGTCGACATCATGAGCTTTGAGATCGATCCCGACACGGGCGAGATGATCTATGCCCAGCTCGACGACATGGACATCCGCAGCGAGCAGCGGTTCGACGAGCTGGAGACCGAATTCAAGCAGATGACCTTTGGGGTCGAGCACGAGTTTTCGGATCGGCTGCGGTTCGACGGCTTGATCGGTCGCGCGGAATCCAGCTTCGCCAACCCGGTCCAGGTCAGCGCCATCATCGATCGCCAGAACGTCGACGGCTATTCCTATGACTTCCGTCAGAACCGCAATCTGCCGGCGATCAACTGGGGCTTCAATGTCGCCGACCCCACACAGTGGAGCGTCGTCGGGCCTACGGGCGCCCAGCCCCGCTCGGAGCTGCGCATCAGTTCGAACTTCCAGGAAAACGTCTATACGACGGGTGAGGCCAACTTCGCCTTCGACGTAAGCGATTGGCTCACACTGAAAGCGGGCGTCAGCCGCAAGGAATACGAGTCGAGCAGCCGCGCCTTCGCGCGCCCAAACAACGCCAACGGTTCGCCAGCGCTGCCGGCGGGCACGAGCATGGCTTCGGTCACCAATTTGCTGAGCGGGTTCGGTCGCAATCTCGATCTACCGTCAGGCGCTGCGACCAGCTGGGTTCGGCCGGATTTGGCTGCGTTGCAAACAGTCTGGAACTACAACTGCAACTGCGACACGGGCGTAGCAGGCGGTGATTTCAGACTGATCGGCCTGAACGGCAATCCGTCCACCTATGGCAACTGGCGTGACGTGACCGAGACCGACACCGGCGCCTATGTGCAGGCCGACTGGGACACGGAAATCATGGGTGTGCCCTTCCGAGGCAACGTCGGTGTGCGTCAGGTCAAGACCGAGGTCGACGCCTTGGGTTATTCGAACGTCGGTGGTGTTGCGACGCCGGTCCGGGGCGAGAACGAATACGACGACACCCTACCGTCGCTGAACGTGTCGATCGAGCCGATGAAGGATTTGATCGTGCGTTTGGGCGCCGCCAAGGTCATGGCGCGACCGCCTGTCACGAGTCTGGTTCCGGTCTTCACGCTGAGTGCAGCCGGGGCGGCGACGAATACGGCGTCGCTGGGCAATGTCGAGTTGGAACCCTATCGGGCGACGACCTACGACCTGTCGGTTGAATATTACTTCGCGCCTGAAGCTCTGCTGTCCTTCGCCTACTTCTACAAGGACATCTCGACCTATGTGCAGACGACCACCGAACCGCTGTCGTACAGCCAACTGACGGCCTTGAACCCTGTGGCCTTCCCGGCGGGCGGTCGTCCTGCCGGCGACATCTATCAGTTCAGCACGCCCACAAACACGCCGGGCGGCCCGCTGAAAGGCTTCGAGATCAGCTATCAGCAGACGTTCTCCTTCCTGCCCAGCCTGCTGTCGAATATCGGTACGCAGCTGAACTACACGCACGTTGAATCCGAGATTCAGTACTGCGTCACCGCAACCTGCGCGGCCTTCGTGACAGCGGACCTAGTCAATCTGTCGCCAAACGCCTGGAACGCGACGCTGTATTATGACGACGGCAAATTCAATGCGCGTGTGTCGGCGGCCTATCGCGACACCTATTTCCAGAACGTGCCGGGTTCAAACGGCGCCACGGGCCTGATCCCGTATCAGGGCAAGACCGAAACCACGACGATCGACGCTTCAGCATCCTATAACCTGACCGATAACCTCAGTGTTTCTGTCGAGGGGCTGAATTTGACCGACGAAGCCAACCGTCAGAACCACGGCGACATCGGCCTGCCGCGTGACAGCACCTATGTCTATCACCACACTGGCCGCCAGGTTTACATTGGCGCGCGGTATCGCTTCTGATCCCAACAGATCGGCGAGATAAGACAGGCGGCGTCGGTATAACCGGCGCCGCCTTTCTTTTGACATCGGCCGAACTGCGCGACGCGGCGAGAGAATTTTCGCCTGCTGACTAGTTGCCTTGGCGGAAGTCGAACCTTTGGTTTGCGACGAAATCTTCCCAGGCGCTGCGCGTGGCGAAGTCCAGGCCGCGATCCCACGCCGATCCCATGTAGTAGGTGAACGACTGACCCGGCGTGACCCGCACCAGGATCAGATAGTTGTCGGCGTCTTCGGTGAAGCCTTCGACCGTTGCGGGATCAACCGCCAGAGCGATGCCGAGCGAGCCATGCTCGGGGTTTTCAGGCTCCCAGAACATCAGACGCCCGTGTGCGGCGTCGTGCGTGACGAAGCCTCGTCCGTTGTCGTTGCTGCGCTTCGAAATGCCGATCGCGACGATCAGCGGTGCGTCGGAGTTCGAGGTCAGAGTGGAAGTCATTCGCGTAAAGTTGGAGCCTAACGGAAGGCTGAACTCACGCCTTTCTGAAACCGTGCGCACGACGTCGACAGGCCAAGGACGGTAGGTCACGCTAAACCGCGCCTCATCGCCGCCGGTTTTGTCGATCTGGTAGGTGGAGAAGTTGCGACTGATCCAGAGCTTGTTGTCGTACCAGATGCCCAGACCCCCGGCGCCTCTGCCGCGTCCCACATCGTAATAATCCAGGCCTTCACCGCGATCGACGTGATAGTTCGGGAACTTCAACTGGCGGTCCATGAAGGGATAGCGGACACGTTTGGCCCACACATCGATGCCCGAGCCAGAGGGCGCCTCGCGCGCTTCAAGCGTGGGACCGTAAATGCGATGAGCGACGCGATCGTTTTCCCATAGCAGATCATCCAAACGATCCGGCGCGAAGCGGGCGACGGCGCGCGGTCGCCGCTGATCTTCCGGCGGCGGCTCCAGCGGTTCGATGGTCGAGGGTCGATTCAGAGCGGATGGATCGTAGGAGAGCGCCGAGGTCGCACGCATTTCGGCGTCTCGGCGGCGTATTTCTTCGGCGCCGACGACCGTCACGGGGGCGGGCGGGACAGGTGTGGTCGCAGCGATCACTTCGGCCGTGTCGCGCGTGGGTTCCGCCAATGGCAGAGAGCGAACTGGGTCATTCAGCGACGCGACTTCCAGCCCGGCCAGAATATAGGTCCCTGAAGCATAGAGGCCGACGTCCTCAGGGTCGGTCGACACGGGCTGATCGCCGGTCTTCTGCGCTGCGCCCACCAAGCCGTTCGCAAGGACATGGCGGTTCAGGCCGGCCCACCCCTTCAACACATGCGGCAGGTAGGTGTCGCGATCCAAAAGGCCGTGATTGATCCCCCAGGCCAGGGCGTAGACATAGAAGACCGAGCCTGAGGTTTCAGCCTCGGGATAGGCTTCGGGGTCCAGAAGGCTGGCGCGCCACAGTCCGTCCTCCTGCTGAAGTCCTGCGACCCTGCCGGCCATCTTCTGGAAGAGATCGACATAGAAGGCGCGGCCGGCGAAATCGGCTGGCACGGACTCCAGCCATCTTACTAAACCGCCGATGACCCAGCCATTGGCTCGCGACCAGTAGATTCGGTCGCCGTCAGCGTCACGATGGTTCTCGTCCTTGAACCGTTCGTCGCGCAGGAACAGCTTTTCGTCCTCGACCCACAGCCGCGCCGCTGTGCGTCGCCATTCCTTATCTGCGGCGTTCAGATATTTTGGATCGCCCGTGATCGCGGTCATCCGGGCGAAGACCGGGGGCGCCATATAGAGGGCGTCGGCCCACCACCAGACGAGCGCGGGTGTGTCTTCCGCCCGGGCCAGATAGGGGACCTGCCAGTCCAGCCGCTGACGCAGCGGCATCAGCACGCCCTCCTGTCCACGACGCGCGTATAGTTCTTCGTAGAGATCGCCGATCGCGATATCGTCGGCGTTCAGCATCGTCTTGCCCGACCGCGCGCCACGTACACTGTAGTTGTAGTGATCGGCCACGGCGCTCAAGAAACGCAGCGTCCGCGTATCGTCCGACACGCGCGCAAGCCGCGAAGCGCCGACGTAAAAGGTGGCTGCGACCCAGTTCGACGACATCTGCGTCAGGTTGCTGCCCGTCGATAAGGCGAGCGGCTCGGCGGCCATGGCTGCGATTTGCGAGGAGGCGACATATTCGACAGCCGCCATCGTGCTCTCGCGAGACGGCACGCCTGCCACTTCGGTGTATAGCGCGGGGCGGTCGCGTTGAGCCAGCCATTCAGCCTCGACGCCCGGCGGCAAGGCTGCGACCGTTTGCGCTAGAACGGGGCCGGACATGGCGGCCGAGCTCATAAGGACTGAAATCAAGCCAAGGCAGGGTCGGGTTGGCAGGGCCATGTTTTCCTCCGGCGCTGCTCCGGGCGGCGCATGATGGTTGGTGGCCCACTTGGATAGCGAGCCGCAACGTAACCGGTGTCAATTTGTGACGATCAGCTGTTGGTATCTCTTGCCAGTCTTATATCGTCCACTATTGTGAGACGAAAGAACAGAATGTGGGAAATCTAGATGCGCGCCGATCGCCGCACGCTGCTGCAACTGGGGGTCGTCAGCGCCTTGACTCCAGCGACGCCGGCGTTTGCGCAGTCTAGCCGTTTGCGCACGTTCGACGCGTCCGACTATGGCGCGGTGGGTGACGGGGTCGCCATCAACACGCGTCCTATCCAGGCCGCCATCGACGCAGCGGCAGGGCAGGGCGGAGGGGTCGTGGTCCTGAAGCCCGGTCTGTACCTGTCAGGCTCGTTATTCGTGAAGTCGGGGGTGACCCTGTCGATCGAACGCGGCGCCACCCTGCGCGGCGTTCGGGATCTGGCCGCCTATCCGATGGTTCGCACGCGTATTGCAGGCGTTGAGATGGACTGGCCCGCCGGCTTGCTGAATGTCTATCAGCAACAGAACGCCAAGATCACGGGTGAGGGTCTTGTCGATGGCGACGGCAAGGTCTTCTGGGACTCCTATTGGGCGCTGCGACGCGATTATGATCCGCGCGATCTGCGATGGGCTGCCGACTACGACTGCCGCCGTCCGCGTCTGATCCACGTTTACGATTCACAGCAGGTCGAGGTTTCCGGTCTGAACCTGGCGCGATCCGGGTTCTGGACCGTCCACGTCTGCTATTCGCGGGACGTGAAGGTCGCCGACCTGATCATCAGGAATAACATCGGCGGACGCGGCCCTTCGACGGACGGCATCGACATCGACTCATCGGAGCGGGTGTTGGTCGAGAGATGCGACCTGTCGGTCAACGACGACGCGATCTGCATCAAGGCCGGACGCGACTGGGACGGGCTGCGGGTAGCCCGGGCGTGCCGTCAGGTGAAGATTCGCGACTGCATCGTCCGTGACGCCCTCGCCGGGATGACCTTCGGATCGGAGACATCTGGCGGATTTGACGACATCGAAGTCTCTGGGCTGAGGATCGAGTATCCGGTGCCGCTGGGGATCTTCTTCAAATCAGGCCACACACGCGGCGGCGTGATCTCCAACATCCGCCTGCGCGACATCCATCTGCAGGACGTGCGCACATTGATGCAGGTGAACCTGAACTGGTACCCAAACTACAGCTACGCCCAGATCCCGGACGGCATCGCGGACGTGCCGGATTACTGGCGCGCGCTCGCCACGCCCGTGCCGCGCGAACAGGGCATTCCCCGTATCCACAATGTTCGCCTGTCGAACATCAAGGCCGTCGGCGGCAAAGTCGGATTCGCCGCCGCCGCCTATCCTGAAGCGCCGCTGAAAGACTTCATTTTCGAACGGTTGGACTGGGATGTGCAGGATGCGGGCACCATCGCCAATGCCGAGAACTGGCGCTTCCGCGACTGCAACATCGACACCCTGGACGGCCAAGGCCCCAAGGTGACCGAGTCGTCCGGCGTCACTGGCCTGCGATTCAGACAAGCATGAAAAACCAAAAAAGTTTTGGGAGTTAGCGCGATGAAAATCCCTTCCGCCTGTTCGATCCTGGCATTTGGCGCGGTCGCGCTTGTGGGGGGCGTTTCCGGCGCCGCCCAGGCTGAAGTCCTGCGGCTGAACACGCCGGCGGTGGGCCTCACCAGCGACAGGATCGGCGCCTTGCCCGACGCGGAGCGTGGTCCTTGGGCCGAGTATCTGGCACGCTCTCAAGCCCAGCATCTGGCCGACCGCGCTGCGCTCGCGGCCGAGCTTCCCGCCGGAGTTGCTCCGCCGCCGCCGCCCAAGGCCGTCGGACCCGCCCACTATAACATGCCGCTGGACCGGCCTGCCGAATGGTACGCCACAGCCGAAGCCCGGGCGGTCGCGGATGCGATCGTCAGTTTCCAGACGCCCGCCGGCGGATGGAGCAAAAACCAGGATCGCAGCATTGCGCGCCTGCCGGGTCAGCGGTTCTCCAACGATGCCGAAACCATGGAGCAGAACCCGGCGAACTTCGATGCGCCGGCGGATCGCTTCTGGACCTTCGTCGGCACGTTGGACAACGAGGCGACGTGGTCGGAAATGCGTTTTCTGGCCAAGGTCGCCGCGCACGCGTCCGGACGCGACGGCGACGCCTGGCGCGCCAGCGTGATCCGAGGCGTGCGGTATCTTCTGAACGCGCAGTATCCCAATGGCGGCTGGCCTCAGATCTGGCCGCTTGAAGGCGGCTTCCACGACTCAATCACATTCAATGACAATGCGGTGGCGAACGCGGCCATGCTGCTTCGTGATGTCGCCCATGGCGCTGAGGGCTTCGACTTCGTGCCGGCTGAGCTGGAGACACGGGCGGCCGAGGCGACCCGGAAGGCGATCGAGGTGATCCTCGCGGCCCAGGTGCGTCAAGGGGATCGCCTGTTGGGCTGGCCACAGCAGGTCGAGCCCATGCGGCTGGTGCCAACAAGCGCTCGGAACTACGAGCCGCGATCCATCGCAAGCGGCGAAACAACCGATATCCTGATCTTCCTGATGGGCGAGGAGAACCCGTCGCCGGAGATCAAGGCCGCCGTTCGCGGCGCAGCCGAATGGCTTCGGGCGGTGCGTGTCTATGACAAGTCATTCGAAATGACCGACGACGGACGCAAGCTGATCGACAAGGCCGGTGCGGGTCCGATCTGGTCCCGCAACTACGATCTGGTGACCGGGCGTCCGATCTTCGGCGACAAGGATCAGACCATCCACGACGACGTCAATGAAATCTCTATCGGAAGGCGCAACGGCTATTCCTGGTGGATTTCATCGCCGCAGAAGGCGCTGGACCTCTACGCCGATTGGTCCAATCGGGCCGGGTGAATCCGGGACGCTGATCGGTATTGTCGACGCGGTCTGGCGGCGCGTCTGCAACATTGGTTTGTGAGCCACTAACGGTGAGAACGCGCCCCTGGCTCCGGCGCTATTGGGTCAGCACGGCGAAAGCCGGTGAACCATTTTCCGTTCAGACGGTTAGCCAAGCCAGACTTTACGGAGAGGGCTGGCATGAGCACCCATGGACTGAAGGATGCGGTCGTTCGACCGTTGCATTGGCTATTGCTGGCGTTTCCGATCGCGCTGTTCACCTTCGCCCTGTTCACCGACATCGCCTATCTGAAAACGGCAGAGGTCCAGTGGACGAACTTCTCCGCCTGGCTGATCACGGGAGCGCTGGTGTTCGGCGGTCTCGCTGGCCTGTTTTCGATCTTTGATTTCGTCGTCGGCCTGCGCCACGGGCGGTCACGGCGGGCGACGGTGCATCTGGTCGCGCTCGCGCTGGCCTGGGTGCTGGGTCTGGTGAACGCCTTCAAACACAGCCAGGACGCCTGGAGCTCTGTCGGAGCATTCGGTCTGATCCTGTCGATCCTCTGCACAATCCTGGTCCTGGTCGCCGGCTGGACCGCCTATGCCGCGCGGGAGAGCGTCCGATGAACAAGAACCTGCTCGCCGCCAGCGCCGCCACCGTGGCCATGGCCCTGACGGTCGCATCTTGCGGCAACGCCAGCGATCCGAAACTGAATCAGACTGGCGCGACGCCCGACCTGCCCAAAGTCAACGAAACGCTTGTGCCGCCGATGAAGATCAGCCCGCCGGCAGGCTGGAACGGCGAGACGCCGACGGTGCCGCAGGGCTTTACGATCACCGCCTTCGCCACGGATCTCAAAATTCCGCGTCAGATGCTGGTCCTGCCTAACGGCGACGTCCTGATCGCCGAGGGGCGCGGCGGCCATGCGCCCGCCATGCGGCCCAAGGATGTGATCGCCGGCGTCATCAAGAAGCAGGGCAATACCAAGATCAAAGGCGGCAACCGCATCACCCTGGTGCGTGACGCGAACAACGATGGCACGCCCGAACTGCGGACCGTTCTGGTGGACAACCTCGATGCGCCCTACGGCTTGGCCTATATCGACGGCTATCTCTATGTCGCCGAACAGGGTGCGCTGGTTCGCTTCGCCTTCCAGCCGGGCCAGACCGGCATCGCCACGCCCGCCGAGCGGGTGACGGAGCTGCCGTCGCGCATCAACCACCACTGGACCAAGTCCCTGACCGCCAGCGCGGACGGATCGAAGCTGTACGTCGGCACCGGCTCGAACTCCAATATCGGCGAGCGCGGCATGGCGGTCGAAGAAGAGCGCGCCACGGTGTGGGAGATCGACCGGGCGACCGGCGCACGGCGCACGATCGCCACCGGCATTCGCAATCCGACGGCGCTGGCCATCGAGCCCACGACCAATCTGTTGTGGTCGGTCGTCAATGAGCGGGACGAACTGGGGCCGCAACTGGTCCCGGACTATCTGACCCAGGTGCGGGACGGGGCCTTCTACGGCTGGCCCTACAGCTACTGGGGCCAGAACCGAGATCCGCGCGTGATGCCGCAGAACCCCGAGATGGTCGCCAAGGCCATTCGGCCGGACTACGCCCTGGGATCGCACGTCGCCGCCCTGGGCCTGGACTTCGCCCGCAATGGCGGCTTCGGCGGGTCGTTCGCCAATGGCGCCTTCATCGGCATGCACGGCAGTTGGAACCGCCAGGATCCGTCCGGCTACAAGGTTGTCTGGGTGCCGTTCAACGCCGGCCGTCCGGCGGGGCAGCCCGTCGATTTCGCCACCGGCTTCCTGAAAGACGGCAAGGCGCGCGGGCGTCCTGTCGGCGTCGCGTTCGATGGGAACAAGCGTGTGCTGTTCGTCGCCGACGACCTGTCGAACACGGTGTGGCGCATCGCGCCTGCGCGATAGGCCGGCTTTTTCCCTCGCCCGGCAAGGGCGAGGGAAGTCGCTATTGTCCTCGACACATAGCTGAAAAAGAAAAATCCCCGGCTGCGAGCAACCGGGGACTTTTCATACGGGGCTGAGCTGTGGCCTACGGCGTGAAGTCGATGGTGCGTTCGAAGGGGGCGTCGACAGGGCGGCCGCGATCCATGATCGGCGTGACCTCGGCGCCATTCATTAGGGCCAAGGCGGCTTCGCCAAAGCCCATGCCCGGGCGGCTTTCTTCCAGCACGACGCAGTCGGTGACGTGGCCCGACGCCAAGGCGGTGCAACGTAGCCGCACGCTGAAGCGGTCGGTGCTCTCGGCCTTGGGCGCGACGGCGCGTTCGATGGCGGGTTGAGGCGCAGTGTACAAGGCCGCATCCTTTAGCAGCGGTCCAGTCGGGGCGCCCAGCAGGGCCGTCATCAATGTCAGGCTGAAGGTCAGTGTCATGGCAGGCCTCGTTCGTCTTCTATTAAGATTTGAACGAGGCCTCCGTTCCCCGAACTTTCAAAAACGGGTGGGTGTGTGCGGCGCACCACACTTCGATTTCTCTGCCGAAGTCAGAATGGCCTCAAGCTGGACTGTTGTTCTTGGCACAGGGTCTTCAGCCACGAACGCACGGTGCGCAGACGCGCGGTGTCGTGGACGTCGCGGTGGGTGGCTAGCCAGAAGCGACGTTCGATCAGGATCGACGGCAGCACGCGCACCAGACCCTCGGCCAGGAAGCACGGGAGGACGCCGACGCCGCCCCCGGCGGCGATGATCTCCCACTGCGCCCGGATCGAAGACGAGGCGACGTGGGGCGCGAGGCCTGGCTGGACCTCGTCAAGATAGCGGAGCTCGGGCGCGTAGATCAGATCGTCGATATAGCCGACGATGTCGAAGCGGCTCAGGTCTTCGACGGTCTTCGGAACGCCGTTGCGGTGAAGGTGACCGGGCGAGGCGTAGAGGGCCAGCTGATACGGCGTCAGCGGCTCGACGATCAGGCGTGCGGCGTGCGGCGCGGCCAGGGTGATCGCCATGTCGACCTCTCGGCGCGTCGGGGACAGGAAGCCTGAGGTGGCCGCCAGCTCGATTCTGAGGCCCGGATGGGCCAGACGCAGCGCGGGCAGGGCGGGGGCCATCAGCGTGACGCCAAACCCTTCGGACGCGCTGACGCGCACCACACCGGCGGGCGCGTCGGGCTGGGTCACGCGGCCGGCGGCCTCCATCGCGCTTTCGGCCTCCAGACCGATATCGAGCAGCTGGGCGCCGGCGGCGGTCAGCTGAAGCCCGGTGGTCGAGCGGACAACCAGGGTGGATTTCAGCGCGCTTTCCAGCCGGGCGACCCGACGCCCGACCGTGGCGGCGTCGACGCCCAATCGCTGCGCCGCGCCGCCCAGCGAGCCTGCGCGCGCCGCAGCGATGAAGATGCGAAGATCGTCCCAGTCGTACATGGCCATCTAGTCATCTTGCAAAAACGCAGAATGTTGCCTGCAACTTTGCATTATCGACCCGCGCGCAGGGGTGATAGCCATAGCCGCAACAAAAGAACCAACAGGGACACCCAGGCCATGCGCGACATTAGCCACTTCATCGACGGTGCGGCTTTCGACGGCGCGTCCGGACGCTTCAGCGACGTGTTCAATCCCAACACCGGGGATGTACAGGCTCGCGTGCAACTGGCGACGACGGGCGAGGTCGATCGTGCGGTCCAGGCGGCGCAGAACGCCTTTGACGGTTGGGCCTCGACCAATCCCCAGCGCCGCGCACGCGTCATGTTCGACTTCAAACGCCTGGTCGAGGCGCGGATGGACGAACTGGCCGAACTGCTGTCCAGCGAGCACGGCAAGGTCATCGCCGACTCCAAGGGCGACATCCAGCGCGGCCTGGAAGTGATCGAGTTCGCCTGCGGCATCCCGCACGCGCTGAAGGGCGAATACACCCAAGGCGCCGGCCCCGGCATCGACGTCTATTCGATGCGCCAGCCGCTGGGCGTGGTGGCGGGCATCACCCCGTTCAACTTCCCGGCCATGATCCCGATGTGGATGTTCGGCGTGGCCATCGCCGTGGGCAATACTTTCGTGCTGAAGCCGTCCGAGCGCGATCCGTCGGTGCCGGTGCGTCTGGCCGAACTGATGCTGGAAGCGGGGGCGCCGAATGGCGTGCTGAACGTGGTGCACGGCGACAAGGCAGCGGTCGACGCCATCCTGACCCATCCGCTGGTTCACGCTGTCAGCTTCGTCGGTTCGTCCGACATCGCACACTATGTCTATCAGACGGGCGCCGCCAATCATAAGCGCGTCCAGGCCATGGGCGGCGCCAAGAACCACGGCATCGTCCTGCCCGACGCCGACATGGATCAGGTGATCAAGGATCTATCCGGCGCGGCCTATGGCTCGGCGGGCGAACGCTGCATGGCGCTGCCGGTCGTGGTGCCGGTCGGCAAGAAGACGGCCGACGAACTGCGCGAGCGGATGGTCGCCGAAATCCCCTCGATGCGGGTCGGCGTCTCGACCGATGCGGGCGCCCACTATGGCCCCGTCGTCACAGCTCAGCATCGCGAGCGTGTCGCGGGCTGGATCGAAAAGGGCGTGCAGGAAGGTGCCGAACTGGTCGTCGACGGTCGCGACTTCAGCCTGCAAGGTCACGAGAAGGGTTATTTCATCGGCCCGTCGCTGTTCGACCATGTGAAGCCCGAGATGTCGTCCTATCAGGAGGAAATCTTCGGTCCGGTGCTGCAGATCGTCCGCGCCGAGACGTTCGAGGAGGCGCTGGCCCTGCCGTCGAACCACCAATACGGCAACGGCGTCGCCATCTTCACCCAGAACGGCCGCGCGGCGCGCGACTTCGCAGCCCGGGTCAATGTCGGCATGGTTGGGATCAATGTGCCGATCCCGGTGCCGGTCGCCTACCATACCTTCGGCGGCTGGAAACGTTCGGCCTTTGGCGACATCAACCAGCACGGCATGGAGGGCGTCCGCTTCTGGACCAAGACCAAGACCGTGACGGCCCGCTGGCCGGACTCGGCGCTGGAGCATTCGGACAGCTCGTTCGTCATTCCGACGATGCGCTGAGGCCGACATGGATTTCGCTCTCAACGACGATCAGCGCGCCATTCAGGACGCCGCCCGCGCCTTCGCCGAGGCCGAACTGGCGCCCCATTCGGCCCGCTGGGACGAGGACAAGCATTTCCCCGTCGAGGTGATGAAACAGGCGGCCGAGATGGGCTTCTGCGGCATTTACACCGGCGAGGAGCACGGCGGCATGGCGCTCGGCCGGGTCGAGGCGGCGGTGATTTTCGAAGAGCTGTCGCGAGGCGACGTGGCGACGGCGGCCTTCATCTCGATCCACAACATGGCGACGTGGATGATCGATCGCTTCGGGTCGCACGACCTGCGCGGCCGGTTCGTGCCGTCGCTGGTCGGTATGGATAAGATCGCTTCCTATTGCCTGACCGAGCCGGGCTCGGGGTCGGATGCAGCGGCGCTGCGGACCACGGCCGTGCGCGACGGCGACCACTATGTGCTGAATGGGTCCAAGGCCTTCATCTCCGGCGCAGGCACGTCCGACGTCTATGTCGCCATGGTCCGCACGGGCGGCGAGGGTCCGAAGGGCGTCAGCGCGATCGTGGTCGAGGCCGGCACCCCCGGCCTGTCGTTCGGCGCGCAGGAAAAGAAGATGGGCTGGAACGCCCAGCCGACCGCCATCGTCCAGTTCGACGACTGCCGCGTGCCGGTCGCCAATCTTCTGGGCGAGGAGGGAGCGGGTTTTCGCTACGCCATGGCCGGTCTGGACGGCGGTCGGCTGAACATCGCCGCCTGTTCGCTGGGCGGGGCGCGGCTGGCGCTGGAGACGGCGCAGGAGTACGTCGCCACCCGCAAACAGTTCGGCCGACCGATCGGCGAGTTCCAGGCGCTGCAGTTCCGACTGGCGGACATGGCCACGGACCTGGAGGCGGCGCGACTGATGGTGCTGCGCGGCGCCTGGGCCATCGATACCGACCATCCGGAAAAGACGAAGTGGTGCGCCATGGCCAAGCGCCTGGCCACCGACGCCTGTTTCCAGATCGCCGACGAGGCCCTGCAACTGCACGGCGGCTATGGCTATCTGAAGGACTATCCGCTGGAACGGATCGTGCGCGACCTGCGGGTTCACCGCATTCTGGAAGGCACCAACGAGATCATGCGGGTGATCATCGCACGGGAGATGACCAAGTGAGCGACGCCGAAGTCATCACCCGCATCGAAAATGGCATCGGTCGCATCACGCTCAACCGGCCAAAGGCGATCCATGCGCTGAACCGGGCGATGTGCGAGACGATGACGGAGGCGCTGCTGGCCTGGAGCGGCGACGCAACCGTCCAATCTGTGCTGATCGACCACGCCGGCGAGCGGGGTTTTTGCGCGGGCGGCGACATTCGCATGATCGCCGAAAGCGGTGCTGGCGATGCGTCGGAGGCCAAGGCCTTCTTCCTGGCCGAGTACCGGTTGAACCACCTGATGTTCGACTATCCCAAGCCGATCATCGCCATTGTGGACGGCATCGTCATGGGCGGCGGTGTAGGCATTTCCGAGCCGGCCGACATTCGTGTGGCGACCGAGCGCACCACCTACGCCATGCCCGAGACCGGAATCGGCTTGTTCCCCGACGTTGGCGGCGGCTGGTTCCTGCCGCGACTGCCGGGACAGACCGGCGTCTGGCTGGCGCTGACAGGCGCGCGGCTGAAGGCGGCCGATACAGTGGCCCTGGGCATCCATACACATTTTGTAGCGACCAGCGATCTGATCGATTTGATTGAATCGATTGGCTACCATCCTCATGATCCAAAGGCGGAGGCCGATGCTTGGGCTAGCGATCCCGGCCCGTCGTCGCTGATGCAGCACCGCGAGCTCATCGACCGGCTGTTCGCCTTCGACACGGTTGAGGAGATTTTCCAGGCGCTTGAGGCGGACGGCACGGACTGGGCGCTGAAGCAGCTGGAAACCCTGAAGACCAAATCGCCACAGTCGCTGAAAGTCTCGCTGCGTCAGATCCGCACGGGCGCAACGCTGAACAGCTTCGCCGACAATATGGCGATGGAATACGCCTTGGGCGGCCGCGTGGTGCGCACCCAAGATTTCCAGGAAGGCGTGCGGGCCGTGATCGTGGACAAGGACAATGCGCCGAAATGGTCCCCGGCGGACCTGTCGGGCGTTACCGACGAGACGCTGGATGCGTTGTTCGCGCCGCTGCCGGATAATGAAAAATGGACGCCGCTGGCCTGACCACGGCGCCGACAAAGGGAGAGACACCATGACCAAGATCGCCTTCATCGGCCTGGGCAATATGGGCGGCGGCATGGCCGCGAACCAGGCCAAGGCAGGCCATGCGGTCGCCGCCTTCGATCTGTCGGCGCAGGCGCTGGAACGGGCGGTGACGGCCGGTTGCGTCGCGGCTGGATCGGTCGCCGATGCGGTCAAGAACGCCGAGGTGGTCATCACCATGCTGCCGGCCGGGCCGCACGTGCTGAAGGTCTATTCCGAACAGATCATCGGCGCGGCGCCGTCGACCGCCCTGCTGCTCGACTGTTCGACCATCGACGTCGAGACGGCGCGCAAGGTCGCCGGTCTTGCCAAATCGGCCGGCTACGCCTTTGCCGACGCGCCCGTGTCAGGCGGCACCGCGGCGGCGGATGCGGGCACGCTGGCCTTCATGGTCGGTTGCGACGAGGGCGACTTCGACCGCGTCGAGGCGGCGCTGGAGCCGATGAGCCGCATCACCATCCGCGCGGGCGATCATGGGGCGGGGCAGGCGGCCAAGATCTGCAACAACATGCTGCTCGGCATCTCCATGCTGGGCACCTGCGAGGCCATCGCCCTGGCTGAGAAGCTGGGCCTGGATCCCGAACGATTCTTCGAGATCGCGTCCAAGTCGTCGGGCCAATGCTGGAGCGTGACCAGCTACTATCCCTGGCCTGGCCCGGTGCCCACCGCGCCGTCCAACCGCGACTATCAGGGCGGGTTCGCCACGGCCATGATGTTGAAGGACCTGAAGCTGGCCCAGGACGCGGCGGCGAAATCCGGTGCCTCGACGCCGTTGGGCGCACAGGCCGAGGCGCTTTACGCCCTGTTCGACGGGATCGGGCACGGCGGCCGCGATTTCTCCGCCATGCTGCAGATGCTGCGCGGCAAGCTGGATGAGCTTAACCCGGCATAGATTCTTCTTTCGCATTGTGATTGCGGCCCGTGCAGCTTCGGCGGCGCGGGCCTTTTCGTATGCGGCCGCGGCCGCGACGCTGATCGCTACGGCTGGTGCGACCAAGGCGCGCGCCTGCCGTGTTCGCCTTATTCCGTTCGCCGGAATGAGCCTGAGAAGAGTGAAGTCAAAGCAGTAACTTAGCTCTCGCTGACCGTTGAGGCGGCTCTAGCAAAGATCGAAAATCGCCTGAAATGCGGCTGAACGGTGCTTGCGGCGCACATTGCTCCTGTGTCATGTAACCGCTTACATCGCTTATCGACGGATCTTCGAGAAGGGGCCGGGACGGTAGGGAGCAGGGAGAATCCGATTGGACATGGCCGCGCCCAGCGCTGCGTCTGCACGGCAGGAGGGTCCGCCCTTCGCCAAGGCCGCCACCATGCGCGACGTGGCCGAGCGCGCCCAGGTGTCGGTGGCCTCGGTCTCTCGCGTGCTGAACGGTTTGGGCGTCACCTCGGACGCGACGCGCCAGCGCGTGCTCGATGCGGTCGAAGACCTTCGCTACGTCCCGCACTTCGGCGCCCGCAGCCTGTCGACCAGCAAGAACGACACCATCGGCGTCATCCTGCCGGATCTGTTCGGCGAGTTCTTCTCGGAGCTGATCCGGGGCATGGACCTGGCCGCGCGGGCGCACGGCAAGCATCTGATCGTCTCCAGCTCGCATGACGGCGTCGAAGATACTCTGGCCGCCGTCCGGTCGATGCGCGGGCGAGTGGACGGCATGATCGTGCTGTCGCCGCATCTGGGCGCGGCGAACCTGACGTCGGAGTTCGCTGGGCGAATGCCGGTCCTGCTGATGAACGGCGGCGCGGCCGAGGCGGGCCGGGCCTCCATCGTCATCGACAACCACGGCGGCGCGGTCGGCGCCGTCGAACACCTGAAATCCATCGGCCGTCGCCGCATCGCCCACATCCGAGGCGCCGCCGGCAACGTCGAGGCCGACACGCGCGCGGCCGGCTATGCGGCGGCGCTGGACGGTCATGCCCCGATCATCGTCGAGGGCGACTTCTCCCAGGCCTCGGGCCACCGCGCCGCGACCCGACTGCTGGCCATGCCGGAGCGGCCCGACGCCGTCTTCGCCGCCAACGACATGATGGCCGTCGGCGCCTTGCTGGCCTTCCAGGAGGCGGGCGTGCGCTGCCCCGAAGACATCGCCGTCGTCGGCTTCGACGACGTGCCCATCGCCGCCCTGATGCGGCCCGCGCTGACCACCATGCGCGTCAACATTGCGGAAATCGGCCGTCGAGGCGTCGAACGCCTGATCGGCCTGGTCCAGTCCGGCCACAGCGCCGAGGCTCCGGACACCGCTTGCGAAATCGTTCGGCCGATCCTGGTCGAACGCCAGTCCACCGCGGCGGCATCGTCCGCCAGGTTCAACAAAGGGTAGGCCAGCCATGTCGCTGACAACCGATCCCATCAGGAGGGGAGAGCCCAGGATGACCCGGTTCAACACGCGTAAGGCCGCCTTGGCCGCCGCATCGGCGCTAGCCATCAGCATGGCGGTCGTCGGCGGCGCGCGGGCGCAGGTCGCGACCTCGACGATCCGAGGCAATGTGACGGACGGCGCAACGGTCGAGGCCGGCGCCACCATCGTCGCCCGCAACGTCGCCTCCGGCTTCACCAGCCGCACCACGGCGAACGCGCAGGGCGGCTATACACTGTCGGGCCTGCGTCCCGGCACCTATGAGATCACGGCGACGACGGCCGAAAATGAGACGGCGTCGGACACGGTCTCCATCGGCGTCGGCCAGGTCGGCAACCTGGATTTGGCCGTGGCAGGCGCAGCGGCCGGCGCGGCTGACGCCAGTGCGGCCAACCTGGGCGACATCGTCGTGACCGGGCGTCGCTTGGTCGAGGTGCGCACGCCTGAGAACGCCACCAACGTCACGACCCAGCAAATCCAAACCCTGCCACAGATCAACCGCAACTTCCTAAACTTCGCGGCTCTGGCGCCGGGCGTGCGGGTCGGAACCAACGAGTCCGAAGTTCAGATCACCGCCGGTGGTCAGCGGGCGGAATCCGTCAACGCCTTCATCGACGGCGCCAGCCTGAAGTCGAACATTATCGCCGGGGGCATCGTCGGTCAGGACGACAGCCGCGGCAATCCGTTCCCGCAGGCGGCCGTCCAGGAATTCCGCGTTGTCAGCCAGAACTTCAAGGCTGAATACGAGCAGGCCTCGTCAGCCATCATCACGGCCGTGACGCGCTCCGGCACCAACGAGTTCCACGGCGAAATCTTCGGCACTTATCGGGACCAAGATTTCATCAAGCAAGACGAGTTTTCGCGTGCGGCAGGCCGTGAAAAGCCCGCGCTCGAAGTTCAGCAATACGGCGCCGCTCTGGGCGGGCCGATCATTCAAGACAAGCTGCACTTCTTCGGCAGCTATGAGCACAAGCAAGAAAATCGCGCAGCTGCCGTGACGCTAGGCCGTCAGAACCCGGCCTATGTCGGTCAGTTCGGTCAATATATCGGCACCTTCGCCACGCCGTTCGAGGAAGACCTTTACTTCGGCAAACTGAGCTTCCAGCCGGCAGAGGGGCATCTCATTGATCTGAGCGTCACCTATCGAGACGAAGCAGATGTGACGGGCGTCGGCGGCGCAAACTCCATCGAACGCGCAAGCGGTCTGCAGCAGACGACCAAGAGCGCCAATCTACGTTATCAATGGCAGGGCGACGGCTTCCTGAACGAGTTGGCAGTCGATTACCGCAATTATAATTACAACCCGACCGCTGTGAACTTCGACCAGATCGGCCGGAGCTATCGCATCTTCGAAAACGGCTATGATCCGTTCGGCGGCGTCTCCATCTTGAACATTGGTGGATCCGGCAGCCGTCAGGACATCAGCGACAACGCGCTGACCATCCGCAACGATCTGACGTTCAACGACATCCAGTTCAACGGTAATCACACGATCAAGCTGGGCGCCAAGGTCAGCCGCCAAGACTATGAGGTCGTCAAGGAGTTCGGCCGTAATCCCGAGTTCTTCTATGACCTAAACGGCACAGCCAGCGGCAATGCCGCCGTCCCGTATCGTGTTCAACTGGGCAACGAATTCCCCACGGTTGACCTGACCAACACCGTCATCGGCCTGTACGCGCAGGACGACTGGCAGATCACGGACAAGCTTGAACTGAATTTGGGTCTGCGCTGGGACTACGAGACCAACGCCGATAACAAGAAGTATGTCACGCCCGCTTCGGTGGTCGCAGGGCTCAACCAGTGGATCGCTTCGACCGATGGCGGCAAGCCTGCCGGCTATGCGCCGAGCTGGTTCCACATCAACGACTACATCTCGACCGGCGACAATCGTGACCCGTTCAAAAAGGCCTTCCAGCCTCGCATTGGCTTCTCGTATGATGTCTTCGGCGATCGCAGCACAGTTCTGTTCGGCGGCGCCGGTCGCTATTATGATCGCGTGCAGTTCAACTTCGCCTTCGACGAACTGGCCAAGCCTTTCGACTTCACGCAAAACGTCTTCTTCTCGACTACAGGGCGCCCGGCCGGCGTGGCGGACGGAAGCTCGGCAGATCCGATCCTGTGGAATGCGTCCTACGAGACCACGGCTGGACTTGACGCCATCCTGGCGAACATCCCGGCCAAGGGTGAAGCCTTTCTGCTCAAGAACGACTTCGAACCGCCCCGCACGGATCAGTTCAACCTGGGTGTGCGTCAAAGGGTCGGCGATTGGCAGACCGAGTTCACCCTCGCCTACGGCAAGACCGAAAACGAGTTCACCTGGCAGTATCTGAACCGCTGCCGTGAACCAACGCGCGGCAATGACGGCAATGGTTTCGGCGACAACGGCGGCTTCTGCGGCCCGGGCGGCACGAACCCCTACCGCTCATATCTGGTGTCCGATCACAACAAGGAGCGGACGTTTAAGGCGCTCTACGTCAAGCTGGACAAGGGCTACACGCGTGACTCCGGTTGGGGCGTCAACATCGCCTATACGCTGTCCAAGGCGGAACAGAACGGCGGCAATGACAACTTCTGCTTCGACTGCTTCTCGGTGGAAAGCTCGCCGATGCGTTCGTCGGCAAACGACGAACGTCATCGTATCGTGGCCAACGGCATCGTTGATCTGCCGCTCGATTTCCAGCTGTCCGGCATTCTGACCTTGGGTTCCGGCACGCCCTTTGATGTGTTTGACGGACGCGGTGCCAACTTCGTTTATCGCCCTTATGGCGCCTATCCGGAGAAGGAGCAGTTCTTCCTGCCGAACGCCTTCGCCTATCGGAACCTCGATCTCCGTTTGACGAAGAACTTCGACGTGCCGGGCGCTGGTGAGCTGTCGGTCTATGTGGACGCCATCAACGTGTTCAACTTCAAGAACTACAATGGCTTTGACGGTGGCACGGGTTCGGCGACGAACCCGAACCCGAACTTTGGCCGCCCGAGTTCAGTGCTGTTCCCGACGCGGACTTTCCAGATCGGCGCCCGCTACGCCTTCTAAATCCTGAGCCTGGGCCGCCTCGTGCTTGTTGCGAGGCGGCCTTTCTTTTTCGATTGAGACCCAGTGAGCGTGCCCATGAATCGTCGAAACTTCCTGATGCGGACCACCACAGGCGCGGCGACTCTGGCCGTTGGATTTCCGGTGATGGCGGCGGCGCAGCAGGCGGCGGCGACGGGGGCGGTCAATGGGACGCAGAGACGGCCGATGCGGCTGGATCAGGAGATCGAGGAGCTTCAGGAGCGGACGTTCCGTTGGTTCGAGAAGGTCACGGATCGCAAGACCGGCCTGACGCCGGATCGCTGGCCGACGCCGTCCTTCTGTTCGGTGGCGGCTGTCGGGTTCGCCCTGACCTGCTGGCCGGTGGGCGTCGAGCGCGGCTGGATGAGCCGGGCCGAGGCGCGAGAGCGGACCCTGACGACGCTACGCTTCTTCCATGATTTGCCGCAGGGCCCGGAGGCCAGCGGCACGGCGGGGTACAAGGGCTTCTTCTACCACTTCCTGGATATGGAGACCGGGCTGCGTTTCGCGCAGAACGAGCTCTCCACCGTCGACACGGCGCTGCTGATCGGCGGCATGCTGTTCGCCGCCCGCTACTTCGACGGCCGTCATGAGGACGAGGCGGAAATCCGTCAGAAGGCCCAGGCCATCTATGAACGGATCGAATGGCCGTGGGCCGTGATCCGCGACAACCGCATCACCATGGGCTGGCACCCCGAGAGCGGCTTCATTCCGTCCGACTGGCACGTCTACAACGAAGGGATGCTGGTCTTGCTGCTGGCCATCGGCAGCCCGACCCATCCGGTGTCGGTCAATGTCTGGCACGAATGGGCGGCCAGTTACGACGAGAGCTGGACCGATCGCTGGGGCAGCTGGCACCTGAATTTCGCGCCCATATTCGGGCATCAGTACAGCCATATGTTCATCGACTTCCGCGGCATTCAGGACGCCTGGATGCGGGGGCAGTCGGCCCAGCTGGGCGAATACTTGGACTATTTCGAAAACAGCCGCCGCGCCGTCTACGCCCAGCAGAAGTACGCTCACGACAATCCGGGCGGCTGGGCGGGCTATTCGTCCGAGGTCTGGGGCCTGACGGCCTGCGACGGGCCGGGCGATTTCAAACAGATCATCGACGGCAAGGAGCGCGAGTTCTTCAGCTATTCCGCTCGCGGTCCGGGCGAGCGCGACGACGGCACCATCGCGCCGACGGCGGCGGCCAGCTCCATCGCCTTCGCGCCCGAGATCGTCGTGCCCTGCGTCAAGGCGATGAAGGCGCGCTATGGCGCGGGCGTCTATACCGAGTGGGGTTTCCTCGACAGCTTCAATCCGACACTGACGGTGCGCGACGGACCGCTGCAGCACGGCAAGATCGTGGACGGCGTGGGTTGGGTGGACGGCGACTATCTGGGCATCGACCAGGGGCCGATCGTCATCATGACCGAGAACCACAGGTCCGAGTTCGTCTGGCGCTATATGCGCGGCGAGCCCAATATCCGCCGCGCGCTCGACATCGCGGGCTTCACCGGCGGCTGGATGAACGGATGAGTTTGACGGCCCACAGACGCAGCGCGCTGGCCCTGATGGCGGGAGGGGCGGCTGCGGCCTGCACCCCGCGCCGTGATGGCGAGACCGTGCTGAGCTTCTGGGCCATGGGCAATGAGGGTGGGACGGTGGGCCAGTTGATGCCCGAGTTCGAGCGCCGCAATCCGGGCGTCCGCGTCTCGGTCCAGCCCCTGCCGTGGACGGCCGCGCACGAAAAGCTGCTGACCGCCTATGCCGGGGCCTCGCTGCCGGACGTCAGCCAGATCGGCAATACCTGGGTGGCGGAGCTGACCGCCATCGGCGCCCTGTCGCCGACCCCGGCTGAGGCCGCGAACCTGCTGACCGATCAGTTTCCGGCGGTGCTGGAGACCAACGAAATCGCCGGCCGCGCCATGACCACACCCTGGTATGTCGACACACGGCTTTTGTTCTATCGCAAGGATCTGCTGGCGCGGGCCGGCTTCGACGCGCCGCCCGAAGACTGGGCCGAGTGGAAGCGGGCCATGCATGCGATCAAGCGTGTGGCGGCCGGCGACAACTACGCCATCTTGCTGCCGTTGAACGAGTTCGAGCAGCTTCTGACCTTCGGGCTTCAGATCGATGAGCCGCTGCTGAGGGATCGGGATACGCGCGGAAACTTCTCCAACCCCGGCTTCGTCGCGGCCTTGGCCTTCTACCGCAGCCTGTTCGACGAGCAGTTGGCGCCGCTGGCCTCGTCGACCCAGATTTCCAACGTCTGGACCGAGTTCGCCAGGGGCTATTTCAGCTTCTACTTCTCGGGCCCGTGGAGCGTGGGCGATTTCCGCAGCAAGCTGCCCGCGTCGTTCCAGCCGAACTGGGCCACGGCGGGCGTGCCGGGACCGAACGGCCTAGGTGCCTCGGCGCCGGGCGGGTCCAGCCTGGCGGTCTTCAAATCCTCCCCGCACCAGGAGGCGGCCTGGGCCCTGGTCCGCTATCTGTCCGAACCGGCGGTGCAGGCCCGGTTCAATACCATCGTCGGCGATCTGCCCGCACGCCAGAGCGCCTGGGACATCGCGGGCGTGGAGCGCGACCCCATGCTGGCGCCGTTTCGTGGCCAGCTGGCGCGCGCCAAGGCCGTGCCCAAGGTGCCGGAATGGGAGCGGATCGTCACGGAGATGCAGATCGTCGCCGAACGGATGGTGCGTGGCGAATATACGCCTGAGACCGCCGCCGCCGAGATCGACCGTCGCGCCGATCGCCTGCTGGAAAAACGCCGCTGGATGATGGAACAGGGCAGGGCCGTATGACCGTCGCCGATCCGACATTGTCGAAGGCGGGGGCCAGCGTTAAGCCGTCGCGTGGACGCGGCGCGCGCGAGCGGGCCGCCTGGGCCTTCGTCGCCCCGGCCATGCTCGCCATCGGCCTGTTCTTCGCCATTCCGGTGATCGCGGCCCTGCTGCTCAGCCTGACCGACTTCGACATCTACGCCCTGGCGAACCTGGACAACCTGCGTTTCGTGGGCTTGCAGAACTATGAGCGGCTGCTGACCAATCCCCTGTTCTGGGGGGCGATGAAGAACACCCTGACCTTCGCCGTCCTCGGCGTGCCCCTGTCCATCGCCGCGTCCCTGGCGGCGGCGGTGATCCTGAACGCGCGGGTCGTGAAGTGGCGGCCGATCTGGCGGGTGATGTTCTTCGCCCCCTATGTCACGACTTTGGTCGCGACGGCGGTGGTCTGGCGCTATCTGCTGCACACCCGCTACGGCGTCATCAACTGGGGGCTGGAGAGTCTCGGCCTGCCGGCCGTGGATTGGCTGGGCGACCCATCGACCTCCATTCCGGCGATCCTGATGTTCGTGGTCTGGAAGATCTTCGGATACAATATGCTGATCTTCCTGGCGGTGCTTCAGACCGTGCCGGACGATCTGTACGAGGCCGCGCGCATCGACGGCGCCGGGTCGTGGAAGCAGTTCCGCCATGTGACCCTGCCGGCCATCGCTCCAACCATGCTGCTGGTCTCGATCATCTCGGTCGCCAGCTTCTTCCAGCTGTTCGCCGAACCCTATGTGATGACGCAGGGCGGACCGGCCCAGAGCACGGTGACGGTGCTCTACTTCATGTACGAAGAGGGCTTCAAATGGTGGAACCTGGGCTCCGCCAGCGCCGTCGCCTTCGTCCTGTTCCTGTGCATCCTGGCGATCACCCTGGTCCAGTTGGCGGTCGCCAAGCGCGTAGGGGCGTATCAATGAAAATCCGCGCCATCCTGCTCAACCTCGCCGTCGCGCTGATCGCCCTGATCGTCCTGTTCCCGCTGGTCTGGATGGTGTCGGTCAGCTTCATGGCGACCGGCGAGGCGGCCGTCTTCCCGCCGCCGCTGCTGCCGTCACATTGGACGCTGGAGCATTATCGCGACCTGTTCCTTAACCAAGGCATGGGGCGGTATCTCTGGAACAGCTTCGCCCTGGCGACACTGGCGACCATCCTGGCGCTGGGGTTCACGGTTCCGGCCGGCTACGCCTTCGCCAAGCTGAAGTTCGCCGGGCGTGAGCGGCTATTCCAGTTCCTGGTCGCCGCCCTGGTGGTGCCGGCCCAGATCGGCACCCTGCCGTTGTTCCTGATGCTGAAGGGGATGGGGCTGGTGAATACCTACGCCGGGGCGTTGGTGCCATGGCTGGCGTCGATCTTCGGCCTGTTTCTGGTGCGCCAGTATGCGCTGAGCATTCCCGACGAGATGCTGGAGGCCGCGCGGATCGACGGCGCCAGCGAGGGCCAGATCTTCCGCCGCGTCGTGCTGCCGACCTTGCAGCCGATCATCGTGACACTGGGCCTGTTCGTCTTCCTGGGCAGCTGGAACGACTTCCTGTGGCCCCTGATCATCCTGACGGATCAGTCGAACTATACCCTGCCGGTGGCGCTGGCGGCCCTGTCGCGCGAGCATGTGCAGGACATCGAACTGATGATGGCCGGCGCCGTCGTCACGGTCGCACCCGTGCTGATCCTCTTCCTCGCCCTGCAACCCTACTACATCCGCGGCATGCTCGCGGGCAGCGTGAAGGGCTGACCAGAACTGCGAGTTTCGATGCGTAATCTCCTGCTGGCCGCCGCCTCGGTCCTGACCCTCGCCCTGGCCGCGCCCGTCGTCGCCCAGGAGACGCGCGTCCTCGACAGCATGGACGACGCGGCGCGGTGGGAGGCCAGCGCCTCGACCGACGTTCACGCCGCCGTCTCCGCCGTCGCCGGCCATGACGGGAAAGCGGTGCGGCTCGATTACGATTTCGACGGCAAGGCGGGTTATGCGGTGCTCAGCCGGCCGCTGCCGTTCGAACTGCCCGACAACTACGAGATCAGCTTCTGGGTGCGGGGCGCCGGGCCGACCAATACCTTCGAGGTCAAGCTGACCGACGCCTCCGCCGACAATGTCTGGTGGAAGCAGACGGCCCGCTACGACTTTCCCGATGGCTGGACCAAGTTCGTCATCAAACGCCGTCAGGTCTCCAAAGCCTGGGGGCCAAGCCCTGAAACCATTCTGCGTCGCGCCGAGCGGGTCGAGTTCGTCGTGGTCGCGGCCGAAGGTGGCAAAGGCTCGGTCGAGATCGACGAACTGACCCTGCGCGCCCTGCCGGTCGATCCCCCGGTTCCGCCCCAGCCGGTGGCCAGCGATGGACGCACGGAATCGACCGCCGCCAACGCCGTCGATCTGGACCCCAAGACCGCTTGGACCCCGCCGGTGGGGGAGGCGTCGGCCCTGACATTGGACCTGGGCTACGAGCGCGAGTTCGGCGGCCTGACCCTGCGGTGGGGCGAGCGGGGGGCGGCGAGCGACTATCGCGTTTCCACCTCTCTGGACGGACGCGACTGGCGGCCGCTGACGACAGTCACGGGCGGCAATGGCGGCATTGACTGGCTGATGACGCCCGAGGCGACGGCGCGCTGGCTGAGACTGGAACCGCTGAAGCCCGCTCCGGCGCCGGACGTGGTTGGTTCATCCGGCGCGGGCCAACGACTGGGCGCGACCCAGGCGACGACCTATGCCCTGAACGAGATCGAGGTCGAACCGCTGGCCTTCGGCGCAGATCCCACAGTGTTCCTTGAGGCGGTGGCCAAGGAGAACCGGCGCGGCCTTTATCCGCGCGGCTTCTCCGGCGAGCAGTCATACTGGACCCTGGTCGGTGTCGATGGAGGCGGCGAGAGCGGCCTGATCGGCGAGGACGGCGCCATCGAGCTGCGCCGCGCCGGACCCAGTATCGAACCCTTCGTCGTCGACAACGGCCGGCTGATCACTTGGGCCGACGTCAATATCGAACAGGGGCTGAAGGACGGCGACCTGCCGATCCCGTCCGTGACCTGGGCCGCCGACGACTGGACGCTGAAGATCACCAGCTTCGCCGACGGACCGGCCGATCAGGCGCAACTGTGGGGCCGTTACGACCTGACCAACACCTCCAGCCGGCCGCGCACTCTGACCCTGGCCCTGGCCGCGCGCCCGATGCAGGTGAATGCGCCGCGTCAGTTCCTGGCCATTCCCGGCGGCGTCAGCCCGGTGGAGACGATCGGCTGGGACGGCGCCGAACTAAAGCTGAACGACACGGTGCGGGTGCAGCCGCTGGCGACCCCGGATCAGGTCACGCTGGCGACCTTCGACGCCGGCAGCGATCCGCAGTCCCTGATCCTACCGTCCGCGCGGCGACCGGCCGTCGAGGCCCTGACAACGACGGACGCGACCGGCCTGGCCGCCGGCGCCATGACCTATGACGTCACCCTGCAGCCCGGAGAGACGCGCACGGTCGGCTGGGTCTCGCAACTGTCCGGCGAGGATCTGGCGCCCGAGCCGGTGGGGCAGGCGGGGGCTGTGCTGGAGGCGGTCGAGACCCGGCTGGCGGCCGAATGGCGCGCGAAACTGGATCGGGTGGATCTGACCCTGCCGCCCGCCGCCCAGCGGATCGAGGACGCGCTGAAATCTTCGCTGGCCCATATGCTGATGTCGCGTCAGGGGCCGATCCTGCAGCCGGGCACGCGCAGCTACAACCGCTCCTGGATCCGCGACGGGGCCATGATGGCCGAGGGGCTGAACCGGCTGGGCATGGCCGAGCATTCGGCCGACTATCTGCGCTGGTACGCCCCCTATGTGTTCGAGAACGGCAAGGTCCCGTGCTGCGTCGATGCGCGCGGCGCCGATCCGGTGCCTGAGAACGACAGCCACGGCGAATTCGTTTTCCTGGCCGCCGAGACCTATCGCTACACCAGGGACGAAGCCCTGCTGCGCCAGGTCTGGCCGCAGGTGCAGAAGGCGATCACCTATATGGACGAACTGCGCGCCTCGACCCGGACGGCGGCCTTCCAGGCGCCGGACCAGCGTTACCTGTACGGCCTCTTGCCGCCGACGATCAGCCACGAGGGTTATTCGGACAAGGCGGCCTATTCCTACTGGGACGATTTCTGGGGGCTGCTGGGCTATAAGGATGCGGTCTTCATCGCCGAGACCTTGGGCGATGCGGACGCCGCCGTCCGCTATGCGCAGGCGCGCGATCAGTTCGCCGCCAACATCCGGGCGTCGATCACGGCGACGGCGGCCCATCATGGCATTGACTGGATCGCCGGCGCTGCGGACCGGGGCGATTTCGACGCCACCTCGACCACCATCGCCCTGTCTCCAGCGGGCGAACAGGATAATCTGCCGCCCGAGCTTCTGGCGCGAACCTTTGATCGCTACTGGGAAAACTTCCAGAACCGTCTGACCAACCGCACGGCGTGGAAGGACTACACCCCCTACGAATGGCGGCTGGTCGGCGCCTATGTGCGGCTGGGTCAGAAGGACCGCGCGCTGGATGTGCTGGATTTCCTGATGGCCGACCGCAGGCCCAAGGCCTGGAACGGCTGGGCCGAGGTGGTGGGGCGGGAAAAGCGCGAGCCACGCTTCATCGGCGACATGCCGCACGCCTGGATCAGCTCGGACTATATCCGCTCGGCCTTGGACCTGTTTGCCTATGAGCGGGACCGCGACCATTCCCTGGTGCTTGCGGCGGGGGTGCCGGAGGCCTGGCTGGATACGGCAGAGGGTGTCGGGGTGCGGGATCTGCGCACCGCCTACGGGCCGCTGACCTATGGCTATCGCAAGGAACGGCAGGGGTATGTGCTGACCTTGGGCGGCGAGGCGACCCCGCCGGGCGGGTTCGTGCTGCAATGGCCGGCGGGGCAGGGGCGTCCGGAGCGGGTCCGCATCGATGGACGCGTGGCGGCGTGGGTGGGCGCTGAACTGGCCATACCGGCGGGTGCGCGGCGGGTCGAGTTGCGCTGACGAAAACCTTCCCTTCTCCCAGTGGGAGAAGGTGGCCCGAAGGGCCGGATGAGGGTCGGCCGGTGGGCCAAGTCGCTTCACCGACCCACCCTTTCGCGCAAAACCGTTCGCTACGCTCTCGGGCGCTCAAGCCCTCTCCCAATGGGAGAGGGATCAGAGTCTTTGGAACGCCTTGCCGTCCGCGTCGAACAGGTGCGCCTGTTTTGCGGGGACGTGCAGCATCAGTCGCTCGCCCGCCTTGGCGCGGAGTTCACCCGCCAGCTGAACCGTCAGCGTGTCTTCGGACGCTGGATGCTTCAGGTGCGCCATGGTCGTCGCACCCAGGGTTTCCACGAACATGACCTCGGCGGTCAGCGCATCGCCGTCGCCGGTCGTGGTCAGATGCTCGGGACGGACGCCCAAGGTGACGGCATCGCCCGGCTTGGCCGAGGCGGCGTCAACCGACACCCGGATCGTCTCGCCTGCGGACGTCTTCACCGTAGCTCCAGCAGCCGAGGCTTCCACGATCTCAGCGGCCAGCAGGTTCATCTTCGGACTGCCGATGAAGCCGGCGACGAACAGGTTGGCGGGGTGTTCGTACAGGTCCATGGGCGCGCCGACCTGTTCGATCCGACCGGCGTTCAGCACCACGATCCGGTCGGCCAGGGTCATGGCCTCGACCTGGTCATGGGTGACGTAGATCATGGTGGTCTTCAGCTCGGCGTGCAGCCGCGCGAACTCGTAGCGCATCCGAACGCGCAGGGCGGCGTCCAGGTTCGACAGTGGCTCGTCGAACAGGAAGACCTCAGGCTCGCGCACGATGGCGCGGCCGATGGCGACGCGCTGGCGCTGGCCGCCCGACATGGCCTTGGGCTTGCGATCCAGATAGTCGGTGATGCTGAGCGCCTCGGCGGCGGCGCGGACGCGTTGGTCGATCTCGCCCTTGTCCGTCTTGGCCAGCTTCAGGCCGAAGGCCATGTTCTCATAGGCCGTCATGTGCGGGTAGAGGGCATAGGACTGGAACACCATGGCGATGCCGCGGTCGGAGGGCGACAGATCGTTGACCACGCGGTCGCCGATCAGAACCTGGCCTGTCGTCGCCTCTTCCAGACCGGCGATGGTGCGCAGCAGGGTGGACTTGCCGCAGCCCGACGGGCCGACGAAGACCACGAACTCGCCGTCGGCAATCTCGAGATCGACGCCCTTCAGCACCTCGACGGCGCCGAACGCCTTTTTCACGTCGACCAGACGGACGTTCGCCATGCTTCCTGCTTTCCTGACCGTTTCTGTTTTGCCGCACCGTAACCGGTTACATCACGGGATCAATGGTGCGCGATGTCTTGCCGCCAACTGAAATTGCAAAACTGCAAAATTGGGCTTTCGCAAAATCGAAGCGCTGGATAGAAGCCGCTGCCAATCGCGGGGAGCATCCGAATGACGCAATGCAACTTCTTGATGGCGACAGCCTCGATCGCTTGGCTGGCGACGGCTGCGGCCGCCCAGACCCAGCAGGCGTCGCGTGTGGACGATGTGGTCGTCACCGGCTCCCGGATCGCGGGCGGCGAGCGGATCGCCCCGGTAGAGACTGTGGCCCGCGAAACAATCGCCGCCGCCGGCATCGCCGATGCGTCTCAGTTGGTCCGGCTGGTCACGGCCAACTCGGGTTCGGAGGCCCAGGTCGATCAGCTGAACCAGCCGCAGAGTTCGGGCACGGCGCAGTTCAACCTGCGCAATCTCGGCCTCGGCTCGACCCTAGTTCTGGTGGACGGCCAGCGCTGGACCAACAGCGCCGTGGTGGCGACGGACGGCTCGGGCTTCGTCGACATCAACTCCCTGGTTCCGATGATCGCGCTTCAGCGGGTCGAGGTGGTCAAGGACGGCGCCTCGGCGGTCTATGGCTCCGACGCAGTGGCGGGCGTGGTCAACTTTATCACCCGGCGGGGCGTGGACCGTCCCGAGATCAGCGCCAAATACGCCGTCGCCGACGGGTCGGAAGAGAGCGTGATCGAGGCGCTCGGCGGGTTCGGCCTGCTGGGCGGCGACCTGACGCTGGCGGCTTCGCATTTCCATCGCTCGGCCCTGGGTTCCGACGAGCGGGACTTCACCCAGGCCGAACGCTATGGCCGCGCCGCCTGGACGGCCGTAACCAGCTATGGCCAGCCGGGTTCCTATTTCCGACCCAGCCGCAACGGTTTTTCGCCCGACCCGGCGTGCGGCAATCCGGCGTTCGGCAGCGCCTATCTGAACTCGCCCACGGACGCCTTCTGCCGGCTGGACTATTCGGACTTCTTCGATCTGGTCCCGGAGGAGACGCGCACGCAGCTGTTCGCGGATTACCGACGACCTGTGGGCGACATGACCTTGTCGCTGCAAGGGGCGTGGTCGGCGACGAACACCATCGCGCGCCAGTCGCCGTCTCTGCCCATCCTGGCGCGGTCGCTGACGGTGCCGGCGACCCATCCCGACAATCCGTTCGGCGAGGCGGTCCTGTTTCGGGGGCGGCTGCTGGGGGCGGAGGCCGGCGCGTCGCAGGCCGAGTTCGACTATCGCACATGGCGCCTGGCCGCCGGGCTGGATGGGCGTTTCGGCAATGGCTGGACCTGGAACCTGTCGGCGACCAGCAGCCGTCAGCACGTCGCCTATGACAAGCCCGACACCATCGGCAGCGCCTTGCAGAATGCGCTGAACGGCCTGGGCGGGGCTGGCTGCAATGCCGCGACGGGCACGCCCGGCGTCGGGGGTTGCCAGTATTTGAACCCGTTTGGCAGCGCCTATCTGGGAACCGGGACGGCGAACAGCGCCGCCCTGATCGACAGCCTGATCGGCTCGACCGGCCTGCGGGGCGCGGCGACCCTGGCGACGGCGGATGCTTCGACCAGCGGCGAGGCCCTGGCCTGGGCCGGCGGGTCGGTCGATGTCGCCGTGGGCGCCCAATATCGCCGCAGCGGCTTCCGTCACGACTGGAGCGATCTGGTGAACCGGGGCGACCTGCTGACGGCGGGCGTGTCGCCGGATTTCGAGGGCGATCAGGAAGCCTTGGCCGCCTTTGCCGAAGCCCGCCTCCATCTGGGCGACCGGATCGAGGCGCAGCTGGCCGGACGCTACGAATCCTATGACGGCAACGAGGGTCGTTTCAGCCCCAAGGCCGCGATCCGTTGGGACGTCACTGACGCCCTAGCCCTGCGCGCGTCGTGGGGGCAGGGGTTCCGGGCGCCGTCGGTCTATGCCCAGTCGGGAGCGCAGGCGTCGCAGCCGTCGGTGTTCGACCGGGGCGCGTTCGTCTTCGTCAACACCCTGACCTCGGGCCGGGCCGACCTGAAGCCTGAGAAATCCGAGAGCCTCAACCTGGGCGCAGTTTGGACGCCGATCAACGGGCTGGAACTGGGCGTGGACGCCTGGCGGTTCGACTATGCTGACCAGGTGGTCAAGGAGTCGGCCCAGGCCATCATCAACCAGGCGGCGGCCGATACGGCGGCGGGGCGGACCGGCACGCAGGCCCAAAGCCGGATCACCCGCTCGCCCAGCGGCGCCCTGACCTTCGTGCAGCTGTATTTCGTCAACGCCTCGTCCATCGAGACCCAAGGGATCGACCTGTCGGCCCGCTATCGGCGCGGCCTGTGGGGCGGGGAGGCGACGGCCTCGGCGACCTGGACCTATGTGGACGCCTATGACATCCGGCTGGACGCGTCGGCCGCGAAGGTGTCGGGCGTCGGTTCGACCAACCTGAACAACATCGGCCGGTCCCTGCCGCGCAATCGCGGGGAGTTCGCCTTGGGCTGGAACAGTGGGGCGCATGCGGTGACGGCCCTGGTCCACTACACCGACGGATACGCCAACGACCGCAGCGGCATCACCGACGCCAGCATCGCCAGCCAGACGACGATCGACCTGCTCTACAGCCGCGCGATCGGCGCTGACCTGGATCTGTCGATAGGGGTTGTCAATGTGGCCGATAAGGCCCCGCCGCTGGCGCAGTTCGCCTTGGGCTATGACCCGGTCGTGGCGGATCCGCGCGGACGGGTGGTCAGCATCGGCCTGACAAAGCGGTTCTGATCGGCGGTTGCGCGGTCAATCGGGCGGTGTATGCATCCCCTCTGGGGAGAATCCGATGACCGACGGCGAGACCACGCGCAAGCAGGCGTTCAAGGATGCATCGGAGGATATGCTGGGCTTCGGCGGCGCCGAGGTCCGCACCGGGCGCGACCTGTTGGTGCGCCCGCGTCTGGTGTTGCAGGCCTGGATGATCGAGGGGCCGACCGGGGGCGGTCGTTACGCCAAGCCGTTGAAGCTGTATCTGGCGCTGAACGCGATCCTGATGCTGATCGTGTTTTTGCGCGGGGGCTTGAGTTTCTACCTGGAAGGCATGCCGGCTGACGTATTGAACCCCCTGCTTCAGGAAGCGGGCAAGTCGCGCGACGCCTTCATGTCCGACGCCGACGGCTGGATGTCGTTGGTGGCCGTGCCGATCATGGCGCCGCTCTATGCCCTGGCGGCCATGCCGCTGTTTCGCCTGTGGGACGCCGAGGACCTGGGCCTGAGATGCGGATTCCGCGCGGCCTTCGCCTATCTGAACGCCTGGACCGTGCCGATGCTGCCGCTGGCCTGGTTCATGTTCAGCCCCGGCCCGCTGGCTGCGGCGTGCAGCCTTTTGACGCTGGCGCTGGGCATCGTGGCCTTCATGCGGATGGGGCGGGGACGGTGGTATCGGGGCGTAGTTCCCGGCCTGGCCAAGGGCCTGGTCGTGATGACGGCCATCGGTCTGTCCAGCGTCGTTGCGACCTTTATCGTGATGGTCATCGGCGTCTTCGCCGGGTTCGCGGCCTAGACGGTCGCCTGACAAAAACACCGTCTAATTCGTCTAATTCGTCTGAAGTCAGCGACCGAGCGAAATTGCACGGCGCGGGAAAAAGGCGTGCAAAGTGCAAGGTGGTGCAATTCCTGAGCGCTGCTGTTTTCAAAGACCCGTCGACATCATAATCCCGTTCGGGGATGCGTCAGGTCGATTGACGAAGGCCGTCTCTAAGCGCCCGACACTAAAGGGGATTTGTCGGCTAACAATGACGGCAAGGGTGGGCGCCTCTGAGTGTGGATCGGTCGTCGCTCCGCATCTGTCTCGAAACCTCATTTTCGGTAGTTGCCTTGTCGACAGGGGCGCGAGCGAGGGCGACAGTGTTCGCTGAAGCCTCTGATGGTCTGCAATGTCTCTGCGTTTACAAGCCGCTCAGGTCGCTTGGCTGAATACGAAGCTGACCCTCGATTTCATCGCCGCATCCCGCACCTGGATCGACGAGGATCTGATATCCGCCCTGCTGACCGCGGGCGTCGTGGATGCAAACGTCAGAGGCGCCGACGACGAAGGCGCGACACGCGACTCTTCCATTGGAGCCGGCATTTTGCCGAACGCCCTGCGGCGGCCTGTGAATGCAATCAGCATCGCCATGTCCCTGGGCGTGCCGCGCGAGAGCGCACGCACCAAACTGGCGGGATTGGTGGAGCGTGGCGTGCTGGTGCGGACCGACGGCGGCTTCGTCTTGCGCGCCGAGGTGTCGCAGTCGAAGCCATTCAAGTCCGCGATGGAAGCCTTCCTTCTGGCCACGGTGGAGTTCGTCGATGGGCTGGCGATTCTGAATGCATGCGGCGCCCGCGACGGCGACCGGGTCGTCACCCCAGTCTGGCCTGTCGCAGGCTTGGCGACGCGGCTGATGACGGCGCACGTCCTGAAAGGCATCCAGCACGCCCGATCGCTGAAGCCCGAAATCAGCCTGACGACGCACTACGTCCTTCTTTGGCTGTCGCATCTCACCGGAAGCGCCTTGAGGGTTGTTCAGGAGCCGGACGCCGGCCGTCTTGGCCCCCTGAACCCGCCGTTCGGGCCGGTGAGCGTGATCGAGGTCGCCAAGGCCGCCAGAATGGACGACGAAACGGTTCGCCGGCACCTGGGTCAGCTTGAAAAGGCAGGCCTGGTCATCCGGGTCGCGGGCAAGAGAGACATCAATCTGCCGGATCAGACCCTGGTCGCGAACTGGCTCGATTTCCAAAGCCGGACGATCCTCGGCACGCAGCAACTGGTTCGGAAACTCTATGTCGCGGGCGTGATCGTCGATCGGCCAAGCGAAACCATTCGATTGTTCTGAACGACGATGATGAGGTTCGCATCACAGATTGATGCTGGGGCTGCATTCGTCGGTTGCTCGTCGAATGCCGTCGTCAACAGGGGCCGCACCGATGCCAGCCCTTATTGATGCGTTCGACTGGGCGACGACGCCCCTTGGGCCAAAGCGCGATTGGTCGCCCGCGCTGAGCATTACCTATGACATGATGATGGGAATGGGTTTCGCGGCCAGCGTCATGTGGGGCCCGGAGCGCACCTTGCTCTACAACGGCGCCTACATTCCGCTGCTCGGACAAAAGCATCCGAGCGCCCTGGGCCGTCCTCTGGACCAGGTCTGGCATGAGGTGTGGGACGATTTGCGCCCTCTGACGGAGCGCGCGCTGGCAGGCGAAACCGTTTTTCTGGAAGACCTGCCGCTGACGATGGTTCGAAACGGCTATTCGGAAGACACCTGCTGGGTGCTGTCCTACAGCCCCGTGCGGGACGGCGACGCGATCGTCGGCATTCTCAATATCGCCATCGAAACGACCGAGCGGGTGCGAGGCGAACAACACCGTCAGATGCTGGTCGATGAATGCGGCCACCGGGTTAAGAACACGCTCGCCCTGGTTCAAGCGGTCGCCCGCAGCACCTTGTCGGGCGTCGATCGCGATGTGCTGGAGCGTTTTGACGAGCGATTGAACGCCATCGCCCGGACCCAGCAGACGCTGGATGAGAAGGCTTGGAATGGCGGCGACCTCGGTGAGATCGTCCGCGAAGCGGTGGGTAATCTGGTGCGCAGGCCGGTTTCCATCTCGGGGCCCTCGGTGCACCTGTCGCCGCGTGTGGCGCAGACGGTCGCCTTGATCATCCACGAACTGACGACGAACGCGTTCAAGCATGGCGCCCTCGCCAAGCCCGGCGGCCGCGTCTCGGTCGATTGGCGGCTGGATGAGGGGCAACTCGTCCTGACGTGGATCGAAGGCGGCGGCGCGCCGGCCCATCCGCCGCTCAAGACCGGCTTTGGCGTCAAACTGCTCGCGAGAGGCCTGCTGGGGTGCGGCGGCGCGAATCTTCGTTATGGCGTGGAGGGGTTCTCGGCGACATTCACAGCGCCGGCGTCGCGTCTGACCGACAGTTGACGATGCCTTGAGAGGGCGCGAAAGCGGCTGGATCCGCTTGATCCACGACCTTCGAGAGACCCGTGACCTACACCCTCTACGGCATTCCCAACTGCGACACGGTGAAGAAGGCCCGGGTCTGGCTGGAGCAGCAGGGGGTCGACTATGTCTTCCACGACTACAAGAAGGCCGGGGTGGATGCGGGGCGGCTGGGCCAGTGGATCGACGAGCACGGTTGGGAGACGGTGCTGAACCGGGCCGGGACGACGTTCAAGAAGCTGCCGGATGCCGACAAGGCGGACATCGACAAGGCGAAAGCGATCGCGCTGATGACGGCCCAGCCGTCGATGATCAAACGGCCGGTGCTGGATCTGGGGGATCGGCGGCTGGTGGGGTTCAAGCCCGAGACCTACGCGGCCGCGCTTACCTGAGCCGGACGGTCGCGACGACGCCGAAGTGGTCGGACGGATATTCGCCGTTGGTCGGCGTATCCCCGAAGCGGCGGGCCTCGCCGGGTGTGAAGGCGGCCTGTTCGACGAAGATATGGTCGATGACACGCTCGGGGTGACCCTTGGCCGGGTTCAGGGTGGTTGTGACCGAACCGCGGGGCAGGGCGCTGAAGAAGCGGGGGCCGGTCAGGGTCGCCAGGCCGGAATCTTCCTGGGTCGCATTGAAGTCGCCCATGACGATCAGGGGCGTGCCGTCCTGCGGCAGCCAGCCGAGCAGGGATGCGATCTGGCGGGCGCGGACCGGGCCGGCGTCCTGTTGCCACGCCAGATGGGTGACGACGACATCGACCGGGCGACCCTGGACCGCGACGCGAAGGCGAAGCGCGGTGCGGAAATCGTCGAGCGGCTCAAGCTTGGTCGAGGCCTCGGCCAGAACCGGCAGGCGGGTCAGCAGGGCGTTGCCGTAACGGCGCGGGGCGCCCTCGGCGTCGGTCGAGACGAAGGCGATATGATAGCCGCCCAGCTCGCGCGCCAGCATCCGGGCCTGGTTCTCAAGCCCGACATTGGCGTCCTCCAGCACCTCCTGAAGGGCGATGACGTCGGCGTCCTGGGCCTTCAGCGCGGCGACCAGCAGCGGACGACGGGCGGCCCAGTCGCCCATGTTGTGCCAGATGTTGAAGGTGACGAGCTTCAGCTCTGTGGGCGTCTTAGCCTTTGGGGCCGTGGCGCAGCCTGCCAGCGGCGCGAGGGCGGCGGCGGCCAGCAGAGTGCGACGGTGGATCATCTCGGCCTCAGCCCTCGACGTCCGTGGAGGGTCGGTCGTGGCCGTCCGCGCTTTCGGTGACCCATTCGCCGGCGGCGGTCTCGTATTCGATCGCTGCGGTCTGGTCCGGCACGCGCTGCTCGCGCGCGACGCGCACGGCGGCGGCCTTGGCGTCGTCGTGGGTGGCGAAGGTCTCGGAATAGGTGTCGCCGGACTTGTAGGCCCAGCCGCCGTCATGCTCGACGATGCGATAGGTGACATGGGCCATGGGACGCGCTCCTGAGATTGATGACACCGGACCCTAGACCGAACCGACGGCGGCCGAAACGGCGACCTTACGAAGATTTCACCTAACGCCGCGCATCCGTTGAGGCGTCGGCCAGCCTCTTGTGATCAGAAGGCCGCCGCATCAGGCTGCTGCAACGGTTCAAGGGATACTCGACATGGAAGACTTCATTCCGATCTTCGCCATCTTCGCCGTCTTCGGCACGATTACGGCCATCGTCTTCGGCCCCACCTTCCTGAAGTACCGCGAAAAGCGCGACATGCAGGAGACCGTGCGTCTCGCCGTCGATAAGGGTCAGGAGCTGCCGCCCGAACTGCTCGATGTCATGACCAAGGATGTGCAGAAGGGGCTGCCGTCGCGCAGCAAGGACATTCGCAAGGGCGTGCTCAGCTTGGCGAGCGGCATCGGCATCGCCGGGTTCGGCATCGTCGTTCAGGGCACGACGCACGTCTGGGGCGGCAATGGCCAGGGCGCGTTGCTGGGCATCGCCTGTATTCCCGCAGCCATCGGCGTCGCCTTCATCATCCTGGGCTTCTTCAACCCGAACAAAGACTGACGTCCGCCGGAAGGGGGAAACGTCATGGTCAAATCATTGAGAGACTTCCACGATGTGGAGCTGGCCGCCCAGGCGGCGGCCGGCGGTCGGCGGGAGTATGGCGAGTTGGTGCGTCGGCACGGGTCGGCGGTGCGGGGGCTACTGCGCCGGATGGGGGCGACGCCGTCCTTGTCCGACGACGTGGCGCAGGACGCCTTTCTGCAAGGGTTCCAGCGCTGCGCTGAGTTTCGCGGTCAGGGGACGTTTGCGGGATGGATCAAGAAGATCGCCGCGCGGCTCTATCTGAAGCGGGTGGCCAAGGAGGCGCGCTACGTCGCCGAGATCGAGGCCGATCAGGCGGATGTGGTCGTCGACCGCGGCGGTCTGATGGACCTGGATGAGGCGCTGAAGACGCTCAGCGAGACCGAGCGTGTCTGCGTCTCCCTGTGCCACGGCGCGGGGATGTCGCATCCGGAAATCGCGGCAGCCATGAATTTGCCGCTTGGCACGGTGAAATCGCATGTCAAACGTGGTCTGGATAAACTCCGTGCGCGGCTTCAACCGGCGCACGGCTCAGGCGGGAGGTCGGTCCATGTCGGCTGACGAATTCGATCCGATGATCGAAAGGCTGTTCGCCCAGGCGCCGAGCCTGCCGGACGAGGCCCTGTTTCTGGCGACGGTCCAGGCACGCATGGAGACGCGGTCGCGCTGGCGCGCCCTGACCCTGACGGCGGCAGGACTGATCGGCGGCGTGCTGGCGGTGCGCGAGGGGGTGAACATCAACTTCACCGCCGACGGCGATACGACCCTGGCGCAAGGCCTGAGGGCCGCGGCCGCCACGGCGCAGGGTGCGGCGCAGTCGGGCCTGGACGGATTGGGCCTGCAAGGTCTGGGCGTTGGGTCGCTGGATGTGATGAACGGCTCGGGCATGATGGCCTTCTGGATCGTCGCCGGCGCCCTGGTCGCCCTGATGGCGGCGGGCGTGGCGAAGCTGTCGCAGGACGTTTGAGCGCGGCGGCAAGGGTGACACCGGCGGGGCAGGGGCCTATCTGACCCCTTCACGTCAGGAGGCCCGGCGATGTCCGTCCATACCCAAGAGAGCGTCAAACGCATCACCGTGCCCGATATCGCGGGGCGCAAGGGTGGCGAGCCGATTGTCTGCCTGACGGCCTATGACGCGCCGATGGCGGCCCTGCTGGACCCGCACTGCGACGTGCTGCTGGTCGGCGACAGCCTGGGGATGGCGGTTCACGGCCTGCCCAATACCGTGGGCGTAACGCTGGAGATGATGATCCTGCACGGGCAGGCCGTCATGCGCGGCGCCAGACGGGCCATGGTGGTCGTGGATATGCCGTTCGGCTCCTATGAAGGCGGCAAGGAGGTCGCCTACGCCAACTGCGTGCGGGTGATGAAGGAGACGGGCGCCCAGGCGGTGAAGCTGGAAACCAGCATCGAAATGGCCGAGATCGTCGCCTTCCTGGTCAAGCGCGGCATTCCGGTCATGGGCCATGTCGGCCTGCGCCCCCAGGCGATCCTGGCCGAGGGCGGGTTCAAGGCCAAGGGCCGGACCGACAGCGAGCGCGATCGGGTGCTGGCCGAGGCTAAGGCCGTCGCCGAGGCCGGCGCCTTCTGCATCGTCATCGAGGGCGTCGCCGAATCGCTGGCGCGCGAGATCACCGAGACGATCGACGCGCCCACCATCGGCATCGGCGCCTCGGCCGCCTGCGACGGCCAGGTGCTGGTGGTCAACGACATGCTGGGCATGTTCGATTGGACCCCGAAGTTCGTGCGCAAATACGCCGATCTGCGCACCGAGATCGACCGGGCGGCGGCCGCTTTCGCCAGCGATGTGAAAACCCGCCGTTTTCCTGCCGAAGTCGAGACCTACTTCTCGAAAAAGCCGGCTTCGCAGTAACGGACGACGTTGCGGGCGGGGAGCCGACCTTCTAGGGTCCGCGCCGGTTTGCATTTCGCGATTTTGGGGCGACGTTTCAGTGGTTGATGTCTTCGAGCAGGTCGAGGAGGAGCTTCGCTCCGACAAGTTGAAGCGCCTGGCCAAGACCTGGCTGCCCGTTTTCGGCGTGGTGCTGGTCGTCGCCCTGATCGGCGCCCTGGGCTGGTGGGGCTGGGACAGCCTGAACTCCAACAAGGCCGCCAAGGCCGCCGAGGCCTATGATCGCGGCATGGAGGCCCTGCGCGCCGACAAGCCGATGGACGCCCGCGCCGCCTTCGAGGAAGCCATCAAGGAAGGCAACGGCGCCTACAAGGTCCTGGCCCTGCAGCAGCAGGCCGGCCTGGCCGTCAGCGCCAACAAGTTCCCCGAAGCTGTCCGCCTGTTCGACGAAGCCGCCAAGGCGTCCAGCGATCCGATCCTGTCGGACCCGCCCGCCCTGAAAGCCGCCTTCCTGGTCATGGATACCGCGCCGCTGGCCGAGATCGAAAAGCGCCTGACGCCGCTGGCCGAAGACAAGCGCCCCCTGCACGCCTTTGCCCAGGAAGCCCTGGCCCTGGCGCGCCTGCAACACGGCAAGACCAAGGAAGCACGTGAGGCCTTCGTGCTGCTGCAACTGGGTCAGGACGTGCCGGACTCGATCCGTCAGCGCGCCCAGATCGCCGTGGAATCCATCGACGCCGGCACCGCAGCCGCCATCAAGCCCATCGTCGACGCCGCCGCCAAGGCGACGCCGCCGGCCGCCGGTGCTGCGAACGCGATGACGCCCTCGGCCGCCCAGGCTGCTCCGGCTCAGGCTGCTCCGGCCCAAGCTGCTCCCGCCGCCGCGCCGGCCGCCCAATAGTGACGAGCCCTTACAGGACGCCCCCGATGAACCGAGTTCTGAAAGTCGCGCTGATCTGCGGCGTCGCCGCAACGATGGCGTCCTGCGGCACCGTGCGCCGCAACCTGCCGTTCGGTCTGGGCGGCGGCAAGGAAGACGCCGGCGCGACCGCCTCGGCCGGCCAGCGCATCTCGGTGCTGGAGTTCGAACAGAGCCTGTCGCCATCGGCCGCCCTGTCGGGCCGCGACTTCTTCCTGCCGGGTCCGCAGGCCGTGACGGCCTGGACGCAGCCGGGCGGCACGTCCGAGAATCTGGTCGAGCATGTCATCGCGGCGCCGAACTTCCAGATCGCCTGGAAGCGGGGCGTCGGTTCGGGATCGGCCCACGTCGGCAACGTCATGGCCCCGATCGTGGCCGCCGACGGCAAGATCTTCGTGCTGGACGGCGAATCGACCGTTTCGGCGGTTTCGGCCGACACCGGCGCGATCCTGTGGAAGGCCAACGTCAAGAACGCCGATCGTGACCGCAACGGCGGCTTCGGCGGCGGCGTCGCCGTCGGCGGCGGCAAGGTCTTCGTCTCGTCGGGCTATCGCTCGATGACGGCGCTGGACGCCAATACCGGCGCGGTGGTCTGGACCCAGCAGGTGGACGCCCCGATTCACGGCGCCCCGACCGTCTCGGGCAACCGGGTCTTCGTCGTGGACGTGGACAGCCAGCTGTTCGCCTTTGACGCCAACACCGGCGCCCAGGACTGGACCTATCGCGGCATCGCCGAGCCGGCGCGCGTCATGCGCGCCTCCAGCCCCGCCGTCAGCGGCACGACCGTCGTGGCCCCGTTCGCCTCGGGCCAGCTGGTCGCGCTGAGCGCCCTGAACGGCCAGGCGGTGTGGGAAGAGACGCTGTCGCGCACCAGCCGCACCAGCGCCCTGTCGGAAGTCCGCGATGTGGCGGGCCGTCCGGTCATCAGCCGCGGCATGGTCTATGGCGTCAGCCACTCGGGCGTGATGTCGGCGCTGGACCTGCGTTCGGGCCAGCCCAAGTGGCAACTGCCGGTGACGGGCGTGAACGCGCCCCTGCCGGTCGGAGACGCTGTCTTCGTGGTGTCCAAGTCGGGTCAGCTGATCACGGCCAACCGTGACACGGGCCAGATCTACTGGACGCGCGAACTGAACGAGGGCCGCGAGCGCCGCGAGGGCGGTTTCCTGACCTTCGGCCGTCGCACCATCCGCCCGCAATGGTCGGGACCGCTGCTGGCCTCCAACCGTCTGGTGATGGTCAACTCGTTCGGCGAAGCCGTCGCCTTCGATCCGAAGACCGGCGTGGCGCAGACGACGCTGAAGCTGGGCGCGCCGGCCTATATCGCGCCCGCCGCCTATAACGGCGCGCTGTATGTGCTGACCGACAACGGCCAACTGATCTGTATCCGCTGATTTTCAGCCCAAACTAAGCTAGAAGGCCGACATGGCTCTGAAGGTCGCCATCGTCGGCCGCCCCAATGTGGGCAAATCGACACTGTTCAACCGCCTCGTCGGCAAGCGCCTGGCGCTCGTCGACGATCGCCCCGGCGTGACCCGCGACCGGCGATACGCCGACGGCAACATCGGCGACATGGATCTGACGCTGATCGACACGGCGGGATACGAAGACGTCACCGACGACAGCCTGGAAGCCCGGATGCGCGAGCAGACCGAGGCCGCACTGGACGACGCCGAACTGGTCATGTTCATGATGGACGCCCGCGAGGGCGTGACGTCGCTGGACCGGATATTCGCCGAGCGCCTGCGCCGAGTGCACAAGCCGATCATCCTGTTGGCCAACAAGTCCGAGAGCCGCGAAAGCGGCGGCGGCGTGGGCGAGGCGCACGCCCTGGGCTTCGGCGAACCCGTCGCCATCTCGGCCGAGCATGGCGAGGGGATGGCCGATCTGTACGCCGCCATCGTCGCGGCCTCGCAGGACATCTTCGTCGAGGAGATCGACGAGCCGGATAAGCCGATCCGCATCGCCGTCATCGGCCGGCCCAATGCGGGCAAGTCCACGCTGATCAATCGTTTGATCGGCGACGACCGGTTGTTGACCGGGCCGGAAGCGGGCATCACCCGCGACTCCATCTCGGTCGACTGGCAGTTCGAGGGCAAGAACATCCGCCTGGTCGATACGGCCGGCATGCGTCGCAAGGCGCGGGTGCAGGAGAAGCTGGAGAAGCTGTCGGTCGCCGACACCATCCGGGCCATCACCTTCGCCGAAGTCGTCATCCTGATGATGGACAAAGACGACGCCTTCGACACCCAGGACCTGCAACTGGCCGATCTGGTCGAGCGCGAGGGCCGTGCCCTGGTCTATGTCGCGTCGAAGTGGGATCTGGAGGACGAGCCCCAGTCCCGCATGGCCAAGCTGAAGGGCATGGCCGAGGACAAGCTGCCGCAGCTGAAGGGTTCGCCCTTCGTGGCCCTGTCGTCGCACAGCGGACGCGGCGTCGAACGGCTGATGCCGGCGGTGCTTCAGGCCTATGACACCTGGTCGGTCAAGGTGAAGACCAAGGACCTGAACACCTGGCTGTCCATGGCCACCCAGCGTCACCCGCCCCCCGCCGTGGACGGCAAGCGGATCAAGCCGAAATACATCGCCCAGACCAAGGCCCGCCCGCCGACCTTCGTGCTTATGGCCAACCGCGCCGAGTCGATGCCGGAACATTACAAACGCTATCTGGTCAACTCGATCCGCGAGAGTTTCGACCTGCCGGGCACGCCGATCCGACTGAACGTCAAGTCCAGCGGCGTGAACCCCTATGCCGAGGGCGGCGCCAAGTCCGGGCCCGAACGCTACAAGGGCGACGCCAAGACCGCGCCGCGCCGCGTCAAGAAGGCCGAGAAGGAAGAGGCCCTGTCCAAACTGCCCGGCAAGGCGCTGGAGCAGAAGAAGACCCGCAAGGCCCAGCCCAAGGTTCTGGGCGGGCTGAAATCCAGCGCGTCGAAGAAGGCCGGTTCGTCCGTGGCGGTTCAGAAGGGCGCGCGTGGCGGCGCCCGCCAGGTGTCGCGTTCGGGCCGGATCCGCACGGGCCAAAAGGGCGGCGCCAAGAAGTGACGGCGTGAGCGAGGCCGAGAGCGCGCTTCCCGCCCGGCCCACCTCGCGTTGGCTGATCCTGGACGGGCAGGAGCGGGTGCTGCTGTTTCACCTCGTGTTTTCCGAAGGACCGCTCGCCGGCACAGCCTTCTGGGCGACGCCCGGCGGCGGGTGCGAAACTGGCGAGACCTTCGAGGACGCCGCGCGCCGCGAACTGTTCGAAGAGACGGGCCTGGTCGTCGAAGACCCCGGCCCGCAGGTCGCCCAGGTCCGCGTCAGCTTCCGCCTGCCTGACGGTCGAATGGCGGATGTGGATCAGAGATTCTTCCTGCTGCGCACCGACGACTTCGTCCTGTCGCCCAAGGGCTGGACGGACGAGGAGCAGCGGGTTCTGACCGAACACCGCTGGTGGAGCCTCGACGACATCCGCCAATCCAAGGAGACGATCTGGCCGGCGGAACTAGCGGAAATTCTGACTTCGCTCCGCCTGCCGCTGATCGGCGATCGTTAGATCAAGGCGTCGACCGAGGGGCCGGTGGTCCAGTCGCGGAACTTGATGGTCAGCGGAGGCCTAGCGGCACCGTTCGACAGTTCGACGACCAGAGGGCCGATTTCGGACGGGTGGGGCAGGACGGACGGGTCTTCGCCCGGATAGGCCTGGGCGCGCATGGCGGTGCGCATGCGGCCGGGATCGACGATGCTGACGCGGACGGGCGTGCTCTCGATCTCGTCGGCCCAGGCCTTCACCAAGGCCTCGGCGCCCGCCTTGGTCGCGGCGTACATGCCCCAGAAGGCCTTGGGCGCGCTGGCGACGCTGGTGGTGAAGTGGATGGCGCGGCCGGCGTCGGAGGCGCGCAACAGAGGCTCGAGCGAGCGGATCAGGCGATAGACGGCGGTGAAGTTGGTTTTCTCGACCTTGGCGAACTCGCGCGGGTCGGCGTGTGACACCGGCGTCAGGCCCGAGGGGCCCATGGTGGCGGCGCAATGGACCCAGATGTCCAGCTTCTTGAACCGTTCGAAGATGGCGCCGCCCAGCCGGTCGATGGCCCCGCCGTCCACCAGATCGAACGGAATCAGGGTCGCATGGCGGCCGGTGGCGGCGAAGATGGCGTCGTCCAGCTCTTCCAGACCGCCTTGGGTGCGCGCCGTCGCGATGACGTGGGCGCCGGCCTTGGCCAGGGCCAGGGCGCTCTCATAACCGATGCCGCGCGAGGCTCCGACGACGAGGGCGATACGGTCGTTCAGGGGAAGTTCGGACATGGCCGCTGATAGCGCGGCCTTGACCCTCAAGCCAAGGCCCGCGCTCAGGTTTCGCCCTAGGCGCTGACCAGCAAGGACAGCTGTTTGGCGCCGAACTCGCGTCCGCCTTCCTCGATCTCGCGATCCAAAAGGCGGGTGGGGTAGTCGCCGGTGAAATAGTGGTCGGTGAACTGCGGGGCAGCGGGGTTGCGGCCGGTCTCGCCCATGGCGCGATAGAGGCCGTCGATGGACAGGAAGCCGAGCGAATCAACTTCCAGCATGTCGCGCATCTCTTCCAGGGTCTTGTTGGCGGCCAGCAGTTGGGCGCGCTCGGGCATGTCGATGCCGTAGAAGTCGGGGAACAGGATTTGCGGGCTAGCCGAGCGCAGGTGGACCTCGGTCGCGCCAGCGGCGCGGACGGCGCGAACCAGCTTCAGCGAGGTGGTGCCGCGCACGATGGAATCGTCGATCAGCACGACGCGCTTGCCGGCCAAGGCCGACTTGTTGGGGCTGTGCTTCATGCGCACGCCCTTTTGACGGGCGCCCTGGCTGGGCTGGATGAAGGTGCGGCCCAGATAGTGGCTGCGGATGATGCCCATTTCGTAGGGAATGCCGCTTTCCTGGGCGTAGCCGAGGGCGGCGGGTACGCCGGAATCGGGCACAGGCACGACGATGTCGGCCTCGACGCCCAGTTCGCGGGCGAGGCCTCGACCCATTTCCTTGCGGACCTCATAGACGGGGCGGCCGTTCACGACCGAATCCGGGCGTGAGAAATAGACATATTCGAACAGGCAGGGACGCGCCGCGCGGGCGGGGAAGGGCTTGAGCGAGCGCAGGCCGCTGTCGTCGATGACGACGATCTCGCCGTGTTCGACATCGCGCACGAAGGTGGCGCCCATCATGTCCAGGGCGCAGGTCTCGGACGCCAGAACCCAGCCGTCGCCCAACTGGCCCAGCACCAGCGGGCGGATGCCCAGGGGGTCGCGCGCGCCGATCATCTTGGTGCGGGTTTGGGCCACCAGGGCGTAACCGCCCTCGATCCGGGCCAGGGCGTCGGTGAAGCGATCGACGATCTTGGCTTTGCGGCTGCGCGCGATCAGGTGGAGGATGACTTCGGAATCCGAGGTCGACTGGAAGATGGCGCCTTCGCTGACCAGCTGGGCGTGCAGGAATTTGAAGTTGGTCAGGTTGCCGTTGTGGGCGATGGCGATGCCGCCCTGGTCCAGATCGGCGAACATCGGCTGGATGTTGCGCAGGAAGCTGCCGCCGGCGGTGGAGTAGCGGGTGTGGCCCACGGCCGCGCGGCCGGGCATCCGCGTCATCAGGTCGGCGCCGCCGAAGGCCTCGCCCACCAGGCCCTGGTGCCGTTCGGTGTAGAAGCGCTCGTTCTTGACGCTGGCGATGCCGCAGGCTTCCTGGCCGCGATGCTGAAGGGCGTGAAGACCCAGGGCGACGACGGAAGAGCCTTCGTCTTCGTCCGCGCCCCAGACGCCGCAGACGCCGCATTCCAGACGGAGCTGGTCATCCTCCGGCTCGCGCCAGTGCTCGCGGTGAACGACGGGATCGGCGATATGGTGGCGCATCGTGGGGCTCCGATGACCGGGGAAACTTAAGGGGCGGCTTCGCGGCGCGAGTTAGGCTCTGATTGCGTCGGGGGCAAGGCTTCGTCGTCCGAAAAGCCCCGGCGTACGGACGAATCCACGACAGGCGTGATGGCGTCGGCGCCGCGCCCGATGCTGGGCAGGACGATCTGGATCATCCGCGCGCCCATGGCGCTGACCGGATAGAGGGCCGCTCTCCCGAGCCAGAGCGGCGTGCGCTCGCCCGGCAGGGCTGCGACGATGACCAGATGCACCGCGCCGATCAGGACCAGCGCACGAATGCCGCCGATGAACAGGCCGAAGATGCGGTCGATGACGCCGAGATGCGGATGGTCCTTGGCGCTCTTGGACATCATCGAGCCGATTAGGCGCAGGCCGAAATAGACGACGAAGAAGGTCAGGACGGCGGCCAGGATCGACCCGGCCCACTCGGGATCGACGAAGGCGCGCGTGACGCCGGCGGTCCAGGGCAGGGCGATCAGGGCGACAAGGGCCGCCAGGGTCGCGCTGAGCAGGGTGATGACCTCGCGCACCCCGCCGCGCACCCAGCCGGCGGCGACGGAAAACAGGATCACCACGATGGCGAAGACGTCGTATCCGGTCACGCGTGCGGGATCCTGCGGTTGCTACGAGGGTCTAATAGCGGTTCTGCGAGATTCGTTCGACCACATCCGTCAGGCGCGTGACGGATGTCACCTTCACCCCCTTGGTCTTGGCGGTCAAAGTCGGGCTCAGAACTTGATCGAAACCCAGTTTCTGCGCTTCACGCAGCCGGGCCTCGGCGCGGCCGACGCTGCGGACCTCGCCCGACAGGCCGATTTCGCCGAAGACGACGCAGCCCTGGGGCAGGGACACGCCGGTCGCCGAGCTGATCAGCGCCGCCGCCGCCGCGAGGTCGGCCGCCGGTTCATTGATGCGTAGGCCCCCGGCGACATTCAGATAGACGTCCTGATCGCCAAAGCCGAAGCCGCAGCGGGCCTCCAGCACGGCCAGCACCATGGCCAGACGTCCCGTCTCCCAGCCGATCACGGCGCGGCGCGGGGTGCCATAGGCGGACTTTGACACCAGGGCCTGCATCTCGACCAGGACGGGACGCGAACCTTCGATCCCGGCGAAGACGGCGGCGCCCGGCGCGCGCTCCTTGCCCTCGCCGAGGAAAAGAGCGGAGGGATTGGCGACTTCGCGCAGGCCGGCGTCGCCCATTTCGAACACGCCGATCTCGTCGGTGGCGCCGAAGCGGTTCTTGCCGGCGCGCAGGATGCGGAACGGATAGCCGCGCTCGCCCTCGAAGGTCATGACGGCGTCGACAAGGTGTTCGACCACGCGAGGGCCGGCGACCTGGCCGTCCTTGGTGACGTGGCCGACAAGGACCACCGCGACGCCCTGCGACTTGGCCAGACGCACCATCTCGCCGGCGCAGGCGCGGACCTGGGTGATCGAGCCGGGGCCGCTTTCATGGACGTCGGACCACAGGGTCTGGATCGAATCGACGATGACGATGTCGAACTGTTCGCGCTTCAGCGTGCCCAGAATTTCACGCAGCGCCGTCGCCGCCGCCAGATTGACCGGCGCGTCCGCCAGACCCATCCGCTTGGCGCGGGCGCGGATCTGCTCGACGGCTTCTTCGCCCGAGATATAGGCCACGCGCGATCCGCGCAGCGCCGCCTTGGCTGCGACCTCCAGCAACAGGGTAGACTTGCCGACGCCGGGGTCGCCGCTGAGCAGGATGGCCGAGCCGGGCACCACGCCGCCGCCGCAGACCCGGTCGAACTCGGCCACGCCCGTCGTGATGCGCGGCGGCTCTGGCGTGTCGGACTGAAGGGTTTCGAATTGAATGCCGCGCGTACGGGCCGAAGCCGCCGCCGACGGCTTGATCGCGCCCGGCGGGGCCGAGCGGCTCTCTTCGCTAAGGGTGTTCCACTGGCCGCAGGAGCCGCACTGGCCCGACCACTTGCTGTGAACCGAGCCGCAGGACTGACAGACGTAGAGGGCGGAATCGCGAGCCATGGGCTTCCTTAGCAGATCGAAAGGTCGCGCCGGACATGGCGTCGGCTCACGACAGTTTCGGTCGCAGGCGCAACCTTTGCCATATTGAAGTATTGAGAATGTGTCGCACACCCTTGCTTCTTGAAGCGACGCAACGTCAACATCCGCCCATCTTCTCTCGCCGAGGCCTGTCATGACCGATCCGACGACCCACTCCCAACCCGCTGTCGATCCGGCCCTTGTCGCGCGGGTCAAGGGCATACTGCTGCAACCCAAGTCTGAATGGCTCAAGATCGACGGCGAGTTCGCCACGACCAAAAGCCTGTTCACCCGCTATGCGATGATCCTGGCGGCGATCGGCCCGGTCTGTTCACTGCTCGGCGGGCAGTTGATGCCGATCATGGGCATGAAGCTGTCGATCGTCGGCGCGATCGTCGTGGCGCTCGTCAGCTACGGCATGTCCTTGCTGGGGGTCTTTCTCCTGGGACTGATCATCAATGCGCTGGCGCCGAACTTCGGCGGGACGGCCAACAAGGTTCAGGCCATGAAGCTGGCCGTCTATTCCTGGACCGGCGCCTGGCTGGCGGGCGTCTTCGGCCTGATCCCGATGCTGGGCATTCTGGCCATCCTGGGCCTCTACAGCTTCTATCTGCTGTTCGTCGGCCTGCCGATCCTGATGAAGGTGCCGGAAGACAAGAAGGTCGGCTATTTCATCGTGACGGTGATCGCCGGCGTCGTGATGTATTTCATCATCTCGGCGATCGTTGGAGCCATTTCGATGAGCTTCGTCGCCGCATCGGTCGGCATGGCCGGTCTCGCCGGAATGGGCGCCGGCTACTGAGAATAGACGCGCGGCACGCGGGGGGTGATCGAGGTCAGCAGCTCATAGCTGATGGTCCCCGCTGCGGCCGCGGCGTCGTCCAACAGGCGGTTCGGGCCGAAGAGTTCGACCGGATCGCCGACCGCGACATCCAGGCCGGTGATGTCCACCGCGCAGACATCCATCGAGACCCGACCCAGCAGCGGCCGGGTCTCGTTGGCGATCCAGACGACGCCCTCGGGCGAGTAGGCGCGCAGCAAACCATCCGCATAGCCGGCCGCCACGGTGGCGACCTTGATCGGGCGTTCGGCGATGTAGCCACGCGAATAGCCGACGCTCTCGCCCGCCGGCACGTGGCGGACCTGAAGCACCTCGGCCGTCAGCGTGGCCACCGGCGCGATGCGGGGATCGGGACGCCCCTCTGGGCCGCCGCCGTAAAGACAGATGCCGGGGCGCACCGTGTCGAAGGCGAAGTCCGGGCCCAGGAAACAGCCGCTAGAGTTGGCGAACGACCGGACCACGCCCGGATAGCGATCCAGCACGCCCGCAAAGGCGTCACGCTGGCGCCGGTTCATCGGATTGGCCGGTTCGTCGGCGCAGGCGAGGTGGGTCAGGACCAGAGCCAGGCCGTCGAACGCCTCGGGCGCGTCCTCGGGCCGAATACCCAACCGGTTCATGCCAGTGTCAATCTGCAGGCCGCAGGTCCCGCCGCCCGCCGCCCTCCAGGCCTGGATCTGCGCCGGATGGTTCAGCACGGGCCGCAGGTCCGACGCCTTGAGCATCGCCGCATCGTCGCCGTGACAGCCGTCGAGCACATAGATCACCGGACCGTCGGCGCCCAAGGCCGCCCGCAGTCGCACGCCCTCCGCCGCTCGCGCTACGAAGAAGGTCCGCGCCCCCTCGGCCATCAGCCGCGTCGCCACGGCCTGCGCGCCCAGTCCATAGCCGTCCGCCTTGACCACCGGATGCACCGGCTGGCCGCTGACGGCCTCCAGCGTGTGATAGTTGCGCGCCAGGGCGTTCAGATCGACGGAGAGGACGGCGGGGGTCGATGCGGTCATGGCGTCCTTATGCGCCAACACCGCGCCGATGGAAGAGGCTACTCGTAGCTGACTTCCTCATAGCCGTGCGCCAGGTTGCCGAAGCGGACGGTGTCGGCGTCGAAGGCGAGTTTGACGATGCCGATGGGGCCGTGACGCTGCTTGCCGATTACGACCTCGGCTTGGCCTTGCAGGCGGTCCATGTCCTGCTGCCATTGCAGGTGTTCCTCGGTCCCCTCGCGCGGCTCGGCGCGGCCCAAGTAGTAGCTCTCGCGATAGACGAACATCACGCAGTCGGCGTCCTGCTCGATCGAGCCGGATTCACGAAGGTCCGACAGTTGCGGGCGTTTGTCGTCGCGCTGTTCCACCTGACGCGACAGCTGCGACAAGGCGATGATCGGCACCGACAACTCCTTGGCCAGGGCTTTCAGCCCGCCGGTGATTTCGGACACCTCCTGCACGCGGTTCTTCTGGCCGCCGCTGTTGCCGGTCGTAACCAGCTGCAGATAGTCGACGATGATCAGGTCCAGCCCATGTTCCATGCGCTTCAGACGGCGCGCGCGGGCCGCGAGCTTAGAGATGGACAGGCCGCCGGTGGCGTCGATGTAGAGGGGGCTTTCGCCGATCTCGACCGCGGCGTCGCGCAACTTTCCGAAGTCGGCAGCGTCGATCTCGCCCTTGCGCAGCTTATCCGACGACACGCCGGATGCGTCGGCCAGAATACGCATCGCCAGCTGTTCGGCGCTCATTTCCAGCGAATAGAAGGCGACGACGCCGCCGTTGACCGTCTTGCGGCCCTCTGGCGTCGGCTCCCACTGATAGGCGCGCGCTACGTTGAAGGCCATGTTGGTCGCGAGCGCCGTCTTGCCCATCGACGGACGGCCGGCGAGGATCAGCAGGTCGGACGGGTGCAGGCCGCCCAGTTTGCGGTCCAGATCGTTCAAGCCGGTGGCGAGGCCGGCCAGCTTGCCTTCGCGCTGATACGCTTCGGCCGCCATCTGAACGGCGCCGGACAAGGCGTTGGAGAAGCTGACGAAGCCGGACGAGGGCTTGCCCGTCTCAGCCAGCGAATACAGGGTCTGTTCGGCCTGTTCGATCTGCTCGTCGGCGGGCGTCTCCGGATTGGGCGCCTCCTTGATCATGTCGCCGCCGATGCGGATCAGGTCGCGGCGCAGCGCCAGGTCATAAACGACGCGGGCGTAGTCTGGCGCATTGGCGGCGGGCGGCGCGCGGTCGACCAGGTCGGCGAGATAGCGCAGGCCGCCAAACTCCTGGAACGCCGGATCCTGCTTGAACCGTTCCATCAGAATGGTGGGCTCGGCCAGCAAGCCTTGGCGGATATGGTCCTCGATCGCGTCGAACAGCCGCTGGTGGAAGGGTTCGTAGAAGTGCGAGCCGCGCAGCCGGTCGTTCAACCGCTCGAACACGGCGTTGTCGAACATCAGCGAGCCCAGCAGCGCCTGCTCGGCCTCCAGATTGTGCGGCATCGAAGTGACGCCGCCGGAGTCCAGCGGAGACGACGAGAAGGGCATGGGGGCGAAGGCGTTCATCGATTAACGCTTTAGCCCTCTCACGCCCTTGCGTCAGACGCGGACGCCGCCTGGACCGTGGACAGATCGCGCCGCCTTGGGGACGAACCGGAATTCCTCAATGGGCTCGCGTCAGGAGGCCGACACAAGACTGGTCAGCGCAAAGCTCCAGAAGACCCACTTCAGCCCGACGGCTTGAACGCTGGCGTGAAAAAAGGATCCCGGCCGATCCAACAGATACGCCGTCGTCACGACTATCCAGATCCAAGCGGATGTCGCCAATCCCAGCCAGCCGTTGTCCCAATGGATGCCGACGATATAGGTGCCGCCGCCGAGCGCCAGGCCGGGCCAGACTGATTTGAAGAACCGCCTAGAAAGTTCGGCCGGAAGCAGCGTGAAGACGGCCGCCTCGACGGCCATTACGGCAAAACCCATCGCCGCCAGGACGAACGGGGAAAGGCGATCCATTGCGTCGGGAACGACGCCGTCGCCCGGAGCCAATAGGCCAAGCCCGACAACCCCGCTGATCAACAGCAGGCTGCCGCCTGCGAATATCGCAAATGAGCGGCCGATGCCCGATAGGGTCAGATCATCGGCGATCAGGCGCACGGATAGTCGTGCGCCATCCATTCGCGGACGGCCTGGGTCACGCTGATGTTGCGACGGCTTTGCGGGACGGCGTTGAAACGGCTCAGGATGGCGTTGGGCGAAAAGCCGACCTTGTCCGGCATGCAGGTCGCGGGCTGACGGCCGGCCGCCTTGGCCTGGGTCTGTTCGGCGCGCACGGTGCGAACGGCGGTGCGGAACTCGGCCATCAGGCGACGGGTGTCCGAGCGCAACAGCGCGGTCGGGTTCTGAGGGATCGCATTGGCGGTGGTCAGGAATTCCTGAACCGTCATGGCGTTGGCTGCGCCGGCGAAAAGCGACAGCGCCAGGACGCCGGCTGCGATCGATCTGGTCTTCATCTGGTCCCCTCCAAAGCCCCCTTTGGCTGCGCCTAGATTGAACGGCGATATGTGTCGCAACTGGGGCGCGGAGAACGGCCAAGCTGAAGGTTTCGTAATGCAAACAAGCAAAAGGGCGCTCCGAAGAGCGCCCCTGCCTCGTTGGCGATCAGCCCGACCTCACCATTTCAGGCTGAGGCGCGCATAGCCGTAGCGACCGTTGAAACCGAAGGGCGAATAGTAGGGGAAACCCAGAACGCCGTTGGAGTTCAGCGACGCCGGCACGAAGTCCGGATATTCGTCAAACACATTGTCCACGCCGATCGCCACGCCGACACGTTCCGTAAGCTGGAACCGGCCTTCCAGATCCACGACCGTCTTGGCCCCGGTGCTGTAGTCGTTCGCCGCAGTCGATCCGGGTTGCAGCACGTCGCCATAGTAGGTGGCGCGAACCGTGGCGCCCCACTTGTCCCGGCTCCAGTCCGCCGACGCCGAAACCTTGGTGTCGGGCGTGCCGTCTTCGATGGTCAGGATGCGTTGGCGGGCGAACAGCGTCGGCACCGGGTTCAGCACCGAGGAGGACGTCGGCACGCGGTTGACCGACACATCGTTGAAGTTGGCCGCGACGGTGAAGTCGAAATCGCCGAGCGTGTCGGTCGGCAGACGATAACGCCCGACGATGTCCACGCCTTCGGTCGAGGTCGAGACCCCATTCAGGAAGAAGCGCGCGGCCTGGACGCCTTGCGGATCCAGCAGGCTGGCGACCTGGCCCGAGAACGTCCGGTTGATCAATTCGGACAGAACGATCTGATCGTCGATGTCGATCTTGTAGGCGTCGACCGTCAGGTCGAACCGGCCCAGACGAACCACCGCGCCGACCGAATAGTTGGTCGAGGTCTCGGCCTTCAGCGGACGCGCGCCAAGGGCGGTCGCGACCGCGCTGGTGGCCGGGAAGGTGCCGGTTTCGACCACGGCGCCGTTCTGGATCACCGAGGCGGTGGAGGTGAAATACGACTGCTGCAACGACGGCGCGCGGAAGGCGGTCGAGACCGAACCGCGCAGGGCGAAGCTGGGGGTGAAATCATAGCGGGCCGACAGCTTGCCCGTCTGGGTGTCGCCGAAGTCGGAATAGTCCTCGAACCGCACGGCGCCTTCGACGCGCAGCTTGTCGGTCAGGGGAATTTCGACGTCGGCGTAGGCGGCGAAGTTGTCGCGATCGACATCGACGGCGTTCGAGGGCTGGAAGCCGACGAAGCCCTGGGCGCCGCCGGTCAGGGCGGTGTTGGCGCCCAGGGGGCCGCGGTTGTAGCTCTCGGGCTGACCGGCCTCGATCTTGTAGTTTTCCCAGCGCTGCTCCAGGCCCCAGGCGAAATTCAGCGGGCCGCCGGACAGACCGACCTCGAACTCACGGCTGAAGTCGGCGCCCAGCACTAGTTGGTCATAGATCAGGCGGCCGGAATCGAAGCTGGTCGGCGAAGTCGCGCCGTAGGTGGAGTTCAGCGAATCCTCGGTGCGGAAGTCCAGAGCATTGCGGCCATAGGTCAGGCTGATGTCTGTGTTCCAGCCCGCCAGTTCGCCGCGCAGGCCGCCGGCCAGCGAGGCGTCTTTCGAATTGATGGCGACCTTCGGCAGGAAGCCGTTCGGGTAGATCGAGGCGACATTGTTGACGTTGTCGGACAGGCGAGGGAAGGCGGCGCCTTCGCTGTCGCGGTCCTGATAGCCGGCCCAGCCGTAGGCCTCCCAGCCGTTGCCCAGCCCCTTGCCGGCATTGGCGAACACGGTCCATTGCTCAACGTCCGGGTCGCCGAACCGGGCGGTGATCGCTCCGTTCGCCGCCGCGCGGGGATCATAGTCCGAGCGATTGGTCGACTCGCGATTCAGATACTCCGCCGACAGGGTCAGAAAGCCGTCGTCGCCCAGTGAGAACCCTTGCCAGGCCGAGGCCGTGACGGTGCCGCCGTCGGTCTCGTCGCGTTCACCGCGCGCGGTCTTCACCGTGGTGAAATACTGGCCGTAGGTCACGCTGGCGCCGCCGCCGCTGGAGGCCTCCTTCAGGCGCAGGTTCACCACCCCGGCGATGGCGTCCGAGCCGTACTGGGCCGAGGCGCCGTCACGCAGCACTTCAACCCGGTCCAGAGCGCCGGTCGGAATGGTGTTCAGATCGACGGCGGCCGACCCGCGCCCCACCACGCCGTTGACGTTGACCAGGGCCGAGGCATGGCGACGCGTGCCGTTGACTAGCACCAGCGTCTGGTCCGGCGACAGGCCGCGCAAGGTGATCGGGCGGATCGAGTCCGAGCCATCGTTGGCCGACGGCCGCTGGAAGGTCAGCGAGGGCACGGCCTGGGCCAGGGCGGTGGCGAATTCGGTCGTGCCGCGCGTTTGCAACGCCTCGGACGTCACGACATCGACGGGCGCCAGGGTGTCGAGGCGCGAGCGGTTCTGGACCCGCGTGCCGGTCACGACGATATCGTCCACCTGCGCCGCCTCATCGGCGACGGGTTCGGCGTTTTGAGCAAAGGCCGGGGCGGCGCTCAGCAGGGCGAAGGTCGAAACGGTTGCGAGCAGGGCCGGTGCGGCGGCCCGTTGAGAAAGAGAGCGCATTGAGAGATTTCCTAAAGTCTGTTTTTGGCGCGAGCGCGCATCGCCGCCGCTGACCGCGACGGGCTTTGAGGTCGATCCGAAGTTCAGGTGTCTTGCGGTCTCAGCCGCAACATCGCGCGATGGCGGGCGGCGTCGCCGTAAAACGGGGGGTGATCTTCATGGCCTCTCCAACCGCAAGGTCGGGGAGGTCCCGGCGGTCATGGCCATATCAGGGCGAAGGTGCGGCGGGTCAATCGACGCAGGCGGCCATGTTTTGTTGCAGCAGTCAGTAGGAAATCTATCGCCACGCAAAATGGGGCGCTCCGAAGGACGCCCCATTCGAGTGGTATATCAGTTGGCTTAGAAGCTGTAGCTCAGCCGGCCGTAGAAGAAGCGGCCGTTGAAGCCATAAGGCGAATAGCTCGGGTAACCCACCGAACCCGTCGCGCCGTTGATGTTGATCGGCGTGGCGGTTGGATATTCGTCGGTCAGGTTGTTCACGCCGACAGCGAGCGACACGCCGAACGGCAGAGTGTAGCGGCCCTCCAGATCCACGAGCAGCGCGTCGCCCGTTTCGTAGTCCAGGGTGGCGTTGTTGTTGGCGACCAGAACGCTGTCGTAGCTGGTGCCCTTCAAGGTCGCACCGAAGTCACCCAGCGACCAGTCCACGCTGGCGACGATCTTCTGTTCCGGCGTGCCTTGCTCAAACGACAGTTTGGAAGAGCGGTCGAAGAGGAAGGCGTCTGACGGGGCAATGGCGAGGTTGCTGGGAACCGCTGGCGTCTTGGTCACTTCGGTGGAGTTGAAGTTGCCCGCCAGTGTGAAATCGAACCGCCCGAAATCCTGCTGCGTCCGATAGCGCGCCACGACATCGACGCCGCTGGTCGAGGTGTCCACACCGTTCAGGAAGAACCGCGCGCCGGTCACGCCGAACGGAGCGAGCAGAGCCTGAATGGCAGCCGTGGATTGCGCCGTCTGGCTGGGCCGCGACACGCCGAGCGTCTCGGAATAGATGATCCGGTCAGCGACATCGATGCGGTAGGTGTCCACCGTCAGTTCGAAGCCTTCATGTCGGAAGACCGCGCCGAGCGAGTAGTTGGTCGAGGTCTCGGGCTCCAGCGGCTTTGAGCCCAGGGCGATCGCGATAGGATCGTCGACCCGGTACGAGCCGTTCTGCTGCAGCACCACGCCGCCCGCTGTGGCGACAAGGTTGGTGGCGATGTAGCTGAAGTACTGTTGCTGAAGGGCTGGCGATTTGAAGCCCGTCGAAATGGCGCCACGCAGGGCGAAGGCCTCGGTGAAGTCGTAGCGTCCCGAAATCTTGCCCGTGAACTGATCGCCGAAATCGGAATAGTCCTCGTAGCGCCCGGCCAGACCGACACTGAACTGTTCGGAGAATTTGCCCTCCAGGTCGATGTAAGCGCTGATGTTGTTGCGATCGACATCGACCGCATTAGATGGCGCAAAGCCAGGGAAGCCCTGCGATCCGGCGCCGCCGGCCGTGACGGGGCCCTTGTTGTAGGATGTCGGCTCGCCTGCGGTGACGTTGAAGTCCTCGCGTCGGTATTCGACTCCCAAGGCGACGTTGAGCGGTTCATACAGGTTCGCTTCGATCTGTTTCACCGCATCCACGCCGATGGTCAGTTGACCGTAGCTGAGGCCGCCGGCGTCGAACTGGGTCTGGGAGGCGGCGCCATAGGAGGCGTTCAGGGAGTTCAGGACGCGATAGTCCAACTCGTTTCGGCCGTACCCGATTGAGATGTCCCAGTCGAAGCCGGCGGCGGGGCCTTTCAGGCCGCCGTATATATTGTAGTCGTCGATGTCGGCGGCGATGATTGGCAGGAAGCCATTGGGATAGATGGCGGTGACGTTGTTTGAGTTGTTGAAGGCGCGGGCGGTCGCCGCAGCCTCGGACTTGCGCTTCTGATAGCCGCCGAAGGCATAGGCTTCCCATTCGCCGCCAAGCGGTTTTCCGGCGTTGAAATAGCCGGTGTAGGCTTCTGTATAGGGATCGCCGAAGCGACCAATGACGGTGGTCGCACTGCCTCCGTTGACCGCAGTGGTCGCCGCGTAGTCGGAGCGATTGGTGGGCTGGCGTTTCTGGACTTCGCCCGAAAGGGTCAGGAAGCCGTCGCCAAACAGGGGCAGGCCGACCCAGCCGGCGAGCGAGGTCTGTTCGCCGTCGCGGCGGCTGTGCTCGCCGCGCGCGGTCGTGAAGTCGGTGTCGTAGATGCCGTAGTTGGCGGTGATGCCGCCGCCGCTCGACGCCTGGCGCAGACGCAGATTGATGACGCCGGCGATGGCGTCGGCGCCATATTGCGCCGAAGCGCCGTCACGCAGGACTTCGACCGAGCCAAGGCTGATCGACGGAATCGTATTCAGGTCGAAGGCGGTCGAGCCACGGCCAAGCGCGCCGTTTACGTTCACCAGGGCGCCGACATGGCCGCGCTGACCGTTGATCAGGACAAGGGTCTGGTCAGGAGCAAGACCGCGCAGGGTTGCCGGACGAACGTGATCGGAGCCGTCGGAAATGGCGGGACGAGGGAAGTTGATGGACGGGGCGGTGGCGGCGAGGGCGGCGGCCAGCTCTGTGCCAGTGCCCTGTTTCGCCAGAGTTTCGCCGGTGATGACATCGACGGGCGCGACGCTGTCGAGCCGGCTGCGCCCAACGGTGCGCGTGCCGGTGACGACGATCTCATCGACATCGGTGGCTTCACTTGGCGGAGGGGTTGTCTGGGCGAACGCCGATGAGGCGATGAAGAGCGCGCTGGTGGAGGCAAAGGCCAATAGGGCCTGACGACCGTATCCGATTTTCATTGATAGTCCCCGACGATGCACGACAGCCCTCTGTGTCGGCGCTCGGCAGGCCGTCATGCCGTCGCCCTCGGTCGGCGTCTCGAAAAGCGCAATAATCTTGCGCGTATAATCGAAACGCAGGCCTCAATTGCAGGCTGTGACCGCAATGTGACGACGTCAAGCAAGCTTAATGTCTAGACATCCATTTGAGAGATCAATGATCTGGGTTTGTTGTAATCTTGTCATAGGTCAAGGTGACGATCGGCCGTGCGGTGGATGCCGTTCGCGCGCAGCAAAAAGGGCGCGTCCCTTGCGAGACGCGCCCTTGATGTGTTTCGCGATCCGGTCGGATCAGGCTTCGTCGCCGAAGCCTTCTTGTTGACCGGCGCCGCCTTCGATCAGTTCCTGGGCCGATTGTTCGGCGGCCTGGCGCTCATCGTCGAACTGGCTGCGGATCACATCCTCGCCCTTGGCTTGGCGCTCGGCCTCGTCCATCGAGCGGGCGATGTTGATCTTGACCGTGGCGCGGACCTCGGCGTGCAGGCGAACCGGCACTTCGTGGACGCCCAGGCTCTTGATCGCCGTGTTCAGGACGACCTGCGAGCGCTCGACCTTGCCGCCTTCGGCCTGGATGGCCTCGGCGACATCGCGACCGGCGACCGAACCGTACAGGTGACCGGTTTCACCGGCCTGACGGATCATGACGTAGGTCTGGCCGTCGATCTTGTCGGCGACCTTCTGTGCATCAGCCTTGTTCTTCTCGTTGCGCTGCTCGATGGCGGCGCGGTCGAGTTCGAACGCTTTCAGGTTGGCGGCGGTGGCCCGGCGGGCCTTATCGCGCGGCAGAAGGAAGTTACGGGCGAAGCCGTCCTTGACGGACACGACGTCGCCGATGGCGCCGAGATTCTCGACGCGTTCAAGCAGAACGACCTTCATCTCACTTCACCACGTAAGGCAGGAGGGCCAGATAGCGAGCGCGCTTGATGGCCTTGGCCAGTTCACGCTGCTTCTTCTGGGAGACGGCGGTGATGCGCGAAGGCACGATCTTGCCGCGTTCGGAGACGTAACGCTGCAGCAGCTTGACGTCCTTGTAATCGATCTTCGGCGCATTGGCGCCCGAGAACGGGCAGACCTTGCGGCGACGATAGAAGGGGCGGCGGCCGGCGGCGCCGGAGCCCGCCGGTGCGCCCGGGGTCGGGGCAGTGGTATCGGTCATGTTCCGGGTTCCTTATTCGGCGTCGGCGGCGGCGTCGTCGCGCGGGGTGCGCTCGCGCTCACGCTCGCGTTCACGCTCGCGGCGGGCCAGCAGCGGCGACAGTTCCAGGTCGAGTTCCTCGACGCGGACTGTCAGCCAGCGCAGCACGTCTTCGTTGATCGACAGCTGACGCTCGACTTCGGCCATAGCGGCCGGAGGGGCGTCGACGGCCAGCAGCGAATAGTGAGCCTTGCGGTTCTTCTTCACGCGGTAGGTCAGGTTGCGCAGACCCCAGTATTCGATCTTGGCGACCGAGCCGCCACCGGCGACGATCAGATCCTTGATGGTGTCATTCAGCGCTTCGGCCTGTTGCGCCGAGATATCCTGGCGCGTCATGACCGTGTGCTCGTAAAGAGCCATGCGGTAGTCTCCCTTGTGGGCGTCGGCGCGGAAACGACCGGGTAAGTCGGTCTCCACGATGGCTCCTGGCGCGGCGGCCGGACCGAACGTCCAACCCTTTGGTGCTCCGCGACAGGACCGAAGCCCTGGAAAGGCGGGGCCTATAGGCGAAAAGGGGCGAGGAAGCAAGGATGGCGGCAGACGCTTGTGGCGCCCCTCGACCCCGCCTAAACCAGCCCCATGCCGAAGCTGACGTCCGCGGTCGATCCGCAAAGCCAAAAATACAAGTCTCTGCACGCGCACAACAGCGCCCTGGTCGCCGAGTTACGCGACCATGTGGCCAAGGCCGCGCGCGGCGGGTCCGACAAATCTCGCGAGCGTCACGTCGCTCGCGGCAAGCTGTTGCCGCGCGACCGCGTCGAGCGCCTGCTAGATCCCGGCTCGCCCTTCCTGGAGATCGGGCAACTGGCTGCGCACGACATGTATGACGGCGAGGCCCCGGCGGCGGGCGTCATCGCCGGCATCGGTCGGGTCTCGGGCCGCGAGGTCATGATCGTCTGCAATGATCCCACGGTGAAGGGCGGCGCCTACTTCCCCATGACGGTGAAGAAGCACCTGCGCGCTCAGGAGATCGCCGAGCAGAACCGCCTGCCGTGCGTCTATCTGGTCGATAGCGGCGGGGCCAATCTGCCGCACCAGGCCGAGGTGTTTCCCGACCGCGACCATTTCGGCCGCATCTTTTTCAACCAGGCCCGGATGAGCGCCAAGGGCATCGCCCAGATCGCCTGCGTCATGGGCCTGTCCACCGCCGGCGGGGCCTATGTGCCGGCCATGTCGGACGAGACGATCATCGTCAGGAACCAGGGCGCCATCTTCCTGGCCGGCCCGCCGCTGGTGAAGGCCGCAACCGGCGAGGTCATTTCGGCGGAGGAGCTGGGCGGGGCCGAAACCCACGGCCGTCGCTCGGGCGTGGTCGATCATGTCGCCGAGAACGATGAGCACGCGCTGGAAATCGTGCGCTCCATCGTCGCCAATCTAAACACGACCAAGGCCGTCGATATGGATGTGCGCGAACCGCGCGCGCCGGCCTTTGACGCGGAGGAGCTGTACGGTCTGATCCCCGACGACGTGCGCGCGCCCTATGATGTGCGCGAGGTCATCGCCCGGCTGGTGGACGGGTCGGAGTTCGACGAGTTCAAGAGCCTGTACGGCTCGACCCTTGTGTGCGGGTTTGCGCGCATCTGGGGCTATCCGGTCGCCATCCTGGCCAACAACGGCGTCATCTTTTCTGAAAGCGCCCAGAAGGGCGCCCACTTCATTGAACTGGCCTGCAAGCGCAAGATTCCGCTCCTGTTCCTGCAGAACATCAGTGGCTTCATGGTCGGCGGCAAATATGAGGCGGGCGGCATCGCCAAGGACGGCGCCAAGCTGGTGACGGCCGTGGCCTCGGCCGAAGTGCCCAAGCTCACCGTCCTGATCGGCGGCAGTTTCGGCGCGGGGAACTACGGCATGTGCGGCCGGGCCTATTCGCCGCGCTTCCTGTTCACTTGGCCCAACAGCCGTATCGGGGTCATGGGTGGCGAACAGGCCGCCAGCGTCCTGGCCACCGTGCACCGCGACGCCGAGACCTGGAGCGCGGACGACGCCGAGGCCTTCAAGGCGCCGATCCGCCAGAAGTACGAGGACGAGGGCAATCCCTATTACGCCACCGCCCGCCTGTGGGACGACGGCGTCATCGACCCGGCCCAGACGCGCGATGTGCTCGGCCTGGCCATCAGCGCCAGCCTGAACGCCCCGATCCCGGAGACGACGTTCGGCCTGTTCCGGATGTGATTTGGGGTGAGCGAGGTGTGTCAGTGAGCAAGGGGTGAGCTTGTCGCTCATCCATGCCAGACTGCCGCTCAACTCTTGCTCACTCGCACTTTTCACCGAAGCGGCGCCGTTCTCGCCGTCGCGCGTTGATCCCTCGAAGGAGTTCCCCATGACCGACGAACCGACCGAAGCCGACCTGAACGCCCTGGACGTCACCGACGCCGAGGCGGCCGAGATCAACAGCATCGCCCAGCCGCTGGTGCCCGATGCAGCGCCGGACGCCGACGATGATCTGGTGCAGATCGATTCGACCACCGACGGCGTCGTCTTCGTCACCATCAACCGTCCGGCCAAGAAGAACGCCTTCGACGCCGCGACTATCGCAGCCTTACATGAGGCGTTCGAGACGCTGCACGGCGCGGACCGGGTGCGGGCCGTCTTCATTCGGGGGGCGGGCGGCACCTTCAGCGCCGGGGCCGATCTGAACTGGATGCGCGACGCCGCCGGCTGGTCCGAGAGCGACAACCGCGACGATGCCATGGGCCTGGCGAAAATGCTGAAGGCCCTGCACGACATTCCCGCCCTGACGGTGGCGGTGGTCGAGGGCAACGCCATGGGCGGCGGAGCGGGCATCGTCGCCGCCTGCGACATGGCCGTGGCGGTCGAGGGGGCGCGCTTCGCCTTCTCCGAGGTCAAGCTGGGTCTGATCCCGGCGACCATCGCCCCCTATGTGATCGAGGCCGTCGGCGCGCGCCGCGCCCGCCAGTTGTTCCTGACCGCCAACGCCTTCGACGCCGACTACGCCGCCCATGCCGGCCTGATCGACCTCGTGCTGCCCGAAGGATCGGTGGACGAGTTCATCTCGATGCTGAGCGACAGCCTGACCAACAATGCGCCGGGCGCGATGGGCGAGGCCAAGCGTCTGGTCAACGACATCGCCCACCACAAGATCGACAACGGTCTGATGGACGAAACCGCCAAACGCATCGCCCGCGCCCGCGTGTCGGATGAAGGTCGCGAGGGCGTCGCCGCCTTCCTGGACAAGCGCAAGGCCAGCTGGACGGTTTGAATGCGCTGATCGGCCGCCGGAAACGGCGGCCGACTTCAGGCGTAGTTGAAGCTGATCGAAATCCGGTCGGCCTTGGCCAGGTTGGTCGGCACCTCGTGCCGCAGCCAGCTTTCCCACATCAGCACCGTGCCTGCCTGAGGCTGCAGATAGACGAACGGCCGCTCGGCCTCGGTCGCGTCATCGGTCACCGACGGGCGGGCCATCATGAAGGGCAGGCGGGGGTCTTCCAGCTTCAGCGACGACGCGCCGTCAGGCACGTCGATATAGACGGTGCCTGACAGGAAAGCGTGCGGGTGGATGTGACCTGTATGGCCGCCGCCGGGCTTCAAGATGTTGACCCACAGATTGTCGAGGCGGGGTTTGCGGGCCAGGTCGAAGTTCAGCGCCTTGGCGTAGGCGACGGCATGGCGATCCAGATGGCGCTTCAGCTCGGCGAACTCCGGGAAGCGTTGGGGCAGGTCGTTCAGCGATCCGTAGGAGGTGTAGCCGCGATAGGCGTTGGCCTTGCACCACCGGCGGCCGGCCTCGTCCTCCTCGGCCATCATGCGGATGACGTCGATCAGCTGTTCGTTGAAGTCGGGCCAGCCACGCCCTTCGGCGAGGGAGGCTTCATAGACCTGGGTGACGAAGAGGGGGCGCAGGGACATGGGAGGGGCTTAACGCCTGCCGCGTCGCGTGAGAAGGGTCGTGCTCTACCTCTCGCTTGATGCGCACGATCCGGCTAAGACCGCTTCATGTTCAAGTCCGTCCTTGTCGCCAATCGCGGCGAAATCGCCTGCCGTGTCTTCCGCACCGCCAAGCGGATGGGGATTCGCACCATCGCCGTCTATTCCGAGGCGGACGCCAACGCCCTGCATGTGCGCGAGGCCGACGAGGCGGTGCTGATCGGTCCGGCGGCGGCGCGCGAATCTTATCTGGACGGCGCCAAGGTGCTGGCGGCGGCCAAGGCGACCGGCGCGGAGGCGATCCACCCCGGATATGGCTTCCTGAGCGAGAACGCCGACTTCGCCGAGGCCGTCGCGGCGGCAGGCCTGATCTGGATCGGGCCGGACCCATCCTCAATTCGCGCCATGGGTCTGAAGGACGCGGCCAAGGAGCTGATGATCCAGGCCGGGGTGCCGGTGACGCCGGGCTATCAGGGCGCCGATCAGTCGGAGGAAACCCTGACGGCCGAGGCGGCGCGGATCGGCTATCCGGTGCTGATCAAGGCGGTCGCGGGCGGCGGCGGCAAGGGGATGAAACGGGTCGATGATCCAGCCGATTTCGCCGCCGGTCTGGCCAGCGCCAAGCGGGAAGGGGCGGCGGCCTTCGGCGACGACCGGGTACTGATCGAACGCTACATCACCCGCCCACGCCACATCGAGGTGCAGGTGTTCGGCGACAAGCACGGCGAGGTTGTCCACCTGTACGAGCGCGACTGTTCGCTGCAACGCCGCCACCAGAAGGTGATCGAAGAGGCGCCCGCGCCGGGCATGAGCGAGGCCGTGCGCGCCGCCGTGACCGGGGCCGCGATCAAGGCGGCCCGGGCGGTCAACTACGTCGGGGCCGGGACCATCGAGTTCATCGCCGACGCCTCGGACGGGCTGAAGGCGGACGGCGTCTGGTTCATGGAGATGAACACCCGACTGCAGGTCGAGCATCCCGTGAGCGAGAGCGTGACAGGCGTCGATCTGGTCGAGTGGCAGTTCCGCGTTGCCGCGGGCGAGCCGGTCCCCCTGAAGCAGGCCGAGATCCAGCTGAACGGCTGGGCCATGGAGGCGCGGCTGTATGCCGAGGATCCGGCCAACGGATTCCTGCCTTCCATCGGCAAGCTGGAGCATTTCGTCATGCCTGAAGGCATACGCGTCGATACCGGCGTGGAGCAGGGCGGCGAGGTCAGCCAGTTCTATGATCCCATGATCGCCAAGCTGATCGTGCATGAGGACACGCGTGAGGCGGCGGCGGCGCGTCTGGCCGAGGCGGCGGGCGAGGTCGAGGTCTGGCCGGTCAAGGCCAACGCCGGCTTCCTGAAACGCTGCCTGGAGCATCCGCGCTTCGTCGCGGGCGACGTGGACACGGGCTTCATCGCGGCGGAGGAGGCGGCGTTGCAGCCGCAGCCGTCCGACGAAGCGACGCTGGCGGCCCTGACCCTGATTGCGGAAGCGGCGGCGGATGCGGTCGAGGCGCGTTCGGACCGGTTCAGTCCCTGGGGCGGCCAGCCGGGTCTGTCCTATGGCGTGCGCCTGAATGCGCCGGCGCAGACAACCGTCTGGGCCCATGTCGACGGTCAGGGCGTGTCCGCTGCGGTGACGCCGGTCGAAACGGGCTGGCGCGGTTCTCAAGGAGAAGTGGCCCACGTCGGGTTCGACCAGGTTCAGGCGGGGGATCGCCTGTTCGGCTATCAGGCCGTCGATGACGGGTTCGTCCTGTTCGTCGATGGCGAGGCGCGTCGCGTCACGCCCTATCGCGCCGCCGTGGGTTCAGGCGCGGGCGCGGTGTCGGATGGTTCGCTGCGCGCGCCCATGCCGGGCAAGATCGTGGCTACGCCGGTCAAGGCCGGCGATGCGGTGACGAAGGGCCAGCCGGTCGTGGTGCTGGAAGCCATGAAGATGGAACACGCCCTGACCGCGCCGTTCGACGGCGTGGTGGAAAGCGTCGCGTCTCTTGGCGACCAGGTCGTCGAGGCGGCCGTGCTGGCGGTGGTGAAGGCGGACTAAAGCCCCACGCCGCCGATCGGGCGCGTCACGACCGTGTCGCCCCATAGCGCGATCAAGCCGAGCGCCGGACGCATCACTCTGGATTCGCGGATCGTGTTGAACCAGGCATCGTGCGAGGCCTTGCTCATCCAGACCTCTGTGACGAGCAGGGCGTCGGCGTCATTCACATCGTGCGCCACGACGTAGCTGTGGCAGCCCGGTCGCTTCACATTGGGATCCAGCAGGCAGAGGCCCAGTTCGTCGCGGCGGCCGGGATGGGCCGTCAGGCGGGTAATCAATCCGTACATACTGGTCCTAAAGGCGCTGGGCGAACTGAGCGGCGCGAGCCGATGGTTAGCCCTCTAAGATTAAGAATCTGGCCAATGCGTTTAAGGGGCACTACGTGGTCGCCATGCCGCTTCACATGATCAAGCTGGGCGTCGGGGTGCCGGACGTCGAATGGCTGGAAACCCGCGCCGCCAAGGGCGGGCCGCTGGTGGTTCATACGCGAATGACACCGAAACGGGCGACCGAGATCGAGGACGGCGGCTCGCTTTACTGGGTGGTGAAGGGAACGATCGTCTGTCGACAGCCGGTGCTGGACATCACAACCTTGGGCGAGGGCAAGCAGAGCCGATGCGAGATCACGCTCGAACCCAAAGTCATTCGCACCGCGCCCATGGCTCGGCGTCCCTTCCAGGGTTGGCGATATTTCGAGCCAAAAGATGCGCCGGTCGATCTGACCGACCTCGACGCTGGCGAGGCTCCGGAAGAACTGGTGCGTCAGCTGCGCGAACTGGGCGCCTGGTAGGCCAAGCCCTCAAAGTTTTTGGGAGTTGACCCCGGCGAGTCGGCGTGGCCTGTGCCGCGTCCGATGATCGCGCTCAGCCCCCAGACCCGTACCGCCTTCCGCGACCTGCTGAACCTGGCATGGCCGGTGATCCTGGCGCGCATCGGCATCATGACCATGGGGCTGACCGACGCCATCGTGGTGGGCAACTATTCCAGCCAGGAACTGGCGTTCCATTCTCTGGCCTGGGCGCCGACGTCGATCGTGGTGACGACGGCGGTGGGCCTGATGCTGGGCGTGCAGGTGATGACGGCGCGGATGCTGGGCGAGGGGCGTCGGCACGCGGTCGGCTCGGTGCTGCGTCGCGGCCTGACCTATTCGTTGCAGATCGGCGTCGTGTCGATGATCGCCCTGATCGCCATTGGCCCGTGGGGACTGGGCAAGCTGGGGCTGGAGGACGGTCTGGCGGAGGGCGCGGGGCCTGCCCTGGTGGTGTTCGCCCTGTCCATGCCCTTCTATCTGATCTCGGTGACGGGCCAGTTCTTCCTGGAGGCTCTGGGCCGGCCCAAGCCCGGCATGGTGGCCATGTGGGTGGCGAACGGGGTCAATCTGGTGCTGAACATCGTGCTGGTCCCGGACCTGCTCGGCTTCGGCTTCGACGGCGCCTTCGCCTCGGCCTGGGCGACGTTCGGGGCGCGGGCGGCGCTGGCGATCTTTCTGGTGATCTACATCCTGCGTCTGCCCGAGGCGCGGGCGCTGGGCATCTTCGACAAGCCCGAGCGCGATCCCAAGGCCGCGCGCGAACAGGTCAAGGTCGGCCTGGGCGCCGGCGCATCCTATTTCATCGAGGTCGGGGCCTTTTCCGGTTTCACCTTCTTCGCCGGTCAGATCGGTACGGCGGAGACGGCGGCCTGGGCGGTTGTGCTCAACGTCTCGGCCATCGTCTTCATGCTGCCGATGGGGCTGTCGTCAGCGACCGCGGTGCTGGTGGGGCGCAGCTATGGCGCCGGCGACGGGCGAGGGGTGATGCGCGCCGGGCTGGTCGGGCTGGGCGTCGTCACGGCCCTGACATTGGTTGTCGCCCTGCTGGTTTGGCCCAGCGCCCATCTGATCGTCGGCGCCTATAATCGCGATCCGGCCCTGCTGGCCATCGCCGCTCCGGCCCTGGTGCTGGCGACGTTGTTCTTTGTGGCGGACGGCATTCAGGTCGTGGCGGCCCAGGCCAACCGCGCGGCAGGCGACGTCTGGTGGCCCACCATCATGCATTTCGCCGCCTACGGCGCGGTGATGATGCCGCTGGGCTGGGTTTTGGCGCATCAGATGGGCGTCAACGGCCTGGTCTGGGCGGTGGTGATCGCCAGCCTGGCGTCCTCGACCCTGCTGACCGGGCGTTTCATCCGTATTGCGCGCCGTCTGCCGCAAGGCGTTTGAGGAAACCGCGCCGCCGCTCTATATCCCTGCGCTTCCCCGAACACCTGGACGATCATGGCCCGCATCCTCATCACCTCGGCGCTGCCCTACATCAATGGCATCAAGCACCTGGGGAATCTGGCGGGCTCGATGTTGCCGGCCGACGTCTGGGCGCGGTTTAAGCGGGCCCAGGGGCATGAGGTCCTCTATATCTGCGCCACCGACGAGCACGGCACCCCGGCCGAGCTGGCCGCCGCGGCCGCCGGTCAGGATGTGCGGACCTATTGCGACGAGCAGCACGAAATCCAGAAGGCCGCGGGTCAGGCGTTCGGCCTGAGTTACGACTGGTTCGGCCGGTCGTCGAACCCGCAGAACCATCGCCTGACCCAGCATTTCGCCGAGGCGCTGGAGAAGAACGGCCTGATCGAGGAGCGGGTGGATCGGATGATCTATTCGATCGACGACGCCCGCTTCCTGCCCGACCGCTATGTCGAGGGAACCTGCCCCCACTGCGGCCATGTCGGCGCGCGCGGCGATCAGTGCGACAACTGCGGACGCCTGCTGGATCCGACCGACCTGATCGATCCCTATTCCTCAGTGTCGGGCTCCAAGAACCTGGAGGTGCGCGACACGCGTCACCTCTATCTGCTCCAGACCAAGATCGAGCCCGAGATCCGCGCCTGGGTCGACGGCAAGAGCGGCTGGCAGGTGCTGGCCAAGTCCATCGCGTACAAACATCTGGACGAGGGGCTGATCGACCGGGGCATCACCCGCGACCTGGCCTGGGGCGTGCCGGTGACCAAGGACGGCTTTCCGCGCCCGGGCATGGAGGACAAGGTCTTCTACGTCTGGTTCGACGCCCCCATCGAATACATCGCCGCGACCGAGGAATGGGCCGAGGCGACGGGCGGGTCGTGGCGTGACTGGTGGCGTCTGGACGAGGGGGCAGAGGACGTTCGCTATGTCCAGTTCATGGGCAAGGACAACGTCGCCTTCCACACCGTCAGCTTCCCCGCGACCATCATCGGCTCGGGCGAGCCGTGGAAGACGGTGGACCAGCTGAAAGCGTTCAACTGGCTGAACTGGTACGGCGGCAAGTTCTCCACCAGCCAGAAGCGCGGCGTCTTCATGGATCAGGCGCTGGACCTGCTGCCGGCCGACTACTGGCGCTGGCGCCTGACGGCCTATGGGCCGGAGCACGCGGATTCAGCCTTCACTTGGGAGGACTTCCAGGCCTCGACCAACAAAGACCTGGCCGATGTGCTGGGCAATTTCGTCAACCGCATCGTCAAGTTCGCGGAATCCAAGTTCGACGGCGTGGTGCCCGAGGGCGGCGAGGCCGGACCAGTCGAAATCCAGCTGGAGGCCGACATCAACGCCGCCGTCGCCGAGGCGACCGAACAGCTGGAGGCGATGGAGTTTAGAAAGGCCGCTGTCGCCATCCGCGCCGCCTGGGTGTTGGGCAACGAGTATCTGCAGGTGGCGGCGCCCTGGACGGCGCTGAAGACCGATCGCGACCGCGCGGCGGTGGGGGTGCGCACGGGTCTGAACCTGGTGGCCCTGTTCGCGCGTCTGGCCGCGCCGATCCTGCCGTTCACCGCGCCCAAGATCGCGGCGTCGGTTGGGATGGAGGACCTGAGCTGGCCTGGCGCCGACGAGGATTTGCTGAACCGTCTGCCTGTGGGCGGCAAGGTGGAAGCTCAGGGCGTGCTGTTCGCCAAGATCGAGGACGCCCAGGTCGCGGAATGGTCCGAACGCTTCGGCGGCGCGGACGCCTGATCCGAAAGGGATAAGCGATGACGCCGACCCTGACGCCCCTGACTGACCAAGCGCGCGCCGCCATTCGCGAACGGCTGGCGCGCACGGGGCGGGCGCAGATCGACGGCGTCTTGGCTGTGACTGACGCGCAAGCGCTCTACGACGCGGCGACGGCCGCCGATTACAACGTCGTGACGCGACGCGGGACCGGCCATGTCGATCTGCCCGCCGCCTGGCTGGCCTCTCTGACGCCGGATCAGAAACAGGCGTTGGCTCAGGCGGTGCAGGTCTCGGCCCAGGCGGACTTCCAGTATTTGTACGACAATCACCCGATCTACGATCTGGTTCAGGCCGGGCAGGCGGCGCCGGTGTGGGCCGATCTGTTGGCCTTCCTAAACGGCGAGGCCTTCCTGGGCTTGATGCGGGACGTGACAGGCGAGCCGCGGCTCGCCTTGGCCGATGCGCAACTGACCCGTTATCGCGCCGGCCATTTTCTGACCGAGCATGACGATCACGCCGAGGGCAAGAATCGCTTCTTCGCCTATGTGCTGAACCTGACGCCGGCGTGGCGGATCGAATGGGGCGGCCTTCTGGCTTTCCATGGCGCCGACGGCAATGTGGCGGAGGCCTTTACGCCGCGCTTCAACACCCTGAACCTGCTGAAGGTGCCGACGCCCCATTCGGTGACGCAGGTCGCCCTGTCGGCGGCGGCGGACCGGATTTCAGTTACCGGCTGGCTGCGCGGTCGCTGATCAGTCCTGCTCGGCGAACACGACCGGAAGCCCCGCCGCATTCCAGGCCTGGATGCCGCCGGTCAGGTTGAACAGCGGCTGGCCGTCGGGGCCGGTCGGGCCGACGAAGGCGCAGACCTGATGGCTGCGGCCGCCCTTCAGGCATTGAACGATGATCTTCTTGTCGGCCGGAAGGTCCAGCGCCTCCCAGGCGGCGGGCATCTGGCTGAGCGGGGCCAGGATCGCGCCGTCGATGCGGGCGGCGGCGAACTCGTCCGGCTCGCGCACATCGATCAGCACCGCTTCGCCGGCTTGCAGCCAGGCGGCGGCCTCTTCGACTGTGACGGTGGCGACCGTCATGGCGCGACCGTTGGTTCGGCGGGCGCCGGCGTTGGGCTGTCCTCTGTGCGCTTCTGGCCCAGATGTTTGGCCGCTTCCTCGGGACCGATCTCAAGGAAGGCGGGGGCCGAGGCGTTGAACTCGTCCATATGGCCGGTGCGGACCACCACCTGACGGGCGCCGTCCCAGATCATGTGCAGGGCGACATACAGAACGACGACCAGACCGATATAGCCGATCCAGCTGAAGCGATGCAGCAGCTTGGCGATATAGGTGGCGGCGACGCCCATCAGGGCGATCGACAGCACCAGGCCGAAGACCATGATCCAAGGGTGTTCGTGCGCGGCGCCGGCGACGGCCAGCACATTGTCCAGCGACATGGTGATGTCGGCGACCATGATCTGAAGCAGGGCGGCGCCGAAGCTCTTGCGCTTCAGGCCCAGTTCCTCGGGCGACGGTCCAGAGCCGTGCTCGATGCTCATGGCCAGTTCGAGTTCCTTTTCGGCCTCGGCCTGGTCGTGCGTCGCTTGCTCGCGCAGTTCGCGCCACATCTTCCAGCACACCCACAGCAGCAGCAGGCCGCCGGCCAGCAACAGGCCGACCAGAGCTAGAAGCTGCACGGTGATCAGCGCAAAGCCGATTCGCATGACGACGGCGGCGGCCAGGCCGATCAGAATGGCCTTCTTGCGCTGGTCCTGGGGCAGGGCGGCGGCGGCCAGGCCCACGGCGACGGCGTTGTCGCCGGCCAGGACCAGATCCATCAGCAAGACCTGGCCCAGGGCCGTGGCTTGGCTGGCGAGTTCGGGAGACGAGAGGAATTCCATTTCCGCTCCTTAGCCTCGGTGCGGCGTTCTGTCAGCAGCCTCGGTGCGGCGTTCTGTCAGCCGCGTTGCGCGCGCGCCGCTTCATAAAGCGCGACCGCCGCCGCATTGGACACGTTCAGGCTCTCGAATCCGCCCGGCATGGGGATCTTGGCCAGGACGTCGCAGTGTTCGGCGACCAGACGACGGATGCCGTCGCCTTCGGACCCCATGACCAGAACGGTCGGCTGATGATCCAGCGCTTCTTCCAGCGTCTGTTCGCCCGTTCCGTCCAGCCCGACGGCGCGCCAGCCCAGATCGGCCAGCCGCTCCAGCGCACGGGACAGATTCGTGACGCGCGCATGAGGGAGGCGTTCGGTGGCGCCGACGGCCGCTTTGGCCAGGGCGCCGGCGAGGGCCGGAGCATGCCGGTCCTGAACGATGATCCCCCGCGCGCCGAAGGCCAGGGCCGATCGGAAGATGGCGCCGACGTTCTGGGGGTCGGTCAGCTGATCCAGCATGACGATGACGCCCTCAGCCGGCTCGGCCAGCTCTTCCAGCGACACGCCTTCCAGCGGTTGGACCTTGAAGGCCAGTCCCTGATGCACGGCGCCGGGGGGCAGCATCCGGGTCAGGGCCTGGATTTCGACCACCTCGATCTTGTGGCCGTTTGCGAGAGCATTGTTCTCGATCTCGGCGGCGCGCTCGGCTGTGGCCAGCAGACGACCCATGCCGCGACGGGCGGGATTCGCCAGAGCGGCCAAAACCGGATGGCGGCCCCACAGAAAATTATCGGCGTCCGACTTGCCCCGATCGGGCGAACGGGGCTGACGAGGGGTTTCCTCGCGCCGGCCAAACCCTTGCGCAGCGGGCTTTTGGCCCTTGTCGCGGGGGCCATCGGGACGGTTTCCGAAGACCGGTTTTTTACCGCTTTTACGGTCGTTGCGTTCTGATTTCGACGACACTATAAGACGCCCTCCGATTTGGAGCCCCAAGGGCTTTCGGGTCTGGGCGCCCCCTCTATCCTAGGGGAGGCGACAAGCCGAAGGCTTTTGTTTCGTCCCGCTTCTTTATGGGCGGAAACGAGGGGTCCGACGGTTCGACAAGGCGCGCTGGGGGAATGTCCCGAGTGGCAAAGGGGGGGGACTGTAAATCCCCTGCGTAAGCTTCGAAGGTTCGAGTCCTTCTTCCCCCACCACGCGCCTTGACGGATACGACGGATCAGGACGACGGATAGGAACCGGCTGCGGCGTTCCGAAAGAACTTCCGCAGTCTCCGCGCGGGTATAGCACAATGGTAGTGCAGCAGCCTTCCAAGCTGAGGATGTCGGTTCGATCCCGTCTACCCGCTCCAGGTTTTTAAAAGATCAGCATCGCGCCCCTCCGCTGACGGACCCGGGCCATCAGGAGTTTGGCCATGGCCAAGGAAAAGTTCGAACGGACGAAGCCGCACTGCAACATCGGCACGATTGGTCACGTTGACCACGGCAAGACGACGTTGACGGCAGCGATCACGATGACGCTGGCGAAGGCCGGCGGCGCGAAGGCGATGAACTACGCCGACATCGACGCTGCGCCGGAAGAGAAGGCGCGCGGCATCACGATCAACACCGCGCACGTGGAATATGAGACGGCCAACCGTCACTACGCCCACGTCGACTGTCCCGGCCACGCCGACTATGTGAAGAACATGATCACCGGCGCCGCGCAGATGGACGGCGCGATCCTGGTGGTGTCGGCTGCTGACGGCCCGATGCCGCAGACCCGCGAGCACATCCTGCTGGCCCGTCAGGTCGGCGTGCCGGCCCTGGTGGTCTTCATGAACAAGGTCGACCTGGTCGACGACGAAGAGCTGCTCGAGCTGGTCGAGATGGAAGTGCGCGAGCTGCTCTCGTCGTATCAGTTCCCCGGCGACGACATTCCGATCACCAAGGGTTCGGCCAAGGCCGCGACCGACGGCGTGAACCCGGAAATCGGCGAACAGCGCGTTCTGGCCCTGATGGAAACCGTCGACGCCTACATCCCGCAGCCGGAGCGTCCGGTCGACCTGCCGTTCCTGATGCCGGTCGAAGACGTGTTCTCGATCTCGGGCCGCGGCACCGTGGTCACGGGCCGCGTCGAGAAGGGCATCGTCAAGGTCGGTGAGGAAGTCGAGATCGTCGGCATCCGTCCGGTCCAGAAGACGACCTGCACGGGCGTGGAAATGTTCCGCAAGCTGCTGGACCAAGGTCAAGCGGGCGACAACGTCGGCGTGCTGCTGCGCGGCACCAAGCGTGAAGACGTCGAGCGCGGCCAAGTGCTGTGCAAGCCGGGCTCCATCACCCCGCACACCAAGTTCCTGGCCGAAGCCTACATCCTGACCAAGGAAGAAGGCGGTCGTCACACCCCATTCTTCACGAACTATCGCCCGCAGTTCTACTTCCGCACGACGGACGTGACCGGCATCGTTCACCTGAAGGAAGGCGTCGAGATGATCATGCCGGGCGACAACGCCGAGCTGAACGTCGAGCTGATCACCCCGATCGCGATGGACCAGGGCCTGCGCTTCGCCATTCGTGAAGGCGGCCGCACCGTCGGCGCCGGCGTCGTCGCCAAGATCGTCGAGTAAGAAGACCCGGCCTCAAGTCGCGGGCCTCCGCGAGGCGCGCATAGGCCGAAAGACACAGTAGCGTAACAGAACGGCCCCCGGAGCAATCCGGGGGCCGTTTTGCTGTGGGCTACCCGCAGATCGCCAGAGGCGCCCGTAGGATGTCCGAGTTGGATCGGGGTGCGCCGCAGGCCAAGGCCTCTGGTGTCCGTAACGCGGTCTGACCTGAAATGCGGGGCAGTCCCAGAGGACGAATCCGAGGCGGACGGCTTAGTTTTCGGCGTTGACCAGGTTGCGCACGCGGGGTGGCACGGGCGGCGTGGGCGCTGCGCGGACGATGCGGATAGAGCTGCTGCGGCAGGCCTGGGGCGAAAGGCGGCCAGGCAGGCGGGTGGAGCCGTCGCCGCAGGCCTCGCTGATCTGGTCCTGCGTCAGGCCTCGCGCGCCAGACAGGTCGGCGCCGCGAATGTCGGTCCGACGCAGCGAGGCGTTGGAGAAGTCGGCGCGCGAGAAGCTGCCGCCGGTCAATCGCGCCCCATCCAGGCTGGCGTTCGAAAAGTCCGCGTTGGAGAAATCGCCGCCCGAAAGGTTCGAGGCCGTGACCTCGGCGCTGGCGAAGTTGGCGCCAGACGCCCGGACATTGGCCAGGGTGGCGCCGAACAGCTCCGAGTTGGAGAAGTTGGTTCCAGCCAGGGTGGCGCCGGTGAAGTTGACGCCGTGCATCTCGCTGCCCGAAAGGTTGGCGCGGGTCAGGTTGGCGCGAACGAAGGACGATCCTTGCGCCTCGGCGCCGTTGATCTGCGCCCCGGTGAAGTTGGCGGAGGTGAAGTTGGCGCCAACGATCTCGACCCCGCCCATGTTGGCGCGGCTGAAATCACTGCCGGTGAAGTTGGAGCCCATCATCTCGGCGCCGCGCAGGTTGGCGCCCACCAGGGTGGCGTTCATGAAGCTGGCGCCGGTGAAGGTGGCGCCCGACAGATTGCGGCCGGACAGTTCGCAGCGATTGCACGATCCGCCCAGTGACACCGAACGGGCCACGTCGCGGTCCTGCATCGACATCTCGACCCCGGCGAAGGCGGGGGAGGCGGCGAGCGCCAGTCCCAGCGTCAGCAGAGTCAATGTGGGGCGGACCCGGATATGTTCAGCGATCTGTTTCACGCAGCCTGAATGCCTCGAAACCCCCGCCGCACCTACTTAAATCGAGGTAACTTCATGAAATCGAGGCAAGGTCGGCGCCGCTCAGCAGGCCGGAATGCGCAAGCCCCGAGGCAGGACCGTGGAGCCGTCGCCGCACGCCCGGTTCAGCTGGCCCTGAGTCAGGCCCGTGGCTCGCGCCAGCTGGGCGCCCGACAGATTGGTCCCCGACAGGGTCGCGCCGGCGAAGCTTGCGCCCTCCAGATAGGCGCCGACGAAACTGGCGTTGGTCAGGTTGGCGCGCGAGAAGTTCGAGCCCGAGAAAACGCCGCCATAGGCTTCGACGTCACGCATGTCGGTGTTCGAGAAGCGCGTGCGGTTCATCACCGACAGGCTGAGATCCGCCTGACGCAGGCGTGAACCGGCCAGGTTCAGGCCCCGCGCCTCCAGCCCCGAAAAGTCGCCCTGAAAAAGATTGCAACCGGCGCAGGAGGCGCCGCGCCGCACGCTGGCGATCTGACCCGCGTCCTGGGCCAGCGCAGGCGCAGCGACGGCCAGCAGAGCGGCGATCAGGCCGAGAGAAAGTGTGCGTTTCATGGACCGGGCTCCGACGTTCGATCGTCTGTCAGCAAACCCTAGGCCATAACCCTTAACCTAGCCCTGATCGCCGCCCTTCAGCGCTGGGGCCGCCCCGCAGGTGTCGCACACCCAGGCGGCGCCGCGTTGCTGCAGGCTGAAATCGCCGCAGGCGGGGCAGGCGATGGCCTCGCTGTTGGCGGCGGTGCGGGCTTCCGGATCGCCTTTCTTGCCGAAGGGCAGGACGACCAGATTGTCGGGCGCGGAACCGCGCGCAAATCCCTTGGAGATGAAACGGGCGGCGGGCACGGCCGCGTTGGCGTCGGGCTTTCCGTCGCCCAGATCGTCGGGGTTCTGCGCTTCCGTATCGGCGTTGGCCAGTTCGTGCCGGTCCAGATAGGAGACGCCCAGTTCACGGAAGATGTAGTCCAGGATGGAGGTCGCCGACTTGATGGAATCGTTGCCGGTGACGCGCCCGGCCGGCTCGAATCTGGTGAAGACGAAGGCGTCCACGAACTCGTCCAGCGGCACGCCGTATTGCAGGCCGATGGAGATGGCGATGGCGAAGTTGTTCATCAGGCTGCGGAAGGCGGCGCCTTCCTTGTGCATGTCGATGAAGATCTCACCCAATTCGCCGTCTTCGTATTCGCCGGTGTGAATATAGACCTTGTGGCCCCCGACTGCGGCCTTTTGGATATAGCCCTTTCGCCGGTCGGGCAGTTTGCGGCGCGCGCGTTCGCGCTCGACGACGCGTTCTACGACCCGTTCCGTCGGAACCGAGCGAGGCGCTTCGCGGGCAGGTTCAGGGCGGACGGCGTCGAGCGGCGGCAGGGACAGCAGCGGGCCGGCGGGCGGCGCGGCGCGCGACAGGCGAAGGGCGCGACGGCCGTCCAGGGCCTCCTGGCTCAACAGGCGCGCGGCCTGGGTGGAGGTCGTGCGCCAGTCCATCGATTCGATCGCGAGGTCCGGCATGTCGCTGAACGGCTCGATGGCGCGCCGCAGCTCGGCCGCCGCCGCCGCCGGATCGGCCAGCAGGGCGGCGACGCTGCCCGGCGCCTCGGGCCAGTCGCGCAGATCGCCATGACCGAAGACCCAGCGCGTCGCCGCCGTCTCCGCCTCTTCCGACACGCCCAGCAGGGTCAGCAGCAGACCATCGCCGTCTTCCACGCCCAGGACGTCGCGGATGAAGCCGGGGTCCAAGACGGGGGCGGCGAAGACCGTGTCGAAATCCTCGGCCCAGCCCAAGGCGGTCTCGATGGCGGCCAGTTCGATGTCGGTGAAGCCCAGGGCGCGCAAGGCTGTGTGGTCGATGCCTGGCGCCTCGACCAGGGTGCGACGACCGAAGGTCCACCGCTCCGCCGCCTCAACATCGCCGCCCGCCGCCGTGATGGCCGAGGCAAGCGCGGGGTGCAACCGGCGACCGATCTCGCCATCGGCCGTCTGGAACACGTCGATCGCCGCGACGCGACCCAGGCCCAGCCGCAGCCGCGCCTCCGCATCGTCGACGAACAGGCCGATGGCCGAATGGCGACGCGGCTTCTCCGGGTCTTCCCAGTCGGGGCAGGGGCCACGCAAGCTCGCCAGTTCGGCCGAGGTCATCGCCGCCGTCGCCGCGACCAGTTCCGCGAACGTCCGCGCCTGAGACCTGCGGTCGTCGTCAGCCGCGAGGGCCTGCAGCAGGCCGTCCGGTCCCAGCGCGATGGGACCGGGCCGGGCGGACTGAAGGTCCAGCGCCACCATCAGCAGGCGCGTCAGATCCGCCAGATCGGTCGCCATGTCTCCGTCGAGCGCCAGGACGGCGCCTAGGTCGATCAAAGCCCGCGTGGTCTGCGCCGTCGCGGTCTCCGCATCGCGCGGGTCGAAGGCGACGATCAGACCGCCGTCCAGCGCCGCCTCGGCCGCCAACAAGGCTTCAGGCGCGCCCGCCGCGATCTGGGTCCGGTCCGCCAGGGCGACCAGAGGCGCGCCTTCGACTATCGGCTCCAAGGCCATCGTGGTACGTTCGCCGTCGATGGCTCTCAGGATATCGGCGTCGATGGCGCCGCACCGCCGCGCCAGGGCCGCCGCCCGGCCCAGGGCCGGATTGCGCGAAGGATCGCCGCAGTCGCCGCGCGGACCTTCGCAGCGATCGACCGCATCGGCTACGCCCGCCAGCGCCTCGGCCAGGGCGTCGGCCGCTTGGGCGCCGAGACGCACGGCGGCACGTCGGCCCGTGTGCACTTTCAAACGCGCGGCCGCGCCGGGATCGTTCAGATCGACGACGCCGACAGCCGCAGGTCCGGACGCCGCCGGCGCCGCCAGGCCCAGCCTGAAGGCGCCCGACAGTTCCTCGACAAATGCGGCGGCCTCGGCCCGATCGAACACGCCCTCGGCCACGCCCGTCGCGGCCAGCCGTTCGGCCCAGGCGTCGACGCCGCCGTTCAGCCAGTCGCCGGACAGGGGTGTGGCGAACCCTTCCGCCTCGGCCCAGTCCAGCCAGGCCTCGATCCGGACATCGGACCAGCCGGCGGGGGCCAGGACCTGCTGCACGCCAGCGGGGCGCTCGATGACGCGGGTCTCCATCGCGACTCGTTCTGCGCGAGCGGCGAAGCCGGATTGAAAGCGCATGGCGGCGTCTCTCCGAAAGGTTCGGCCCAGCCTAGGCGGTCGCGCGCCCCTTCGCCAATACATCTGGTGTCGCAGGGCGGGGTTGCCCACAAGATATCGATTCAATCCGCGTCGCCTGAACGCTGGACGAAGAGGGCGCGGGTTTCTATGATCCGTAACAGACGCCGCCTCCCTTTCCGGCGACCCCTTACGGTTGGATTCCACGACGTGTTGAGCAAGATTTTCGGCTGGTGGGAGGGCGCCACGATCGGCACCCGGTTCACCATCGCCAAACGCGGTCGCTTCGTCGGCCAGGACGAGAACGGCAATCGCTATTACGAGAGCCGCGACAACGTCAGCTACGACGGCCGCAAGCGTCGCTGGGTCATCTATGACGGCTATGCCGAGGCGTCCAAGGTGACGCCCGATTGGCACGGCTGGCTGCACTACACCTTCGACCTGCCGCCGACCGAGCAGCCGCTGCCGCGTCGCGCCTGGGAGAAAGAACATCTGCCCAATATGACCGGCACGCCTCTGGCCTGGCGTCCGCCCGGCTCGCTGGCGGGCGACGCCAAGCGCCCGGCCGCGACCGGCGATTATCAGGCGTGGACGCCCGAGTGAAAATCCGCCGCATCCTGTTGGGCGCGGCGTCCGTCGCGGCTGTGCTGAGCGCCGGCGCAGTGACCGCCAGCGTGCTTCAGGACGCGCCGCGCGATGCGCGTCCGGTCCAGGATCCGATCGGCGACATTCTGCGCACCACCCCGGCCCAACCCGCGGTCCCGACCGAGACGCCGCCCGCGGGCGCACCGGCTCCGCGCTCTCCGGTCGCCGTGGCCCCGCCGCCCGACGTCGTCATCGCCGAGGACGCCGCCGTCGAGGAAAAGGCCGAGGAGGAGGTCGCGGCTGAGAAGCCCGTCGCCACCAAGGCCCTCGACCAGCCCGCCACGCCCGCGCGTCGCCAGCGTCGCAAGTTCGCGATCATTCAGGCCATCGACAAGGTCACCGCCGAGACGATGAAGTTCGAGGTGGAGGTCGGCGGTCGCCCCGTGCGCTTCAACCAGAATCTGATCTTCGCGGCCCGCGCCTGCGAGGTCACGACACCGGACGAACTGACCGAAGACGCCATCGCCTATATGGACGTCTCGCTTCAGCCGCGCGGCCGGCAGGAAGGCCGCCAGATCTTCCGCGGCTGGATGTTCGCCTCGTCGCCTGCCGTCAGCGGGGTCCAGAACCCTTATTACGACGCCTGGGTCGTCGGCTGTAAGAACTGAGCTTTGACGCCGCGAGGAGGCGCGCCATGGATCGCAACAAGCCGCCCAAGAAGACCGAAACGGTCGAAATCCGACTGCCCCACGCGACCAAGACCGCCTTCATGGCCCGGTGCCGTGACGAGGGCAGGACAGCCAGCGACGCCATTCGCCGCTTCATCGACGCCGAGTTGAATGCGGCCTCGTCCGCACGCCCTCAACCCCGCCTGGGCTGGCGGCCCCTGCTGGCCGCCGCCGTCGCGGGCCTGGCGCTGGGCGCCGTCGCCGCGCCCTCCCTGGCCCAATCGTCGCCCACCCGCGCCGATTTCGACCGGCTGGACCGCAATCACGACGGCGTCGTCAGCTTCGACGAATACCGCGCGCGTTAGCGGATGCGGACCAGGAACCGGTCCCACTGAAGGTTCAGCCACGTCCACGGTTTGAACAGGTTGGCGCCCGGTTTCCATGAGGCCAGCACCATCTCGGCCCGGCCGATGATGTTTTCGGCCGGCAGCAGGCCGACGCCGATCTCGGGCGGCCAGCGGCTGTCCAGCGAGTTGTCGCGATTGTCGCCCATCATCAAATAGTGACCCGCCGGCACCCGGCGCGCAGGCGTGTCATCGCCCGGCAGGCCCGATCCGCCGTCGTAGGTGACGTAGGATCGTCCGTCGGCTAAGGTCTCGCGCACCTGCTGGACCGGTCGCTGCGGCGCATCGTGATCGGCGACGACATCCAGCCGGGTCTGGCGCACCGGGTCGCCATTGACGAGCACTACGCCGCCCCGCACCTGAACCGTGTCGCCCGGAAGGCCGACGACGCGCTTGATCCAGGCCTCGCTGGGGTCGCGCGGCAGGCGGAACACGACCACGTCGCCGCGTCTCGGCTCGCGCCCGAACAGCCGTCCCGGCGACATCGCCGGATTGAACGGCAGAGACGCCGTGCTCCAGCCATAGGGATATTTCGACACGACGATATAGTCGCCGGTCACCAGCCCCGGCTCCATCGACGACGAGGGGATGGTGAAGGGTTGAAACAGCACGATGCGGATCGCGAGCGCCAGGATGATGGCGAAGATCAGCGTCAGGGCGATCTCTCGCACGTCGCGAAGAAGGGACGGGCGGGGCGGAGCTTTTTGCGGGGTCTGGGTCATGCCGCCATTGACCGTCAGGCCGGGCGAAGATGCCAATCCGAACCTGTCGGGACAGGCCCCAAATCGTGTCCGGACAGACTAGGTGATGGCTAAGGCGACTGCTTCTGCGCCGGTCAGCGGCGCGCACATCGCCCCTTGGTCCGGCCTGACCGACAGCGCGGGCTGAAGCCGCTCCAGATAGGTCGCTTGAGGCGTTTCAACCGCACCGAACTGGCTCAGATGGTCGGTCAGAAACTGGGCGTCCAGCAAGGTCCAGCCGCCCTTCCGCAACCGTGCGACCAGATGGACCAGAGCGACCTTGGACGCATCCCGTTCGCGACTGAACATGCTCTCGCCAAAGAAGGCCCCGCCCAGCGACACGCCGTAAAGCCCGCCGACCAGCCGTTCATCACGCCAGCACTCGATGGAATGGACGAAGCCCATGGCGAACAGGGCGGCGTACAGCCGTCGGATCGGGCCGTTGATCCAGGTGTCTTCGCGATCCGGCCCTTGCGCCGCCGCGCATCCATCTAGCACCGCTTCGAAGGCGGTATCGACCCGCACCTCGAACGGCTCGCTCCGCACGGTGCGGCGCAGGCGGCTGGGGATGTGGAAGGCGTCCAGCGGAATGACGCCGCGCTGTTCCGGCTCGATAATGAAGACGCGCGGATCATCGCGCGCCTCGGCCATCGGAAACACGCCCCGGGCGTAACAGGCCAGCAGGTCCTCGGGGCCGAAACCGCCGAAAGGCCCGCTGGCGCTGAAATCGGGGTCGGTCAGGCGTCGCCCTTCTGACGGGCCGCCCATTTCTCCAGCCAGTGGATGTCGTAGTCGCCCGACAGGATGTCAGGCTCGGCCAGCAGCTTCTGAAACAGGGGGATGGTCGTGTCGACGCCGCCGATGACGACCTCGTTCAGCGAACGCTTCAGACGGGCGATGGCCTCTTCGCGGTCGCGACCGTGCACGATCAGCTTGCCGATCAAGCTGTCGTAATAGGGCGGGATCGAATAGCCGGCGTAGATGGCGCTATCCAGGCGCACGCCCAGGCCGCCCGGTGCATGGAAGTCGGTGATCTTGCCCGGCGACGGGGTGAAGGTCTCCGGGTTCTCGGCGTTGATCCGCACCTCGATGGCGTGGCCTTTGAACTCGATGTCGTCCTGGGTGAACGACAGCGGCAGACCGGCGGCGATGCGCACCTGTTCCCGTACCAGATCGACGCCGGTGATCATTTCCGTAACCGGATGCTCGACCTGCAGGCGGGTGTTCATCTCGATGAAGAAGAACTCGCCGTCCTCCCACAGGAACTCGATGGTGCCGACGCCCAGATAGCCGATGGCGGCGATGGCCTTGTTGACCGTCTCGCCGATCTGCTTGCGACCCTCGGCCGACAGGGCGGGCGAGGGGGCCTCTTCCAGCACCTTCTGGTGACGGCGTTGCAGCGAGCAGTCGCGTTCGCCCAGGTGGACGACATTGCCGTGGCTGTCGGCGATGACCTGGATCTCGATGTGGCGCGGCTTCTGGAGGTAGCGCTCCATATAGACGGCGCCGTTTCCGAAGGCGGCCTTGGCCTCGGACTGGGCGGTCTGGACAGCCTCGACCAGATCGTCAGGCGTCAAGGCGACCTTCATGCCGCGTCCGCCGCCGCCCGCCGCCGCCTTGACGATCAGAGGGAAGCCGATGGATTTGGACGCCTCAATCGCGGCCTCGACGGTCTCGACTTCGCCATCCGAGCCGGGGACGACGGGGATGCCGGCGTCCTTGACCGTCTGTTTGGCGCTGATCTTGTCGCCCATCACCCGGATATGCTCGGGCTTGGGGCCGATGAAGGTCATGCCATGGGCCTCGACGATCTCGGCGAAGCGGGCGTTTTCGGACAGGAAGCCATAGCCAGGGTGGATCGCCTGGGCGCCGGTGATCTCGGCCGCCGCGATGATCGAGGGGATGTTCAGATACGACTTTGCGGCCGAGGCGGGGCCGATGCAGACGCTCTCGTCGGCCAGCCGCACCCACATGGCGCCGCGGTCGGCTTCCGAGTGCACGGCGACGGTGGAGATGCCCATCTCCTTGCACGCCCGGTGAATGCGCAGCGCGATCTCGCCGCGGTTGGCGATCAGGACCTTGGTGAACACGGCTTAGGCTTCCAGCAGGACGAGGGGTTCGCCGAACTCGACCGGCTGGGCGTCGCCGACCAGGATTTCGGCCACAACGCCGTCGCGCGGGGCCTGGATCGGGTTCATCGTCTTCATGGCTTCGACGATCAGCAGGGTCTGGCCCTTCTTGACCTTGTCGCCGGGCTGGACGAAGGCCGGGGCCTCCGGCGACGCCTGCAGATAGGCGGTGCCGACCATCGGCGACTTCACCTCTTCGCCGGCGCGGGCGACGATGGTGGCGGGGTCCGACGGCATGGCGGCCGGCGCAGCAGCGGCGGCGGGCGCAGCGGCGACCGGAGCGGGGGCGGCGGCGTACTGAACCGGGGCGGCGGCGTACTGAACCGGGGCGGCGTTGACGGTGACTTCGCGCGCCACGCGGATGCGCAGTTCGCCGCGCTCGACCTCGACTTCCGTCAGATCGGTCTCGTTCAGGATCTCGGCCAGCTGGCGAACCAGGGCGGCGTCGATTTCGGCGTGTTTCTTGTCATCGGCCATTGGAGTTGCGCCTTGTCTTTCGTGGTCTTTGATAAACGGGACGGGGCTCAGCCGCGTTCCCGAACCTGGGTGAGGGCCGCCTGGACGGCCAGTTCATAGCCCGCCGCGCCGAAGCCGGCGATGACGCCGGTCGCCGCGGAGGACACATAGGAGTGATGGCGAAACGCCTCGCGTGCCGCCGGATTGGACAGATGCAGCTCGATCACCGGGATCGACAGCGTCTGCAGCGCATCGTGCAGCGCCACCGACGTATGCCCATAGGCCGCAGGATTGATGATCAGGGCGTGGGCGCCCTCGCGCGCCTCGTGGATCCAGTCGATCAGCACCCCTTCATGGTTGGTTTGACGAAACACGATCTGCGCCTCGCCGGCCGCCCGGACGCAGCGCTGCTCGATGTCCGCCAGGGTGTCGCGGCCGTAGATGTCCGGCTCCCGAACCCCGAGCAGGTTCAGATTGGGGCCGTTCAGCACATGAATGACGGGCGTTTCGGCCATGGTTTCAGAATCGATCCGGCGCAGCGCGGCGCAAGAGGGGCCTTTTAGCGGACGCAGGGCGTGGGTCAAACGCTCGCGGCGTCGAACCTTCCCCGACGTTACGTGGGATGGCGTGGATTTCGCAGCGCCGGCCGCCATCGTCCCTGGTCGGGACGGCCTGAGGGAGCGCCGAGGATGCGCCGGGACGGCAAACTGATCCTGAGAACCGTGGTGGCGACCTTCGCGGCCTTGGCCGTCGCGGTCGGCGCCTTCCTGTTCGAGGCGGGCTGAGCGCCCAGTCTGGCGAAGCGGCCTGTCACCGTCTATCTGACGCGCGACGGTCGGCAAGGCGAAGGTCAGGGAGAATGCGCGTGCACCAGATCCATCTCAATGGCGAGCCACGTCAGGTCCAGGCCGCCACCATCCTGGCCCTGGTCGAGGAACTGTCGCTGGACCCGCGCAAGGTCGCCGTCGAACGCAATCTCGAGATCGTGCCCAAGTCCCTTCATGCCGCTACGCCCGTGGCCGCAGGCGACCGTATCGAACTGGTCCAGTTCGTCGGCGGCGGGTGATCCGATCAAATCGGGCTACGACGGGTTCCCCCGCGCGCCTGAGAGGCCTAGGTCAGCATCCATGACCGATACAGCCAACGAAACCTGGTCCGTCGCCGGCCGCACCTTCAACTCGCGTCTGATCGTGGGCACTGGCAAGTACGCCGACTACGCCCAGAACGCCGCCGCTGCCGAGGCGGCCGGGGCCGAGATCGTGACCGTGGCCGTGCGCCGCGTGAACCTGTCCGACCCGACCCAGCCGATGCTGGTCGACTATGTGAGGCCCGACCGCTTCACCTTCCTGCCGAACACCGCCGGCTGTTTCACGGGCGAGGATGCGGTGCGGACCCTGCGGCTGGCGCGCGAAGCCGGCGGGTGGAGCCTGGTCAAGCTGGAGGTGCTGTCCAACACCGCCCACCTTTATCCCGACATGATCGAGACGCTGCGGGCGCTGGATCTGCTGATCAAGGACGGCTTCGACGTCATGGTCTATTGCACCGACGACGTCGTGATGGCCAAGCGCCTGGAAGACGCCGGCGCCGCCGCCATCATGCCCGCCGCCGCCCCGATCGGCTCGGGCCTGGGCATCCAGAATGAGGTCAACGTCCGCCTCATCGTCGAACAGGCCAAGGTGCCGGTTCTGGTCGACGCGGGCGTCGGCACGGCCTCGGACGCGACCCGCGCGATGGAGCTGGGCTGCGACGCCGTCCTGATGAACACCGCCATCGCCGGGGCCAAGGACCCCATCCGCATGGCCCGCGCCATGAACCACGCCGTCATCGCCGGCCGCGACGCCTATCTGGCTGGGCGGATGGCCAAGCGGATGTATGCCGACCCGTCGTCGCCGCTGGCGGGACTGATCTGATCCAACCGTCTCCTCCCCGCTTGGCGGGGAGGGGGACCGCGAAGCGGTGGAGGGGTTCTTCAAGTCTCACGGGCCACCGATGCGGTGAAGAGCCCCTCCGTCACGGCGCGAAGGCGCGCCGCACCACCTCGCCATGAATGGGGAGGAGACGATGCTCCGCCGTCGCAATGCCGCTGGTCCAATCCCAGCGATTTCAACCGCTTGCCGATTTATGCCCCCCGTCTGCCATCCACGGGGTCAAACGACCCCATAATAGCCCCATCTCGTCGCATGGAGGGCGCGCCTGGCCTGCGACCTTGCGGCGGCGAGAGCGGATGGAACGGGAGCGGGTTTGAAACGGTCCTCGCTGGCATCGACTCATTGAGCGGTGTCGGAGGGTCGAGGGGGATACTCGGTCGCACTCGGGACGGTCCTCGCAGGGACCGCCGACCCGTCGCAGGCTTATGGGGTTAGGCGATAAGACCGCCACCGCTCGACGCCCCGAGCTTGCAGGACAACCTTCCGCGCGGAGCGTCACACCCTTCGTCGAAACGGTACTTATAAACTCACACTCCGGGCGAAGGCCCGGCGCTCCGCCCAGCCCTCCAAACTTCGCTGCGACCGCGCGAAGCCGATACCGCCTGTCCGGAGACCCGCATGGCCCGTCCCAAACCCTGTCGTCCCAAACCCGGTCGCGGCCTCCCGCCGCCCTACAAACAGACGCCCGAGGAAGTGGCGGAGGACGAGCGCATTCGCGCGGAGCTGTTGGTCGAATACGAACGCCTGGACGCTATCTTGGTCATCAAACAAGCCGAGGCCGACGAGCGTGCGCGCATCAAGGCGATGAAACGCGAGGCGGAGGCGCAGGAGGCCCTCGACCTCGCCGCCAGCAATGCAGGCCAACAGCCTATCCTTACGGTCCAGTCGCCAGACCGCATCAGAGACCTGTGGTCCTAATCGTCCAGCAGGGCCTGCAGCAGCGGATGGGCCAGGACCGGGGCCGCGAGACGCACCACGGCCTGGGGATCTTCAAGGCGCACCGCCGCCGTCGCGTCGGCGACGATGAAGTCGGCGTGGGTGCGCGACGGTTCGGTCAGGCGCTCGTGACCCGGCCGAACAGTCGCCAGATATTGCGCCACGACCGAATCCGCCGACCGTCCCCGCTCGGCTTGGTCGCGCAGCAGCCGGCGGATGAAGCGGATGTCGGCGGGGGTGTCCACGAAGACCCGGATGTCGAACAGGGCGGTCAGATCGGGGGTGCACAGAACATGCGTGCCCTCGACGATCACCACCTCGGCCGCCGGGATCGGCTCGCCGCCCGGCTCGCGGCCGTGATGGATGAAGGAATAGACCGGCGCCGTCACCGCGCGCCCGGCCTTCAAGGCCTTCAGGTCCGCGATCATCAGGTCGTGATCGCGCGCCGTCACATCGTCGAAGTCGAAGGTCGCGGCGTCGAAGCCGGGCAGGGAGGCCGCGTCCTTGTAATAGCTGTCCTCGCGCACCAGCACGGCCGACCCTTCCGGCAGGGCCGATACCAACGCCTCCGCCAGGGTGCTTTTGCCGGAGCCGGAGCCCCCCGTGATCGCGATCAATATGGTCATGGGCGGCCTTCTAGAGCGGTCGCGCCGCCAACGCCACGGGGGACGATCCGCCGCGCCGTGGCTGACGCTACGTCACGTTGCTTATCGCCAATCACCGATGTTAGCGTCGGCTCAAGCGTCGCATCAAAGCAGACGCATCCAAGGGACAAGGATACGACATGCTGGGCTTGATGCAGGACTGGCCGCTGACGGTCGACAAGATCATCGACCACGCCAAAAACTGGCATGGCGAGCGCGAAGTGGTGACGCGCTCGGTCGAGGGGCCCATCGTCCGCACGACCTACGCCCAGATCCACGAGCGGGCCAAACGCGTGTCCAGCGCGCTGAAGGACTGGGGCGTCCAGCCGGGCGACCGCGTCGCCACCCTGGCCTGGAACACCGCCAACCATATCGAGGCCTGGTACGGCATCATGGGCATCGGCGGGGTGTGCCATACCCTGAACCCGCGCCTGTTCCCCGAACAGCTCGTCTACATCATCAATCACGCCGAAGACCGGATCATCTTCGTCGACCTGACCTTCGTGCCGCTGCTGGAAGCGATCCTGCCGCATATCCCGAAGGTCGAGCGCGTCGTCATCATGACCGACGCCGCCCATATGCCGCAGACGAAGCTGCCCAAGGCCGTCGCCTATGAGGACGCGATCGCCGGTCAATCGACCGACGTGGTCTGGGGCGACTTCGACGAACAGACGGCCTGCGGCCTCTGCTACACCTCCGGCACCACGGGCAATCCGAAGGGGGTGTTGTATTCGCACCGCTCCAACTTCCTGCACACCTTCATGGGCCTTCAGGCCACTGTGATGGGCGCCACGCCCAAGGAAGTGATCCTGCCGGTCGTGCCGATGTTCCACGCCAACGCCTGGGGCATCGCCTTCGCCGGCCCGGCTGCTGGCACCAAGCTGGTGATGCCGGGGGCCAAGATGGACGGTCAGTCGATCTATGAGCTGATTGAACAGGAGGGCGTCACCTTCTCGGCCGCCGTGCCGACTGTCTGGCAGGGCCTGTTCGCCCACATGAAACAGAACGGGCTGGGATTCTCGACCCTGAAGCGCGTCCTCATCGGCGGTTCGGCCTGTCCCGAAAGCCTGATCCGCGGCTTCCAGGACGATTTCGGCGTCGAGGTCACCCACGCCTGGGGCATGACCGAGACCTCACCTATCGGCACCATCGCCAACCTGCCGCCCGAAATCCTGAAGCTCTCCTACGACGAGCAGATGAAGTACCGACTGAAGCAGGGCGTACCGCCGCTGGGCGTCGAGCTGAAGCTGAAGGACGAGACGGGTGCCGAACTGCCGCACGACGGGGCGACCTTCGGCCGTCTGATGGTCAAGGGGCCGACGATCAGCCGCGCCTATTTCAAGGAAGACGGCTCGATCCTGGACGACGAAGGCTTCTTTGACACCGGCGATGTGGCCACGATCGACGACCTGGGCTTCATGCAGATCACCGACCGCGCCAAGGACGTGATCAAGTCTGGCGGCGAGTGGATCAGCTCCATCGAGATCGAGAACATCGCCGTCGGCCACCCCAAGGTCGAGATCGCAGCCGTCATCGGCGCGGCCCACCCCAAATGGGACGAACGGCCCGTGCTGATCCTGAAGCTGAAGCCAGACGAGACGCTGGACAAGCAGGAGCATCTGGACTTCCTGACCGGCAAGATCGCCAAATGGTGGATGCCCGACGATGTGGTCGCCGTAGACGACATCCCGCTGGGTGCGACCGGCAAGATCGACAAGAAGCTTCTGCGCGACCGGATGAAGGACTATCGTCTGCCGACCGCTGCCTAAGTTAGAACCGGACCCTGAATGCCGACCAGAAAGCCCGTACCCGCCATTCTGCCCTGGCTGACGGCGCTTGCGGCGGCGCCTTTTGTGCTGATCGTGGCGGCCGTCACGGCGACGCGGTTCGGCGGACTCGATCTGGCGATCGGCTATGACCTGCTGACCTGGACCGTGGCGCGCCTCCTGGCCTGGGTCGGTCTGGCGGCGGCTCTGGTGGCGGCGGTGCTGGCGCTGCGCGACCTGAAGGGCAGGGGTCTTTATGCGCTGGCGGCGCTAGCTCTCTCGGGCGCGACCGTCGCCGGCTTCGTGCTGCGTCAGGGCCAAGATGCGACGCCCCATCCACGTGACGTCAGCACCAACCTGGACGAGCCGCCTGGCCTGCCGCGCGCCGCCGGCGTGCGCAGCGGCGCGCCGCAGACCTGTGACGGTGTGGACGCCATCCCGACCCAGGTCCTGGCCCAGCAGGCGACCTCGGCGCTGGTCGACGCCGGCTTCGTCGTCACCCGCGCCACAACCTTCCAGGTCGAAGCCGTGCACGCCGGCGCCTGGTTCGGCTTCGCCACCGACGCCGTCGTTCGCATCCGCCCCGGCCGCACCGACATCCGCGTCGCCGCACGCGGCAGCCGTCCCGACGGCGGCGCCACCTGCCGCCTCGCCGCCAAGATCACCCGAAACCTGGAGGCGGGACGCTAAGCCAGGCGGAACTGCGCCGACAGGCCGGGCACGCCATCGCTGATCGCCGCGCCGTCCTCGACCAGCTTGATCAGATGCGCCAGCACCGACAGCGAAGCGGCCGGCCATAGCCGCTGATCGACGGCGGCGTACAGAACCGGAACCATTTCCGCGATCGTGCGATCCCCCGCCGCAAGCCGTTGGAGCACTTGCGCCTCCCGCTCCAACCGATGCGCGCGATAGGCTTCCAGAAACGGCTGCACCTGCGTCACCGGCGCCCCGTGCGTCGGCCACAGCACATCGAAGTCGCGCGCGATCACCGCCTCCAGGCTGGCCATATACTGGCGCATGTTCCCATCCGGCGGCGCCACGACCGTCGTCGACCAGCCCATGACATGATCGCCGCAAAACAGCGCATTCTCCTCGCACAAGGCGAAGGCCATATGATTTGACGCATGGCCGGGCGTGAACATCGTCTCGATCGTCCAGCCGTCGCCCTCGATGACCTCGCCGCCCGTCAGCACCACATCGGGCGCGAAGTCCGCATCCTCATCCTCGTCCAGCGCACCCGACGCATGCGTTTCCCGCATCGGAGGCCGGGGCGCCCAAATCCGTGCTCCGGTCGCCTCGGCGAACGGCCGGGCCAAAGGCGCATGATCCCGGTGCGTATGCGTCACCAGCACATGGCTGACCCGCCGCCCCTCGACCGCCGCCATCAGCGCCGCCAGATGCGCCTGATCCAGCGGTCCCGGATCGATCACCGCGACCTCGGCCCCTTGGTCAGGTCGGCCGACGATATAGGTCCCCGTCCCGGTGAAGGTGAAAGGCCCCGGATTGTCGGCGATCAACCGCTGGATCAATGGCGACACCTGATCGCGCCGCCCATGGGCGAAGTCGAACGCCCTCACGAAGGGGATCATCGCCACCCCAGTGTTTGGCGCAGAGCTTGCGTTAACGTCTCGGTAATCATGCCTGGAGCGCCCACAATGGCCCGTTCGATCGCCAACGCTGTATCAAATCGGCTTCCGTTCGTCGCGGCGGCGATCCTATGTCTCGCCGCGGTGCAACTGATCGCCGCCTCCTGTACGCCGGAACCCGCGCCCTACGCGGCGCGCGTGATGATCCAACGCTAGAGGTCTACTCGCGGCGGACGCGGAAGGGCGGATCGTTCGCCACCTTCATCATGTAGCTTCCCAACGCCGCCCTGCGCACAGTCACTGGATACTGCCGCTCAGCCGAAAAGAGCACGTCTACGCCGTCGGTCTTTCGCCACACGGAGCCGTCATTCAGCGTGATTGACCATTCGCCCCTGCCAAGGTTTCGGGCTGATGTCATCGTCGCCGAGATGGACTGCAACTCTTCCGACCGCCCTGACCCGCTGAAGGGGTTCAAGCCTGTGACGTTGAAACCGAACAACCGGCGCTGATTCTGCTCCACATCCTGCCGGCTGACGATCGCGACCTCGCCGGCGGCTGCCAATCGAGCTGCGGCGGCGTCGAAACATGCTAGCCGGGCGGCGTTGGCCTCAATCGTCGTGCATTGCGTGACGGCTCCGACCAGGTCGGTTCCCGATGAAGAAAAATCTTGCTGCGCCAGAGCATGGTTTGACCAAAAAATAACCGATGCAACCGATAGAACGGTGATGTTCTTGGCGCTTACGACAGCTGATCGGGTCATAATCTTCTTCGTCTCGTTAAGTTGGCGGCCAGTATATCACTAGAAATCAAGGTGTGTCCGATGTCGCTGTAGCGACTACGGTGTGTCGTCTTTGCGACAGGCGTGTCGCCAATGTGTTCAAGCGCCACCTTCTCGCTGGACTTGGCGCCTGCGTTGGTATGCTCTCGCGCCCAACCGATCGCATGGTCGGCAAATGGCTAATGTATTGAGCAGTTCGTTTCTAACGAACTTGGCTCTTCTGGGAGAACAAGCCTTGAACACCAACAGATATCGTCGCGGCCTTTTGGCAACCACGATCATCGGCGGCGCCGCTTTGGCGATGGCCGCTACGCCCTCGTTCGCACAGTCGGCTGACGACCAAGCGACCGACGTCGGCGAGATCGTCGTCACGGGTTCGCGCATCGCCCGTCAGGACTATCGTTCGACCAGCCCGATCGTCACCGTCACCGCCCAAGACTTCCAGGCGACGGGTTCGGTCACGATCGACACCTTGATCAACGATCTGCCGCAGTTCACCCCGTCGATCTCGTCGACCTCGAACAACCCGTCCAATGGCGGCCAGGCCAACATCAACCTGCGTAACCTCGGCTCGAACCGCACGCTGGTTCTGATGAACGGCCGTCGCGTCGTGCCGTCGAACTCGGACGGTTCGGTTGACGTCAACCTGATCCCGACTGCCCTGATCAAGAACATCGAAGTCATCTCGGGCGGCGCTTCGGCGGCCTATGGTTCGGACGCCCTGGCTGGCGTCGCAAACTTCATCCTCGACGAGAACTTCTCGGGCGTTCAGGTCGACGCCCAATACGGTGAAACCGATCGCAGCGACGGCAAGACCGAGAGCTATTCAGTCACCGTCGGCGGCAACTTCGACGATGACCGCGGCAACATGGTGCTGTCGCTCGGCCGTTCGACCCGCGACGTGATCTTCAACGCCGCGCGTGACTTCTCGGCGGTGTCCGGTCCGTCCGGCACTTCGCCCCTGGGTTCGACGATCTTCGATAGCAACAACCTGCCTAGCTTGGCTTTGGTCAGAGCCTATTTCAACAGCCCGGACCTGGTCGAAACGGGCGCGTTCGGTTTCAACGATGACAACACGCTGTTCTCGTACACCGGCAAGTTGAACGTCAAGAATCCGGCTGGAGCCGGCGCGGAGTACACGGCGCCCGGTGCCAACTATACGTTCAACACAGGTCCGCTGAACTATCTGCAACTGCCGCTTGACCGTTACAACGTCTACGGAGGCGGCCGTTACAAGATCAATGACAACGCCGAGGTCTATGCCAATGCGCTGTTCACCCAGTATGTCGCCGACACCGAACTGGCGGCTAGCCCTGCGGCCAGCGGCACCGGCTTCCGCGTCCCGGCGACTAATCCGTTCATCACGGCTGATCTCCGAACGTTTTTGAATTCCCGTGCCAATCCGAACGGCTCCTTCCTGCTGAACAAGCGCTTCACCGCGCTGGGCGGTCGCCACTCGACGGAAGAGTACAACATTTATCAGATCACCACGGGCGTCCGTGGTCAGGTTCCGCAAAGCACCTGGACGTACGACGTTTACGGTTCGTATGGCCGCGTTTCCAATACGACCACTCAAACCGGCAACGTGTCTCGCTCGTCGGTTCAGCGACTGCTGGACGCTGCGGACGGTGGTCGCAGCCTTTGCGCGGGCGGCTTCGATCCGTTTGGCGTGACGGACCTGTCGGCGGAGTGCATCAACTACATCGGTCGTTCGGCGCGTAACTCGACCGTGACCGAACAACGCGTCATTGAAGCGTCGCTGCAAGGCAAGGCGTTCGATCTGCCGGCCGGTGAAGTTCGTGTCGCCCTCGGCGCTCAGTATCGCCAAGACGACTTCGCCTTCGGCGCGGACTCCTCGCTCGCTCAACAAAACGCCGTCACGCCTCACTTGGGCGCAAATGGCCAGCCGGACGGCGGCAACGTCGGTGGTTCGGAAATCGCCGGCTTCAACCCGACGCCTTCCCTGAGCGGTGGTACGAACTCCAAGGAACTGTTCATCGAGGCGCTGGTCCCGCTGCTCTCGGATCTGCCTTTTGTCGAGCAACTGGATCTGAACCTCGGCTATCGTTACGCCGACTACAGCACCGCTGGCGGCACGCAGGCCTATCGTGCGGAGCTAGACTGGACTGTCGCTGGCGGCCTGCGCGCACGTGGCGGTTATAGCCGCTCGGTCCGTGCACCTTCGATCGGCGAACTGTTCGCCACCGCAAGCACGAACTTCCCGAGCATCGGCGCGCCGTCGGCGACGGGCACTGGCGGTGATCCCTGCGACATCCGCAGCAGCTTCCGCCAGGGGTCTAACGCCGCCGCCGTCCGTGCACTGTGCTTGGCGCAAGGCATTTCGGCTCAGGCGATCGATCGCTACACCTTCTCCAACAACCAGGTTGAAAGCCGCACCGGCGGTAACCCGAACCTGTTTGAAGAGACGTCGGACAGCTGGTCGGCCGGTCTGGTGTATCAATCGCAGTTCGCGTCGCCCTGGCTGTCGGGCTTCTCGGCCTCGATCGATTACTACAACATCGAAATCACCGATGCGATCGGATCGATTGCGGCCGACGACTCGCTGGCCGGCTGCTTCAACGTCACGGGCGAAAACCCCACCTTCAGCAACGCCAACAGCTATTGCCAACTGTTTAGCCGCGATCCGCTGTCCGGCAACATTGTCGGCGCGATTGAAAATCAGGCCAACCTTGGCATGATCAGAACGTCCGGCGTTGACTTCCAAGCCGACTGGGCCTTCAACATCGCCGACATCGGTGGCGGCGATTGGGGCCGTCTGAAGTTCAACACGGTCATCAGCTGGCTGGAGAACTACGAAGACAACGTCGTCGAAGGCGGCGCCTTCACGGACCGTACGGGCACGATCGACAGCTCGTTCGGCAATACCTTCCCGGAATGGAAGGCTTTGAGCTCGGTGACTTGGGCGAGCGGTCCGTTCTCGGTTGGCGCACGCTGGCGTCGGGTTGGCGAAATCACGGTGATCAACACCACCGAGGTTCTGCCTTCCATCGACTACTTCGATCTGAACGGTTCGTGGTCCATCAACGACACGGTGTCGCTGCGCGGCGGCGTGAACAACCTGACCGACGAACAGCCGAACGTCTTCGTTCCCGGCGTTCAGGCCAACACCGACCCGTCGACTTATGACGTGCTGGGTCGCCGCTACTACGTTGGTCTGACCGCCAAGTTCTAAGGCCGGTCAACGACACGAGACTGAGGCGGCGGAGCAACGCTCCGCCGCCTTTTTCGTTTAAGCGGCGCCGTAGAAAAACCATTCGGGCGGGCGAGCGTTACGGATCGTCGCCTGTTTGCGGCGCGCTCCCCCAAGGAAGATCATGCTGAAATTTGTCGTTCCCGGACTGTCGGTCCTGTCGCTGCTGGCTGCCGGCGCGGCGGTCGCTCAAACTCAGGATGGACCGATCGTGACGGGTAATCGCTCGGGCGAGACCGCCGATGCGTTGAAGACGCGCGAGGCCATCGCCTATGCACGGCCGTTGCCGCGGGGCGCGCCGAGCGCCGACTATCCGCTGGTGGCCTGGTGCGATGCGCTGGTGACCGGCCATGCCGATCTGGGCGAGACGCTGACGTCGCGCGCGCCGGAGGATGTCGAGTTGGTGCGTCTGGGCCGTCTCGAAGCCCAGGATTTCCGCAGCGCCCTGGCGGCGGCCGCGCCGCGTCAATCGGCGGCTTCGAAGGCCGAGGCCGAGCAGGCCGTCGCCGCCGTCAAGGCGCAGTGGGCGCCGCTGATGGCAAACCCCGATGCGGAGGCGCGCAGTCAGTCGTTCGGGCTGTTCTTCGGTCTGCCGGGCCGCTGTGAGCACGCCGCGCGCCGCCTGCGCGACAACATCACCACGCCGCCCGCCACGCTGGAGAGCGTTGGCATCAACTGATCGGTTCGGCGGTTACCGGATGACAAACGGCGGCTTGAGTCCGGCTCAAGCCGCCGTTTCGCGTTTGGCGGCGTAGGGATCGTAGTTGAGGATGGGGGCCAGCCAGCGCTCAGCCGTGGCGACGTCCCAGCCCTTGCGCCGGGCGTAATCCTCGACCTGGTCCAGATCGATCTTACCGACGCCGAAATAGTGGCTGCCCGGATGGCCGAAGTAGAGGCCGGACACCGAGGCCGGCGGCGTCATGGCGTAGCTTTCGGTCAGGGCCATGCCTGCGTGGTTTCCGGCGTCGAGCAGGCGGAAGAGGGTGGCCTTTTCCGTGTGATCGGGCTGGGCGGGATAGCCGGGGGCAGGGCGGATGCCTTGGTAGTGTTCGGCGATCAGAGCATCGATATCGGCCGTTTCGTCGGCGGCATAGCCCCACAGGGTGGTGCGGACTTCCTTGTGGAGACGCTCCGCGAAGGCCTCGGCCAAGCGGTCGGCCAGGGCGGTGGCGAGGATGGCGGAATAGTCGTCGCCGGCGTCCTTGAACCGTTTGGCGACTTCCAGCTCGCCGTGACCGGCGGTGACGGCGAAAGCGCCGATATAGTCATCGCCCTCATCCGCGATGAAGTCGGACAGGGCCAGGTTCGGCTTACCGTTCGACTTCTTGATCTGCTGGCGCAGGGTGTGGAAGCGGGCGACCTCCGTGTCGCAGCCTTCGTCGGCGTAGACGATGACATCGTCGCCATCAGCGCGGGCGGGCCAAAAGCCGACGACGCCTTTGGCCGTGAACCACTTCTCGTCGATGATCCGCTTCAGCATGACCTTGGCATCTTCGAACAGGTCGCGGGCGGCCTCGCCGACGACCTCGTCGTCCAGGATCAGCGGATAGCGGCCGGTCAGCTCCCAGCTGGCGAAGAAGGGAGTCCAGTCGATGTGGTCGGCCAGATCCTGCAGGTTCCAGGCATCGAACGCCTTCACGCCGAGGAAGGCCGGCTTGCCGGGCATGGGCTGGTCGGGGTCGATGCGGAAGCGGTTCTCGCGCGCCTGAGCCAGGGTGGCGCGGGCCTTCACCTCCTGGCCGCGGGCATATTGCTCGCGGATGCGGATGTATTCGTCGCGGGTGGCGGCCTCGTTCTTCGCGCGCTCGGTCTTGGACAGAAGTCCCGAAACGACGCTGACGGCGCGCGACGCGTCGACGACATAGGTGGTCGAGCCCCGGCGGTAAGCGGGCTCGATCTTGACCGCCGTATGGGTGCGGCTGGTGGTTGCGCCCCCGATCAGCAGAGGGATGTCGAAGCCGCGCCGTTCCATCTCGGCGCCGACAAAAACCATTTCGTCCAGCGACGGCGTGATCAGGCCCGACAGGCCGATGATATCGACGTTGTGGGCTTTCGCCTCGTCCAGGATGCGGTCGGCCGGGACCATGACGCCCAGGTCTATGACCTCGTAGTTGTTACATTGCAGCACGACGCCGACGATGTTCTTGCCGATGTCGTGAACGTCCCCCTTGACGGTGGCCATCAGGATGCGGCCCGCCTGCTCGCGCGGCTTGCCGACCTTCTCGGCCTCCATGAAGGGCTCCAGCCAGGCGACGGCCTGTTTCATCACGCGGGCGGACTTCACCACCTGCGGCAGGAACATCTTGCCCGAGCCGAACAGGTCGCCGACCACGTTCATCCCGTCCATCAGCGGGCCTTCGATCACGTGCAGCGGGCGCTCTGAAGCCAGGCGCGCCTCTTCGGTGTCGGCCTCGATGAACTCCGTGATGCCGTTGACCAGGGCGTGTTCGATCCGCTTGCCGACCGGTTGGTCGCGCCATTTCAAATCGACGACGCGGGCCTGGCCCTTCTCGCCCTTGTAACGGGGCGCCATGTCGACCAGACGCTCGGTATTCGAGACATTGGTCCGCTGCGGCCGATTCAGGATCACATCCTCGACCGCCTCGCGCAGTTCGGCGTCGATGTCGTCATAGACCGGCAGGTCGCCGGCGTTGACGATCCCCATGTCCATGCCGGCGTTGATGGCGTGGTACAGGAAGACGCTGTGAATCGCGCGGCGCACCGGCTCGTTGCCGCGGAAGCTGAACGAGACGTTCGACACCCCGCCCGAAATGCGGGCGTAGGGGAGGGTGCGTTTGATCTCCCGCGTCGCCTCGATGAAGTCGACGGCGTAGTTGTCGTGCTCCTCGATCCCTGTCGCCACGGCGAAGATGTTGGGGTCGAAGATGATGTCCTCGGGCGGGAAGCCGACCTCGTTGACCAGAATGTCATAGGCGCGTGTGCATATCTCGATCTTGCGGGCGGCGGTGTCGGCCTGGCCCACTTCGTCAAAGGCCATGACCACGACGGCGGCGCCGTAGCGCAGGCATTTGATCGCATGGTCGCGGAAGGCCTGTTCGCCCTCCTTCATGCTGATCGAGTTGACGATGGGCTTGCCCTGGACGCACTTCAGGCCCGCCTCGATCACCTCCCACTTGGAGCTGTCGATCATCACCGGCACGCGGGCGATGTCGGGCTCGGCCGCGATCAGGTTCAGAAAGGTCCGCATGGCGACGACGCCGTCCAGCAGGCCTTCGTCCATATTGACGTCGATGATCTGGGCGCCGGCCTCGACCTGCTGTCGGGCGACGTCCAGCGCGGCCGAATAGTCGCCCTCGACCACCAGCTTGCGGAATTTGGCCGAGCCGGTGACGTTGGTCCGTTCGCCGACGTTGATGAAGACAGGACGCACTTACGCTACCAATTCAAAAGGTTCGAGGCCGGACAGACGCAAGGCCACCGGCCGTTCCGGGATGGCGCGCGGCTTCAGCGGCGCGACCTCTTCGGCGACGTGACGAATGTGATCGGGCGTCGTGCCGCAACAGCCGCCGACGATGTTGACAAGACCGGAGGCGGCCCATTCCTCGATGAAGTGGGCAGTCTCGTGCGGCTCTTCGTCGTACTGGCCCATGGCGTTGGGCAGGCCGGCGTTGGGGTAGGCGGCGACCAGGGTGTCGGCGACGCGGCTTAGCTCGGCGATGAAGGGGCGCATCAGGTCGGCGCCCAGGGCGCAGTTGAAGCCGACGGCGAACGGCTTGGCGTGGCGTACGCTGTTCCAGAAGGCCTCGGCCGTCTGGCCCGACAGGGTGCGGCCCGAGCGGTCGGTGATGGTGCCGCTGATCCAGATGGGCAGGGCGTCTAGCCCCTCGTCTTCCAGATCCTTGATCGCCTTGATCGCGGCCTTGCAGTTCAGCGTGTCGGTGATGGTTTCGATCAGATAGAGATCGACACCGCCCTCGTTCAGCGCCTTCACCTGATGGCGATAGGCCTCGTAGACCTGGTCGAAGGTCACGCTGCGGGCGCCGGGGTCGTTCACGTCAGACGACATCGACAGCATCTTGTTCAGCGGGCCGATGGAGCCGGCGGCGAACCGCGGCTTGTGCGGCTCCTTTTCCGTCCAGCGGTCGGCGGCGGCGCGGGCCAGTTTCGCGCCTTCCAGATTGATGTCCCACACCGCCTGGGCGTCAAGGGCGTAGTCCTCCTGGGCGATGGTGGTGCCGGAGAAGGTGTTGGTTTCGCTGATGTCGGCGCCGGCGGCGAAATACTGGTCGTGCAGGTCGGCGATGACATCGGGCCGCGTGATGCAGAGGATGTCGTTGTTCCCCTTCATCTGATGTTTCTCGTCATAGCCGTTGGCGGCGACGAAGCGGTCGGCGCGGAAGTCGGCCTCGTCCAGCCCGCGACGCTGGATCATGACACCCCAACTGCCATCGAGGACCAGAATGCGTTCCTTGGCCGCCTGATGCAGGGCGGCGATGCGTGCTGCGCGGGTCATTGGGCTGCCGCCGTCTCGCGCACGCCCAGAACGCGACAGATCGCATAGACCAAGTCTGCGCGGTTCAGGGTGTAGAAGTGGAAGTCCGAGAAGCCTTCTTCCTGCAGACGCGCGCAGGTCTCGGCGGCGACGGAGGCGGCCAGCAGTTTGCGGGTCTCAGGATCGTCGTCCAGGCCGTCGAAATGCGCCTTCAGCCAGTCGGGGATGCTGGCCCCGCACGCGTCGCACATCCGCTGAAGACCGGCAAAGTTGGACACCGGCATGACGCCGGGGATCAAGGGGATGGTGACGCCCGCCGCCCGCACGCGGTCGCGGAACCGCAGGAAGGCGTCGATGTCGAAGAAGAACTGGCTGACGGCGCGGGTTGCTCCGGCGTCGACCTTGGCCTTCAGCACCTCGATGTCGTGATCGATGGAGGGGCTTTCGGGATGGCGCTCCGGATAGGCGCCGACCGTGACGTCGAAACCGCCGATGCGGTTGATGGCGGCGGCCAGCTCTGTGGCGTTGGCATAGCCGTCGGCGCGCGGCTGATAGACGCCGCCGATCCCAGCCCCGCCGGGCGGATCGCCGCGCAGAGCCACGATGTGATCGACGCCGATCGCCTTGTAGCCTTCGATGACCTCGTCGACCTCGTCACGGCTGGCCTCGACGCAGGTCAGGTGGGCGGCGGGGCGGAGCGAAGTTTCCGTGATGATGCGCTGGACTGTGCGGTGGGTCCGCTCGCGGGTCGAACCGCCGGCGCCGTAGGTGACGGAGACGAAGGCGGGGTTCAGCGGCTCCAGACGCCGGATCGCCTTCCACAGATTGGCCTCGGCCTCATCGGTCTTGGGCGGAAAGAATTCGAACGAGACGCGCACGGCGTCGCGGTTCGATCCGGCGCGGGCTACGGGGCCAAGCGGCGACAGCAGCAGGGCGCGAGCGTCGGCCAGATTTAGGGAGGCGGAGGAGGCCATCAGGCGGTCTTTCTGTCCTGGACGCGGCGTTCCGCCGTCCAGATGGTCACGGTCAGGCCCTCGGCATCGTGGGGCAGAGCGATGGGGGCCGATGGCGTCAGGCCGCCGTCGAGCAGCCAGCCGTTGATCTCGCTGTCGGCGAAGCCCAGGCGGCGATGCTGATGCGCCTCGCGCATATGTTCGAAGTCGTGCGGGGCGAAGTCGATGATAACCAGGCGGCCGTTCGGACTGACCAGGCGGGCGGCCTCGGCGACGGCGGCGGACGGATCGGACAGGTAGTGCAGCACCTGATGCACGATCACCAGATCGGCGCTGGCGGCGGGCAAACGGGTGGCGAAGATATCGCCGTGACGCAGTTCGACCTGCTCTACACCCGCCTTGGTGACGTTGGTGCGGGCGATGTTGAGCATGTTCTGGCTGAGGTCCAGCCCGACCGACATCTTCGCCTTCTTGCCGAACAGGGTCAGCATCCGGCCAGAACCCGTGCCCAGATCGACGACGCGTTCGAAGGGGCCGGGACCGACCGCCTTTTCCAGCGCCGCCTCGACAGCGCTTTCGCTGACGTAGAGCGAACGTAGGCGGTCCCACTGGGGCGCGACCTGTTCGAAATAGCTGGCGGCGGCTTCCTCGCGGTCCTTGCGGACCTCGTCCAGACGCCGATGATCGGCTTCGCCGGCGTCTTCGGCCAGGATGTCCAGCACGGTGTCGATCAGCCGGCGCGCCTGGGCGTCATGCGACAGGCGGTAGTAGACGCGGGCGCCGTCGGGAAAGCGTTCGATCAGTCCGGCGTCGGTCATCAGCTTTAGATGGCGCGACACCCGGGGTTGGCTCTGGTCCAGGATGCGGGACATTTCCATGACCGACAGCTCTTCGCCCGCCAGCAACGACAGAACGCGCAAACGGGTGGGTTCGCCGGCGGCGCGAAGGGCTTCGACAGTCTGATCTGCGGACAAACTCATATGCTCATATAAAGATATCCTTATATGATTTGGCAAGTGAAATCGGTTTCTTGGAAACGCGTCGACGGGAATGGTTCGTGCGTGCGTTAAAGCCCACAGACCTTGGAGTGATCTTATGCGTAGCCTGTTCATCGCCGCTCTTGCTGTCGCCGCCGCCAGTCCGGCGTTGGCCCAGAGCGACTTTCCCGAGACGCCCATGCCTCAAATGCCTGGACCTGAAATATTAGGGCGGCCTATGGGCGGACAGATGCGGCCGCCGGAGCGCGAAAACCTGGCCCAGATGCAGGCGCGCATGACCCAGATCTTCAACCGCCTAGACGCCAATGAAGACGGCGTGGTCGACGCTAGCGAACTGGCCAATGCACGCGGCGGTCGTATGCTGGCGCGCTTCGACGCCGATGCGGACGGGCGCATTACTCGCGAAGAGTTCGACGTGGGCCTCGCCGCCGCCTTCAAAGCGATGGACAAGAACGGCGACGGCGTGGTGACGGCGGACGAGCGGCCGCAGCGTCCCCGCTGAAGTCAGACGACGGGCGTCTTCAGCGGCTCGCCCGCGAAATGCGCCTGCAGATTTTCGATCAGCAGCATCAGCATGCCCTGCACCCCGGCGGTCGTGGCCCCTGCGGTGTGGGGCGTCAGAATGACATTGGGGACGTCGGCCCAGCGGGCTGGATCTGTCGGCTCTTCGATGAAGACATCCAGGGCGGCCTGACCCAATGTCCCTGACTTCAAGGCGGCGATCAGGGCGTCCTCGTCCACGACCTGACCGCGCGAGACGTTGACCAACAGGCCGTCGGGGCCGAGCGCCTCGAGGATGTCCTGCGAGATCAGGCCGCGATTGGTCTCGTCCGCCTTGCAGGCGACGACGAGGATGTCGCTGGCCTTGGCGAGCGCCAGCAGGCTGTCGGCGCGTGGCCATTCGGCGTCGTGCGGCCGCGGCCCCCACCAATTGACCGCCATTCGGAAGGCCTCGGCGCGGTCGGCGACGGCCTTGCCGATGTGGCCCAAGCCGACGATGCCCAGCTTCTGGCCCGCGAGCGACGTTGTGATGGTGCGTGTCTCGAAGGTCCAGCCGCCGGCGCGGACCTGACGGTCGCCCGAGGTGATCTGGCGGCGTGCTGCCAGGATCAAGCCCAAGGCGTGATCAGCGACATCCTCGTGATTGACGCCGGGGGCATGGGTGACGGGCAGACCGCGCTGGCGGCACCAGTCGATGTCGATCCCGTCATAGCCGGAGGTAAAACAGGCGATCAGGTCGAGATTGGGCAGGCGTTCGATCAGCGCCTTGTCCAGCGGCGCCTCGCCGGCGACGACCATGACGCGGATGTCGTGGGCGGCCTCGATCGGCGGACCTTCCCAGAAGCGATAGACGTCGTAGGCGCTCTCTAGAAATCCCGAGAGCGGCGCAAGATGCCGCTGCATGATGAGAACGGCGGGGCGTTGGGTCATGCAGCGGCTCCTCTTGTCAGGTTAGGCGATTAGCGCCCGAACTTCTGGTGCTGGATGCGCTTGGGGATGATGCTGTCGGCGCCCAGGCGACGCATCTTGTCCTGTTCGTAGGCTTCGAAGTTGCCTTCGAACCATTCCACATGGCCGTCGCCCTCGAAGGCGAGGATGTGGGTGGCCAGGCGGTCAAGGAACCAGCGGTCGTGGGAGATGACCACGGCGCAGCCGGCGAACTCTTCCAGAGCCTCTTCGAGGTTCTGAAGGGTTTCGATGTCCAGGTCGTTGGTCGGTTCGTCGAGCAGGATCAGATTGCCGCCTGAAGCCAGGGTCTTGGCCAGGTGGACGCGGTTGCGTTCACCGCCGGACAGCTGGCCGACCTTCTTCTGCTGGTCGCCGCCCTTGAAGTTGAAGCTGCCGACATAGGCGCGGGTGTTGATCTCGCGCTTGCCCACCATCATCACGTCGGTGCCGCCCGAGATGGCCTGCCAGATGGTTTCGTCCGGCTTCAGGTCGTCACGCGACTGATCGACATAGGCCAGTTTAACGGTTTCACCGACCTTGATCGTGCCGCCGTCAGGCTGTTCTTGGCCGGTGATCAGCTTGAACATGGTCGACTTGCCGGCGCCGTTCGGGCCGATGACGCCGACGATGCCGTTGGGCGGCAGTTTGAAGGTCAGGTTGTCGAACAGCGTCTTATCGCCGTAGGTCTTTTGCAGACCCTCGACTTCCAGAACGACGTTGCCGAGGCGCGGCCCGGGCGGGATCTGGATGTGGGCGTGCGTCTGGGCGCCGCGCATCGATTCCTGTTCCTCGACCATCCGCTCGTAGGCGGCCAGACGGGCCTTGGACTTGGCCTGACGGGCCTTGGCGCCCGAACGAACCCATTCCAGTTCGCGGGTGAGGGCGCGCTGGCGGGCTTCGGATTCCGACTGCTCCTGCACGACGCGCTTGGTCTTGGCTTCCAGCCACGAGGAATAGTTGCCCTCGTGCGGGTGGCCCTTGCCGCGGTCCAGTTCCAGCGTCCACTTGGTGACGAGGTCCAGGAAATAGCGGTCGTGGGTCACCAGGATGACGCAGCCGGGGAAGTTTTCCAGGTGGTGCTGCAGCCAGGCGACGGATTCGGCGTCCAGGTGGTTGGTCGGTTCGTCGAGCAGCAGCATGTCGGGCTTGGACAGCAGCAGGCGGGCCAAGGCCACGCGGCGCTTTTCACCGCCGGATAGGTTGGTGACTTCCCAGTCGTCGGGCGGGCAGCGCAGGGCGCCCATGGCCTGGTCGATGCGGCTGTCGATGTCCCAGACGTCGCCGGCGTCGATCTTCTCCTGAAGGGAGGTCATCTCCTCCATCAGTTCGTCGGTGTAGTTTTCGCCCAGTTCGGCGGCGACTTCGTTGAAGCGGTTGACCCACTGCTTCTCTTCGCACCAGGCCTCGACGTTCTGGCGCACGTTCAGGGCCGGATCGAGCTGGGGCTCCTGTTCCAGATAGCCGCGCTTGATGCCGTCGGCGGCGCGGGCCTCGCCGTTGAACTCGTTGTCCAGGCCGGCCATGATCTTCAGCAGGGTGGACTTACCCGAGCCGTTGACGCCGACGACGCCGATCTTGGCGTCGTTGTAGAAGCTGAGCCAGATGTTCTCGAAGATCTTGCGGCCGCCGGGGAAGGTCTTGGTCAGACCCTGCATCTGGAAAATATATTGCTGCGCCATGAGGTGCGGTGCGCCCTTCGGGTTCGTCTGAATGGGGAGTTGCGCCGGATGTAGCGATCCTGCGCGCGAAGGGCAAATATGGCGGGCAGGGGGCCGAACGGAACGGCTGTAAAGCTTGTCCGTTGATGACATCATACGCCTTGATCCAGCCCGAAACCGGGTGCGGAATGGCGTCGCTTTACGCTTGCCAGTCTCGGATGCCCCAGTCTCGGATGCCCATGAAGACCCGATCGATCGTGCTCGCCGCCGCTTTCGCCCTGTCGGCGTGCGGCAATCCTTCGAATTCCAAGGCGCAGGAGGGCGAGTTCGCCCAGCCGACGCGCACCGCCCCGGCCGATGCGGCGGGGATGAAATCGAGCTTCGCGCCGGTGGTTCGATCGGCGGCGCCTGCTGTGGTCAATATCTCGGCGCGCAGCGTGCAGCGGGTGCAGGCCGATCCCTTCTTCCAGTTCTTCGGCGGCGGCATTCCCCAGGCGCGGGTGGCGGAATCCGTGGGCTCCGGCGTCATTGTCCGTTCGGACGGGATCGTGGTGACCAATAACCACGTCATCGACGGCGCCCAGCAGATCAAAGTGGTGCTGAACGACCGGCGCGAGTTTCCCGCCACCGTCATCCTGGCCGACGAGCGTAGCGACATCGCCGTGCTGAGGCTGGAGAACGTCAGCGACCGCCTGCCGGTGCTGGCCATCGACGATCAGGAAGAGCAGCAGGTCGGCGATCTGGTCCTGGCCATCGGTAATCCGTTCGGCGTGGGTCAGACTGTGACGAACGGCATCATTTCGGCCCTGAACCGGACCGAGACCGGCATTTCCGACAGCGGCTCCTTCATCCAGACCGATGCGGCCATCAACCCCGGCAACTCGGGCGGCGCGCTGGTGGACATGGACGGCGACCTGATCGGCATCAACACCGCCATCTTTTCGCGCTCAGGTTCTTCGGCCGGGGTCGGGTTCGCGGTGCCGGCGGCCATGGTCAAGCGGGTCGTCGACAGCGCGCTGGGCGGCGCTACGGCTGTGGTTCGGCCGTGGCTGGGCGTGAAGGGCGACACTGTGACTGGCGACATCGCCGGCAGCCTCGGCCTGAGCCGGCCGCAGGGGCTGGTCGTCACTGACGTCTACGCCAACGGTCCGGCCGCGCGCGCCGGCATTCGTCAGGGCGACGTCATCACCGCCGTCGATGGTCAGGAGATCAACGACCAGAACGGACTGAACTACCGCGTCGGTTCGCGCAATCCGAACGATCAGGTGCAGGTGTCCATCCTGCGCGACGGTCGGGCTCAGACCTTGACGGCGCGAGTGCAGACCCTGCCGGGCGACGCCGATCCGAAGCAGGGGGTGACGATCCAGTCCGGTCCCTTCGCCGGCGCAGAAGTCGTGGCGCTCAGCCCTGCTCTGGCGGACCGACTGGGCGGCGATCCGTTCGCGACGGGCGTCATCGTGACCGGCGTGTCCGGGCGCGGCTACGCGGCCCGTGCGGGATTCCGTCAGAACGATCTGATCGTCAGCATCAATGGCCGCGCCATCGGCTCGGCCCGCGATGTCGAGGCCGCCAGTTCTGGTCGCGGCCCGTGGGAGGTCGTCGTGAACCGTGGCGGCCGTCAGATCCGCGGCGTGCTGAGATAGGTCGTTACGCCTTCGTCGGCCCGCCGATCGACCAGGTGTGGCCGAAGGGGTCACGCAGGACGCCGTAGCGGTCGCCCCAGAACTGATCGGCCATGTCCAGCACAGGTTCCGCGCCGCCGACGGTCATGGCGCGCGTCCACCAGGCGTCGGGATCGGCGACCTGAAGATGCAGGGTGACGCCGGCTGGGCGGACATCCTGCGAGCCGCCGTATTCCGGAAACTCGTCGTTCAACATGACGCTGGTGCCGTTGATCTTCAGGTGGGCGTGCATCAGCCGGTCGCCGTCGTCGGCGAGACGGCGGTCCAAAACCTCGGCGCCGAAGGCGATGATGTAGAAATCGATCGCCGCAGAGGCCCCGCGCGACGGGATTGTCAGGTGCGGCGTCACGCCAGAAGTCGGACCCTGGTTCGGATTGGCGTCGGTCATGGGGCGGTCTCCGTGGCGGTTCGCCATACTAACGCGTGAAAAGCCTTTGGCGAACGCCTACATAGGTCGCACCCATGAGCGACCTGTTCGAAGCCTCCGGCATTCTGCCCCCCGACGCCCCCTTGGCCGACCGCCTGCGTCCGCGCACGCTGGACGAGGTGGTGGGGCAGGATCATCTGCTGGGGCCAGGCGGGCCGATCCGGCGCATGATTGAAGCCGGGCGGCTGGGATCTTTGATCCTGTGGGGACCGCCGGGGACGGGCAAAACCACGATCGCGCGCCTGCTGGCGCAGGCGGCCGGCTATGAATATCAGGCGATCAGCGCGGTCTTTTCAGGCGTCGCCGACCTGAAGAAGGCGTTCGAGGCGGCGCGGATGCGGCGTGCGGCGGGACAGAGCACGCTGCTGTTCGTCGATGAGATCCACCGCTTCAACCGCGCCCAGCAGGACGGTTTTTTGCCCTTCGTAGAGGCCGGGGTGGTGACCCTGGTCGGGGCCACGACGGAAAACCCCAGCTTCGAGCTCAACGGCGCCTTGCTGTCGCGCAGTCAGGTCTATGTGCTGAAGCGGCTGGACGATGCCGCATTGGATCAGCTGCTGAGCCGGGCCGAGACGCATATGGACCGGACCCTGCCGCTAACGCCGGAGGCCCGGCAGGCGATGCTGGCCCTGGCCGACGGCGACGGGCGCTATCTGCTGACCATGTCGGAGGTGCTGTTCGACCTGCCTGAGGGCGAAAAGCTGGACGTGCAGGGACTGGCGGGCGTGCTGCAACGCCGTGCGCCCGCCTACGACAAGTCGAGAGAAGAACACTATAACCTCATATCCGCCCTACATAAATCGGTTCGGGGCTCCGACCCTGACGCCGCGCTCTATTGGCTGGCGCGGATGCTGAACGGAGGCGAGGATCCGCTCTATCTGGCTCGGCGGATCGTGCGGATGGCGGTCGAGGACATCGGCGAGGCCGATCCGCTGTCGATCCTGGTCGCCAATGCCGCCAAGGACACCTACGACTTCCTGGGCAGTCCCGAGGGCGAACTGGCCCTGGCCCAGGCGGTGGTGCACCTGGCCACCGCACCCAAGTCGGTCGGGGTCTATGAGGCGTTCAAGGCGGCAAAGAAGGCGGCCTATGAGACGGGCTCGCTGATGCCCCCCGCCCATATCCGCAACGCCCCGACCAAGCTGATGAAGTCGCTGGGGTACGGTAAGGGCTATCAATACGACCCGGACACGCCCGAGGGCTTCTCCGGAGCGAACTTCTTCCCCGACGAGATGGACCGTCGCACCTTCTACAAGCCCAAGGGCGAGGGGCACGAAGAGAAGGTCAAGGCGCGTTTGGAGCGCTGGGCCGAGATGCGGGCGCGGATGGCGGTGGACGGGTCAGACGACTGACTGAACGTCGTTCATTGTCGCCAGTCGACAACGCAGTTAGCGTTCCGGCCTGACATCCTTGGGAGGGGACGATGATCGAGACGGTGAAAACGCCCTGGCATCTGTGGCTGGTGGGCGTGTTGTCTTTGTTGTGGAATGGGTTCGGCGCGTTCGACTTCATCCAGACCACGACGCGGGGTGAGGCGTACATGCGGGCGGCGGGTTTCGACGACGCCATGGTCGCCTATTATGAGGCCATGCCCGGCTGGATGTATGTGCCGTGGACGCTGGGAGTCTGGGGTGCGGTGATCGGTTCGGTAATGCTGCTCTTGCGCCGGCGTTGGGCGGTTCCAGCCTTCGGTCTGTCGCTATTGGGCGCGTTGATCAGCCTGATCTATGGCAAGCTGATCGATCCTCCGCCGCCGGCGCCGCCCGAACTGACGGCCATGCGCTGGATCCCGATCTTCATACTGCTGATTGCGATTCTGCTGTTTGGTTATGCGTTCAATATGCGCAAACGCGGCGTGCTGCGCTGATGGGCTGACGCATGGCGCGCCGTCGCGTATGGACGCGCCGTGACCCGTACTCCTGTCGATCTTTCATCCGATGATATCGCCGCCGTCCGGTCGTGGGTGATCCACGAGGATGCGCATGTCATCGCCTTTTCCAAGCCTCCGGGCCTGTCCAGCCAGGGCGGGCGGATCAAGGCGCATACGCTGGACGATCTGCTTTGGGCGTTCGCGCGTTCGAACGGCAAGCGGCCGGAGTTGGTGCATCGGCTGGACCGCGACACCTCCGGCGTGATCCTGGCGGCCAAGACCAAGCCGGCGGCCAGTTTTCTGGGCAAGGCGTTGCAGATGCGGCGGTTCAGGAAACAGTATTTGGCCCTGCTGTCGGCCGCGCCTGAGCCCAAGGCGGCGACCATCGACGAGCCGTTGCGTCGCGAGGAGATCGGGCGTGAGAGCTATATGCGGGTCGTCGCATTTGACGCGCCGGGCGCGCAAGGGTCGCAGAGTCGCTATCGGACCCTGGCTGCGGGGCCGGAAGGGGCCGTGGTCGAGCTGGAGCCTCTGACCGGACGGATGCATCAGTTGCGTGTGCACATGGCCCATATCGGTCGGCCGTTGATCGGGGATGTGCGCTACGGCGGCGCGCTGACCACGCCGGTCGGGCCGGCGCCGCGCCTGATGCTGCACGCCGCCAAACTGAGTTTTCCGCATCCCGAGGGCGGGACGACGACGGTCGAAGCGCCGCCGCCCGAGGATTTTGCGACGCTGAGGACAGCGCTGGGTCTTTAGGGCGCGGGCGCTACAGGGAACGCCGTGCGCGTTTCGGCGCTATGTCGTTGAAAGGATACCTCTGATGAAGCGTCTCGCCCTCGCCCTGACCGGTCTTTCCGCTTTGGCCCTGACCGCCTGTGCCAGCTTGGCGCCCTATGGCGCCCAGATGGGTCCGAACGGGCAGGGGTATTCCGAGCAGCGGATCGAATCCAACCGCTACCGTGTCACCTACAACGGCGTCGGCGCGGCGGGCCGTGTCGCCGATTGGGCGCTGGTGCGCGCCGCCGACCTGACTACCGAACAAGGCTACGACTGGTTCGAGGTGACGCAGAGCTGGACCGATGGTCGGCCGGGTGGCGCAGGCGGCGTCAGCCCGAGCGTCTCCATCGGCGGCGGCAGCAGTCGATATGGCGGCTATTCGGCCTCGGGTGTCGGCGTGGGCGTCGGTCTGAACTTCAGCGGACCGCAGCCGACCTCGACGACGCTGGAAGTCGTTTTGGGACGCGGCCAGAAGCCGGATCGTCCGAACGCCTATGATGCGCGCTCGGTGCAGGGCTCCATCCCGCGCTGACCATCGCTTTCGGCGCGGGCGGCGTATATATCGCCGCACGATGACACGTTTTCTTCTCGTTGCAGCAGGTGGGGCCATCGGCTCCATGGCGCGCTATGGCCTTGGCCTCGCCGCCGGGCGGCTTGCCCCCAATGCCGGGTGGCCCGTTGGCACCTTCGCCGCCAACGTCGCCGGCGGTCTGCTGATGGGTCTGCTCGTCGGCTGGCTGGCGTTCCGGGGCGGGGCGCAGCAGGAGATAGTGCGCCTGTTCGCCGCCGTCGGCGTGTTGGGCGGGTTCACGACCTTTTCGTCCTATTCGCTGGAAGCGGTGCAGATGATCGAGCGCCGCCAGATCGGCCTGGCCGCCGCCTATGTGATCGGCTCGGTGGTTCTGGCCATCGCGGCACTGTTCGTCGGCCTGATGGTCGCCCGCCGCGCCTTTGGAGTTTCCGCTTGACCGATCAGCCGCCCGCAGCCGACGCGCCCAAGCGCGAAGTCCTGACGATCTATGTCGCCGAGGATGAGGACGGCATCCGGCTGGACCGCTGGTTCCGCCGTCGCTGGCCGCACCTGTCCAACATCCAGGTGCAGAAGATGGCCCGCAGCGGTCAGATCCGCGTGGACGGGGCCCGCATCAAGCCCGAAGGCCGACTGACTGCCGGCGCCGCTGTGCGCGTGCCGCCGATCCCCGACGACACCTCTCGCCAGGCGGGGGACGCCCACACCCTGTCCGAAAGGGACATCGCCTTCGCCAAGTCGCTGGTGCTTTACGAAGACGACATGGTCATCGCCATCAACAAACCGCACGGCCTGGCGGTGCAAGGCGGCACCAAGACGAGCCGTCACGTCGACCGTCTGCTGTCGGCCTGGGGCGAGGGATTGGAGCGTCCGCGCCTGGTCCACCGGCTGGACCGCGACACCTCGGGCGTTCTGCTGCTGGGCAAGGGGCCAGAGGCGGCCAAGCGCCTGGCGGGCGCCTTTGCGCGTAGACAAGCCAAGAAGACCTATTGGGCCATCGTCATCGGCAATCCGAAACCCTATTCGGGCCAGATCGACATGCCGCTGAAGAAGACGGGCATCAACGACTTCGAGATGATGCGACCGGCCGAGCGCAAGGACCCGCGCGCCGAACCGGCCGAAACGGCCTTCTCGACCATCAGCCGCGCCTCGCACCGGGCGTCATGGATGGCGCTGCGCCCCTTCACCGGACGGACGCACCAACTGCGCGCCCATATGGCCGGCATCGGCCATCCGATCTTGGGCGACCCGAAATACGGCGATGAGAAATCGCGCGAATTGTCGGGGCCACTGAAGCTTCAGCTGCACGCTCGGAGCATCGAACTGGATCACCCACGCGGCGGCGTTCTAAAGGTCACCGCCCCTTTGAGCCCCGAGATGAAAGCTGGCTTCGCCCACTTCGGCTTCTCCGAAGACGAAGCCGAAGACGATCCCTTCCTGGGCGTGAAGCGAATCCGGTGACTGCTGAGGTCCAGGCGAGGGTCGAAGGGGCCAAGGCTCTGGCCGCCGCCGGCCAGCTGAACGCGGCCTTGGAAATGCTGGCGCCGATGGCGCAGCAGGCCGATGCGCCGTGGCAGGCGCTGTCTGTCCAGGCTGATCTGATGAAGCGTGTGGGGCGTCTGGAAGAGAGTGCGGCGCTGTCGCAGCGCCTCGTCGAGGTTCGGCCGCACAGCATTCCGGCGTGGCATAATCTGGCGTCCACCCTCGGCGATCTCGGGCGGGCGGCCGAGGCGGAGGTCGCGTGTCGCGCCGCCATGTCGATCGGCGGCGATGCGCCCGAAACCTGGCTGGTGCTGGCGCGGGCGTTGCAGGCGCAGAGCCGGTTCGACGAGGCCGACGACGCCTATCGTCAGGCGCTGCTGCGGCGGCCCGGCTATGGCGACGCGTTGCGTGATTTGAGCCAGCTGATCTGGATGCGGGATGCCGATCTGGAGACCGCCTGCGCACCGCTGGATGCCGCCATAGCCGTATCGCCAGCGACGCCTTTGCTGCGCCAGATCAAAGCGAAGCTGCTGGAATATGCAGGTGAGGGCGAGCGGGCCTATCGCACCCTGGTCGCCGGACCGCTGGATGGGCCCGGGGAACTGGCGGCGGCGCAGGCGTGTCTGACGTGGGATCCCCTCGCGGCGCTGGACCATGCGAACCGGGCGGCGGCGCTGGCGGGCGGCGAGGTTCCGGCGATCATGGTGACCCAGGCCGAATGCCTGCTGGCGCTGGGTCAGGCCGAGGCGGCGCTGGTCACGATCGAGACGTTGCGGACGCGCGAGCCGCTGAACCAGCATGTGCTGGCCTTTCAGGCGACGGCCTGGCGGATGCTCGGCGATGTGCGGTACGGCCGGCTTTACGACTACGACGCCTTCGTGCGGCCGTATCGGCTGCAGGCGCCTGACGGGTGGGCGTCATTGGAGGCCTATCTGGTCGATCTGGCGAAGGCGCTGTACGACCTGCATACGCTAAAGACCCATCCGGTGGGCCAGTCGCTGCGCGGGGGATCGCAGACCAGCGCGTCCTTGGCGCAGAGCGAAAATCCGGCCATTCGCGCCTTCTTTCAGGCCATCAACAAGCCGATCCGTGACTATATGGCCGCGTTGGGTCAGGGCGACGATCCGCTGAGGGCCCGGAATACAGGTGACTATCGCATCCAAGGCAGTTGGTCGGTGCGGTTGAGGCCGAACGGATTTCACGCCGACCATATCCATTCGAACGGCTGGCTGTCCTCGGCCTGCCATATCGAATTGCCGCCGGCGGTGCAGGGCGAGCGCCGCGAGGGCTGGTTGCGGTTCGGCGCGCCGCCCGGCCTGCCGAGTTTGGCGGCAGAACACTGTGTGCAGCCCCGACCCGGCACGTTGGTGCTGTTTCCTTCCTATATGTGGCATGGCACCCAGCCGTTCGGCGGCGAGGCGTCGCGTCTGACGCTGGCGTTCGACGTCGTGCCGGCCTGATTCCAACGGACCTTCTGATGACCTATCAAGCCACCCCGCATCGCCCGCGTTTCGTTGAACAGTCGCCGGATCGGATCTCCCGCTTCTGGACCGAGGCGGGCGTCGGGCCGCATGCGGACGGGGGCTGGGCCGTACTTTTGGACGGGCGCACGCCGAAAACACCGGACAAGGCGCCGCTGGTTTTGCCGACGCAGGCTGCGGCGCAGTTGGTCGCCGACGAATGGGCGGCGCAAGGGCAGTTTCTGGATCCGTCGACCATGCCGGCGACGCGCTTGGCCTCGACCGCGATCGACCGGATCGGGCAGGCGCGCGAGCCTGTCGCGGACGAGATTGCCGCCTATGCCGGATCGGACGTGGTCTGCTATCTGGCTGATCATCCGACGCCGCTGGTCGAGCGCCAGGCGCGGGAATGGGGGCCGTGGCGTGACTGGGCTGCGCGCGAGATGGGCGTGGCGCTGGAGCCGGTCGCCGGCATCGTGCATCGGCCGCAGTCGCCGGACGCCATCGCGCGGGTCAAGGCGCACGCCCTGTCGCTGGACGACTTCCGCCTGACCGGACTGGCGACGGCCGTGCCTCTGCTGGGGTCGGCCGTGTTGGCCTTGGCGGTGGAGCAGGGGGCGTTGGATGGCGGGGCGGCGTTCGACCTGTCGCGGATCGACGAGCTGTTCCAGGAAGAGCAGTGGGGCGTGGACGCCGAGGCCGCCGAACGCACCGAGTCGCGCCGCGCGGAGGCCCAGCTGCTGGACCGGTGGTTCAGAGCGCTCGGTTAGGGCGCTGGAGGCGTCGTCGAGGCTGAGATCAGCATCGCACGTTCCTGATCGGTCAGGTGGCGCCAGCGACCCTCGGGCAGGTCGCCCAATACCAGCGGCCCGATGCGGGTGCGATAGAGGTCTACGACCTCCAGCCCGACCAGTTCGCACATGCGGCGGATCTGGCGATACTTGCCCTCGGTCAGGACGAAGCGAAGGCGCTGCGGCTCGATCTGGGTGACGCGGGCGGGCTTTAGCGGCTTGTCGTTCAGAGACAGGCCGTGGCGCAGCTTGCTTAGCTTGCCTTCGGTGATCTGGCCTTCGACAACGACCAGATATTCCTTGTCCAACTCGGACGCCGGGCCGATCACCGCCTTGGCGACGACGCCGTCGGACGACAGCAGCAGCAGGCCGCGCGAATCTTCGTCCAGCCGACCGATGGGGGGCAGGGAAGCGTCGCGGGCAGGCGTCTCGCCTTCGCCGACACGATTGGGCGTCTTCAGCAGTCGCACGGCCGGGATCTTGCCGGGATCGGGCTGACCCGAGACGTAACCGACCGGCTTGTGCAGCACCAGGGTCATGCCCGTCGCCAAGGCCGCCTGGGCGGTGTCGTTCAGGCTCAGGGTTTCGCCCGGTTGAATCTTTCGGCCGGCGTCGCTGATCGTCTCGCCATCGATGGAGACCAGACCATTGGCGATCAGGGTATCGGCCTCGCGCCGCGAACAGACGCCGGTCTGGCCCAGCCACTTGTTCACGCGAACGGGTTCGTCGCCGTCATAGGTGCGGGTGAAGGCCATGCGATTCCGTCGTCCAGTCGATGCGGCTGTCTAGAGCCGGGCGGGATCGCGAGCAAGCGGGCCGCCGCTTTCAGGATTAGTAGGGCCGGTCCGTTTGAACTGGTAGGTTGATCCGGCCGGGATCGTCACTATATCTGACGGCATTCCACAAATGAGCCAGAGTGCGGGACGACACGCGTCGGACCCGTCGATTCTCATTTTTCTGGTCATCGGCGTGGGTGGTTCGACAGCGTCGCTTGTCGGATCTGGATCAGTATTGAAACATCTCAAGGAGACGTCTTGTTCGCTCAAAACAAATCTTCCTCAGGCCCCCGTCGCACCGGTTACAACCGTCCTGTTCCCACCCGTCTGCGCATGGGGCTGGTGATGCGGCGTTACATGGCGTTCGGCGAACTGGGCGACGTGGAGGGCGCGTTGCGGGCCGAGGGCGTCGGCTTGGCCCCGATCTCAACGGGCGACGCCAGCCTGATCGCCGGCGGCGTGACCGTGCTGGCCACCGCAACGGCCAAGGACATCGCCGAGGGGCGTCTGAAGGGTCTGGTCGTGCCAGGCGGTTCGACGGACGAGGCGTCGCTGGCGGCCGTGCGGTCGCTGATCGACCTGGCGCGCGCCAACGGCCTGACGGTCATCGCCTTCGCGGACGGCGTCGCGCTGGCGGCCGATAGCTTCGGCGTGTCAGCCCAGGCGGATGGGGCAGTGTTCAAGGACGGGGCGGTGACCCTGCTGAACGAGCGGGCTGAACTGTCCAAGCTGGTCGGCGCGATCGTCTGATCAGACGGCGCGAAACAGCAGGATCAGGTTGTTCGCCGGCATCTGAACCCGCAGCGTGGCCGCAAGGCCATGTGAGCGGGCCAGGGCCTCGACCATTTCGCGATCACGCAAACCCCAGTCCACGTTTCGCGCCTTTAAGCTGGCGTCGAAGGCCGCGTTCGACGCCGCCAGCGGAACGTCGGCCTCGCGGTATGGACCGTAAAGCGCCAGCAGGCCGCCGGGGCGTCGCAGGACCCGACCGGCCAGATCCATCAACCCCTCGGTCGCCGACCAGGGGCTGATGTGCGTCATATTCGCACAATACAGGGTGTCGAACGTGTCGGTCGGCCATGTCGCGAGGTCGCTTGCGTCGATCGCCACCGGCGGCTTCAGGTTCGACAAGGCGAGCTGGCGGCTCCAGGTGGCGATGCTGTTGCGGGCCTGGTCGCTGGGGTCGCTGGGCGTCCAATCCAGATCCGGCAGAGCGGCGGCGAAAGCGGCGGCGTGTTCGCCCGATCCGGACGCGATCTCGAGTACAGATCCACACGCCGGAAGATGGGCGCGGAGCACGCGAAGAATCGCCTCGGCGTTTCGACGCGCGGCAGGCGAAGTGAGCGCGCCGTCAGGCAGGACTGTGAGTAAATCCAGTGTTTGCACAGGCTCTTCTACCGCTCTGAAGCCGAAACCGCATCTGCGATCTTTTGCCGACGACACCGGTAGACATCGGCGTTTTCGTGCGCGGTTTGACGCGGCGGAGACGACGGCGCATTCCGCATGTAACAGTGCGTGATCGTTATGTGTCGGGTCATGGCGGCGTCAGATCGCCGGGCTCTTTTTGCTCAGGAGACGTCCTTGTCCAATCCTTCCACGCCCGGCTTGCGCCCGGCGCCCACCGCTCATGCCGGGCTGATCGCCTGGGTCGAGCAGATCGCCGCTCTGACCAAGCCCGCCAAGGTCCATTGGTGCGACGGCTCCGAGGCCGAGAAGGAGGCCATCACCGCCGACTTGCTGGCCAAGGGTACGCTGAAGGCGCTGGATCAGACCAAACGGCCGGGCTGCTACTACGCCGCCTCCGATCCCCGCGACGTGGCGCGGGTCGAGAGCCGCACCTTCATCTGCTCGGACGACGAGGCTGACGCCGGCCCGACCAACAATTGGGCCGATCCGATTGAGATGCGTGGGCGTCTGGACGGTCTGTTCGACGGCTGCATGGCCGGGCGGACAATGTATGTCGTCCCGTTCTGCATGGGCCCGCTGGGGTCCGAGATCAGCGCCCTGGGCGTGGAGATCACCGACAGCGGCTATGTCGCACTGTCGATGGGTGTGATGACCCGCATGGGTAAACCGGCGCTGGCTCAGTTGAGCGATAAGGGCGTCTTCGTGCCGGCCGTCCATACGTTGGGCGCGCCGCTGGCCGATGGTCAGGCGGACGTGGCCTGGCCTTGCAACGACGACAAATGGATCGTGCATTTCCCGGAGACGCGGGAAATCTGGTCTTATGGTTCGGGCTATGGCGGCAACGCCCTGTTGGGCAAGAAATGCTACGCCCTGCGCATCGCCTCGATCATGGCTCGCGATGAGGGATGGCTGGCCGAGCACATGCTGATCCTGAAGCTGACGGATCCGAAGGGCCGGGCGAAATACGTCGCCGCCGCCTTCCCCAGCGCGTGCGGCAAGACGAACCTAGCCATGTTGCAGCCCAGCCTGCCGGGCTGGAAGGCCGAGACCATCGGCGACGACATCGCCTGGATGCGGTTCGGCGACGACGGGCGGCTGTATGCGGTCAATCCCGAGGCCGGCTTCTTCGGCGTCGCGCCGGGCACCAGCCGCAACACCAATCACAATGCGCTGGAGACCTTGGCCTCCAACACCATCTTCACCAACACCGCCCTGACCAACGATGGCGACGTGTGGTGGGAAGGTCTGACGAAACAGGCGCCTGAGGGCCTGACGAACTGGAAGGGGCAGCCGCACGATCCGGCGTCCGGCGAACCCGCCGCGCACCCCAACGCCCGTTTCGCGGCGCCCGCCAGCCAATGCCCGGCCATCGCCCCGGAATGGGAAGATCCCAAGGGCGTGCCGATCGACGCGATCCTGTTCGGCGGCCGCCGCGCCAGCGCAGTGCCGCTGGTGACCGAAGCCTTCGATTGGGAGCACGGCGTCTTCATGGGCTCGACCGTGGCGTCCGAAGGCACCGCGGCGGCCGAGAACAAGGTCGGCGAACTGCGCCGCGATCCCTTCGCCATGCTGCCGTTCTGCGGCTACAACATGGGCGATTATTTCGCCCACTGGCTGAAGATGGGGCAGGGGCAGGACGCCTCGAGACTGCCGCGCATCTTCTTCGTCAACTGGTTCAGAAAGGATCAGGACGGCCGGTTCGTCTGGCCCGGTTTCGGCGACAACGCGCGCGTGCTGAAGTGGATCAGCGAGCGGATCGACGGCGAGGCCGAGGCGGTCGATACGGCGGTCGGGCGCGTGCCGTCCGTCTCCGCGTTGGACCTGTCAGGCCTGGACTTGACGTCGGCGCAACTGTCGATCCTGCTGGACGTGGATGCGGGCGTCTGGGCCGAAGAGGCGGCGCTGATCCCGGACTTCTATCGCCAGTTCGGCGAGCGTCTGCCGACCGCCCTGTGGGACCAGCACGCGGCCCTGGTCGCGCGCCTGGACGACGCCGGCGCGGCCTCGATGGCGGCGGAATAGGCGAAAGTCATCTTGCAATAGGGGCGTTGCGGGTCGATCAGACGGCCCGTGACGTCTTCCTCTCCCATCGTGATCGTCGGCGCCGGCGTGCTGGGCCTTTGCACCGCGTACGAGCTGCATCGGCGCGGCCGGGCGGTGTTGGTGGTCGATCCGGGCGGGGTGAACGCCTCCCTCGTGGCTGCGGGGATGATCGCCCCGGCGATGGAATCGGCCATCGACGACGTGTCGGTTGATCGCGCGCGGCTGTTTAGAGAAGGCCGTGATTTGTGGCCCACGTTCGCGAGCGCCGCCGGCATCGCTCTGGCGCATCGACCCGCTGAGTGGCGAGGCGGCGACGTGGAGGCGATGGAGGCGCGGTTGCGCGCGCTGGGCTTCGACGCGCGGCGCGATGGCGCCGGCGTCACGACCGATGACGATTATCAGGTCGAGCCGACCAAGGCTCTGGCGGCGCTAAGGCAGGCGCTGGGCGAGGCTGTCATCGCGGGGACGGTGACGACGATCGCCCGCGCCGATGGCGGCTGGCGGCTCGAAGTCTGTGATCGGTGGTTGGATGCAGACGCGGTCGTGCTGGCCACCGGCGCCGGTGACGCCATTGCGGGTCTGCCCGAGACCGCGCGCCGATTGATCGAGGAAATCCAGCCGATCCGCGGACAGATCGGCGTGGCAGCCGGACATCTTGTCGATCATGTCGTGCGCGGGCCGGGCGCCTATGTCGCGCCAATGGCGTCTGGCGCGGCCATCGGAGCGACGATGGAGCCGAGGCGGCGGGATACGGCGCCGGATGCCGAGGCGTCCGAACGCCTGACCCAGGCGGCTTGGGCTACGCTGGGTCGGTCGCCTGAGCCGCTGTCTATCGAATGGCGCGTCGGCATCCGGGGCGCGACGGCGGATGGTCTGCCGCTCGCGGGCGCGGGGCCCGGTGCAGAGGGTCTGTTCTTGGCCTTGGCGCCGCGTCGAAACGGCTGGTTGCTGGGGCCCTTGGTCGGCGCCGTGGTCGCCGATGCGATCGAGGGGCGGACGGCGTCGCCGCACGCCCGCGCCCTCGACCCTGGTCGGTTCTAGCCCTCCATCGCGAACCGGACGGTGAAGTTGACGGTCGCGCCGTCGACAGGTCGGCCGTCCACGGTGCGCGGGTTCATGTGGAACGACCGCGTCAGGCTCTGCGCGGCGCGGCCGAAGCCCTGGCTGCTCGGTGTCTCGCCCACGACTCGGCAGCCGTTCAGGCCGCCGTCCGCATTGACCACGCAACTGAGCGTGGCCGAACCCGGCGTGCCGTTCTCTGCGGCGCGGGTCGGATAGGCGCGCGCCATTTGCGCCGCCGAAGGCCGGCTGGCCCAAGACGGATTGTTGATCACCGACGGCGGGCGCGGCGGCGTCTCGACGGTTGCCGTGCCGCCCTCGACGCCGGTGGGAGCGACGCTGATGGTCGGCAGACCGGGTTGAGCGGTCACGACGCCGGGCTCGGGCGGCGTCAGCGGGATGGTCTGCACTGTCCAGGGCACGGGGATCGCCGACTTGTGAATGGGCGTTGGCGGCGCCGCCTTTTCAGGCGTGGGCAAGGGCTTGGGTTTGGGCGGCGCCATCATCACCGAGACCGGCGGGTCGAGGATGTCTTCGATGGGCCCCGCACTCAACTCGAACCGTTGATTATAAAGCGCCACCCCTGCCGCAACATGCAGAACCACCGAGACGCCGATGGCGCCCAGCATCCAGCGCGGGATAGGCTTCCTGCGTTCCCCGAAGTCGATCGGGCTGATCAAGCCGGGACCACCGGCAGCACGGATCATCATAACGTCACTCCCTCGTTCACCGCCCCCGCAGCGCCCGTAACTGCAAGTTGAGCGCGCAGGTTGTGGCGGCTTTACGGCGAAGTTTTCCCGTTCGACGAAGGTCGAGGCGTTAACGCGGCCGTTAAGAATTAAGAGTTGGTTAACTACGTTCGCCGACCCTTCGCACATGGGTATCGGAGCGATTCCATCGACAGGCGGAGTAGAGGCGGCCATCCGGCGCGCGTCGAACGCCGTTGGCGTGGACTATGACTTCCTGGTCAAGACCGCGCGGCGCGAGAGCGCGATGAACCCGTCGGCCAAGGCCCCGACCTCGTCGGCCGCCGGCCTGTTTCAATTCATCGAGCAGACTTGGCTGGGCACGGTCAAGCAGCACGGGGCCCAGCACGGCTACGGCCAATACGCCGACCTGATCCATCGCGGGTCGGACGGACGTTGGCGCGTCGAGGGTTCGGCGCGCAACGTGGTGCTGGACCTCCGGTTCGATCCCCATGCGGCCTCGGCCATGGCGGCTGAGTTGACGGCGTCCAACGCCGCCTATCTGCGCGGACGCACGGGCAAGGAACCGGGCGCAGGGGATCTGTACGCGGCTCACTTCCTCGGCCCGGCAGGGGCGGCAGGGCTTATGGAGGCGATGGATCGTAATCCGGGCGGCAGCGCCGCAGCGCTGTTCCCCGACGCTGCGCGGGCCAACCGCAGCATCTTCTATCGTAATGGACGCGCCGCCACGGTCGCCGAGGTCCACGCCAATCTGCAGCGCACGGCAGGCGAGGGCGCACCCGCCGCCGGAGCCGGCGAGACGAAATACGCCGTGCCGAACCTGAGCGACAAGGACCAGATGCTGGCCGCACGTCTGGATCGACTGAAGCAGGATCAAGGCCTTCTGGCGCTATTGCTCGGTCAGGATGGATCATCCAGCAGCGGCTTCGGCGGCGCTTTCTCGCCAAATGGCAAGGAATCGACCTGAGTCGTTGCATTGCAACCGATGGTAAACTGCCCGTTAAGCATGGCAGTCTCATTCTGGGATCAACGTCCGATTCCATCACGAGCCGTCCATGACCGCCTTCCGCGCCCGCCTGACAGAAGTGGACATTCGACGCCTGATCAAGGCGACGGACGACGATGAGCGGGCCGAAGCGGCGCACAAGCTGTGCCGCAACATGGAGCGCGCGGAACTGAATGAGGACGACAGGGCGGCGGCGCAGAAAATCCTGCGTCTGCTAGCCAATGACGCCGCCGAACTGGTGCGTCGCGCTATGGCCGTGACGCTGAAGGCGTCCGATCTGATTCCCAACGACGTGGCGCGCAAACTGGCCGGCGATCTGGACAGCATCGCCCTGCCGATTATCGCCTCGTCGCCGGCGTTCAGCGACGAGGATCTGATCGAGATCGTGCGCGCCGGATCGGTCGTGCGTCAGGTCGCCGTGGCGGGGCGGGCGCGGGTGTCGCGCGATGTCGCAACCGTGTTGGCGGCCGAAGGATGTGAGCAGTCGGTTCGCACCTTGGCGGCGAATGACAACGCCGATCTGTCCGAAGGCGCGCTGGCGACCGTTGTCGAGCGTTTCGCCGAAGCGCCTGAAGTCCTGGCCGCCGTAGCCTATCGCCAGGTCCTGCCGCTGCATGTGACCGAACGGTTGATCCAGTTGGCCAGCGAGGCGGTGCGCGAACATTTGATCAGCCATCACGCTTTGGCGCCGGAAACGGCGATCCGTCTGGCCCAATACTCTCGTGAGCGGATGACGGTCGATCTGGTCGATCAGGCCAGCGCCAGCGCCGATCTGGCGGCCTTTATGGCCCAGCTAAACGCCCGTCGCGTCCTGAACGCATCGCTGCTGCTGCGCGGACTGGCGCGGGGTCAGATGGCGATGTTCGAATATGGGTTGGCCGAACTGGCCAACACGCCTCATCACCGCGCCTGGCTAATGGTGCATGACGCCGGCCCGTTGGGGCTGAAGGCCATCTATGATCGCGCGGGTTTGCCGCCGCGCCTGTTCCAGGCCTTCCGCGCGGGCGTCGACACCTGGCGTGCGCTGGCGGCGGAGGGGATCGATACGTCGAGCGCCTATTTCCGCGATCAGATGCTTGAGCGGTTCCTGACCCAGCGTCCGGCCGTGCTGCGCGACGATCTGGCCTATCTGATGGAGCGGCTGGACCAGTCGCCGTCGCTCAGCCTGACCGCCGCCAACGCGGCCTGATCCTGAGAGCCTGGCTCACGGCATCGACGAGATCGCGAAGCGATTCGTCTCAACCGATCAGGCTCAAAGAAAAAGGCCCGCCGGACGCGACGGGCCTTTCGCAAATGGCTGGAGGGACGGTCAGCCTGCGAGGTGATCTGCGACGCGGGCTTCCAGGGTCTCGGCGAGGGCGCGGCCGGTCGGATGTTCGTCGGTCTTGATCTGGTCGCGGACCACGGCGCGGATGGCGTCGATGTGGGCGTCCAGAATGGCGATGGGCGCGGTCATGCGGCGATCGGCGTCGTCCAGCATCTTGCACAGCGAACCAGCGATGCGCGTCACCAGCGGAAATTCATAGGTCGTGCCCAAGCCCTTCAGATCATGAGCGCGGAAATATAGAGCCTCTGCGGTGACGGGGGTGTAGCCCTGCTCACGGATGTCGGCCTGCGCCTTGTCGAGCTTGACGATCTCGTCGTTCAGCCACTGGCCGAACTGGGCCGACATGGCTTTCAGCGCCTCCTCTGCACGAGCGATGGCGTCGGCGTTGATGCCGAAGCCGCCGCCGACCTTGAGCCGCAGCGAGTTGGTCGGAGGGGTGATCTGCGCCGGATTGCTCATGGCGGGCTCCATAGGACGTTCACGCCAAGATACGATAGCGGGCTTAAGAAGCCGTGACCGATCAGTTGGCGAACTGTTCGGCCATCACGCGTTCGTCGAATGACCGGCCCGCATCGAAGAGCATGGTCAGGGTGACGTCACGACGCTCGCGCACCTCGACGCGGGCGACGCGTCGGACCTCGAAGTTGTCGGCGGTCGCCGAGACCGGGCGTTTGTCGGACTCCAAAACCTCGAACCGCACCTTGGCGCCGTGCGACAACAGGGCGCCGCGCCAGCGACGAGGTCGGAAGGCGCTGATCGGCGTCAGGGCCAGGATGCGGGCGTCCAATGGGATGATCGGGCCGTGCGCCGACAGGTTATAGGCGGTCGATCCCGCAGGCGTCGCGACGAGGCAGCCGTCGCAGGACAGTTCTTCCAGCCGCACGCGCTCATCGACGGTGATGCGCAGCTTGGCCGACTGGCGCGTCTGGCGCAGCAGCGACACCTCGTTGATGGCCAAGCCGGTGTGGACCTCGCCGCTTTCGGTCCAGGCATCCATCTGCAGCGGGTGGATGACGGTCTTTTCGGCCGTCGCGATCCGCTCCAGCAGACCGTTGTCGTCGTAGTCGTTCATCAGAAAGCCGACCGATCCCCGGTTCATCCCATACACGGGCGTGCGCTGCCGCAGGTTGCCGTGCAGGGTTTCCAGCATCTGTCCATCCCCGCCCAATGCGACGATCACATCGGCCTCGTCTTCAGACACGGCGCCATAGCGGGCGATCAAGGTCTTACGCGCCGCCTGGGCTTCGGGCCGGTCGCTGGCGACGAAGGCCAATCGGGGCGACGACGGCAGGGGAGAGGGGCTTGACTGAGTCACTTGGCGACGTGGCCCGAGCTTGGGCGCAGAGTCAAACGGTCGCGGGCTTGTGCATCATCTGATGGAAGGCGCGAGAGGCGGCGTGCGCGCTCATCGGCGCCGCCTTCCAGCCGCCGTCGGCTGGCATTCCGCCCGACAGTTTGCGCACCTCGACCAAAAGGGAAGCGAAGACGGCCTTGTCCACGCCCACAGCGATGCAGGCCAGGTAAAGCGGCTCGGCGGTCGGCGCGCGGATGGCGTGATGTACTTGAGCCTCGCTGAAGCCGCCCAGGACCGCCAGGGTCTGTTCGAACAGTTCGAAACGCTGTTCCCGCAGCGCGCGGACCAGCAGACCAGGACGCAGTTGACCGGCGGATTGAAGTTTTTCCACCAGTCGTCGTTCCGCATAGGTGCGTGTGCGATCTTCGGTCATCCGGGCGGACATGGCGCGCCACTCCGGGCTGCCGACGGCCTTCGCCGCCGCGTCCTGAACCGCCGCGTTCAACTGGGCGTCGTCGATGCGGAAGCGTTCGCCGATCGACTGGCGCAGAGCCTGGCCGACCCATTGATAAAGCTGCTGCGCCAGTTGTTCGTTCAGCCTGGGGTGACGCGTCAACGGCGCCCGCAGGCCCGCGATGCGGCGCGAGTGATCGACCAGCTTGCGCATGGCGTCTTCGCTAATGTCCGCCGTGCGATTGGACGCCAGCGCCGTCATGGTGACGGGTTCGGCGCGATCGACGATTGTGTCCACGACCGGTCGCGCCAGCTGCGGACGACGGGCGACGGCGATCTGATGCTCCAGCGTCGCCTCGATCAGCAGGCGTATCAGGTCGGCGTTTTGTAGAAGCGGGCTGGAGGTGATTACCGGGCGGGCGATCTCGATCTCATCCAGCGCCAGCATATTGACCAGGGCAGGCGGCGCCCAATCGACGCCCGCGATCCGTTCGGACAGGGCTAGGCGAATATCCTGCTCGGCCTGGGCTGTCAGAGCGAGGAAAATGTCGCTGAGCAGCGGCGCGACCTTGGGCGGCGGCGGATTGGATTCACAGAGCGCGGTGACCTTCAGCAGCAGGCGCTGACGGTCGTCGGCCGAACGGCTGCTGGCCAGCGCCAGAAGCTCAGACACAGTCCGGTCGTCCCAGGCGTCGCGGGGCGGCTCCAGTTGAACGACAGACAAGGCGGCTCCCCGAACCGGCGACGATGCTTAACCATATGCTTGCGTGATGAAGACCGGGTTAAGCAAGGCCGCCGCAGGGGGTGACGTCACGTCAACGGCGGCCTTGTCGGCTTGACGACGCGACCGCGCGGGGTGACGGTTTGTAAAAGCCCATCCAGAGGCAGGAGGAAATCATGGCGGACGGAACCAGTCCCTCGATCAAGTCGCGCGTGTCCGAAGCCGAATGGCAGGTCCGTGTCGAGCTGGCGGCCCTCTATCGGCTGGTCGCCTTGAACGGTTGGGACGACATGATCTTCACCCATATCTCGGCGCGCGTGCCCGGGCCGGAGCATCATTTTCTGATCAATCCCTACGGCTTCTACTTCGACGAGATTACGGCCTCGTCGCTGGTGAAGGTCGATCTGGAAGGGAACATCGTCCAGGACACGCCCTATTTCATCAATCCGGCGGGCTTCACCATCCACTCGGCCGTCCATGCCGCGCGCGAAGACGCCAAGTTCGTCATCCATCTACATACAGTGAACGGCGTGGGCGTCGCCGCTCAGGCCGAAGGGTTGCTCCCCGTCAGTCAGAACGCGTGTTTACTACAGCATCAGGTTGCGTATCATGGATATGAGGGGTTGGCCCTGAACCATGACGAACGCGAACGTCTGGTCGCCGACCTGGGGGACAAACCGCTGATGCTGCTGCGAAACCACGGCACGCTGGCGGTCGGGGAAACGGCGGCTCAAGCATGGATCGGCATCTTCTTCCTGGAGCGGGCCTGCGCGCAGCAGGTTGCGGCTCTGTCCGGCGGACGCGAGCACATCTTGTTGGCGCCGGACGAGGCGCAGGCCGAAACCAAGGAGCAGGGGCGCGGCATCGGCTTCATCTCGTCTCTGGCCTGGCCGGGCGCGCTGCGTCAGCTGGATCGCAAGTCGCCGGGCTACGACGCCTAAATCCCTTCGTCGCGGGGGCGCTGATCCTCGCGGCGCTGACGCCGACCCAAGCTCTCGCCGGCGCCTGGACGCAGCCGAAGGGCAAGGGCCAGGCCATCGTCAAATACGAGCGGCTGAGCGCCGACACAGGCTTCGACGCTGCTGGCGAGGAACGCGACCTGCCTGGCCGGCGGCGCGACGCGACCTTGGGACTGTTCGCCGAATACGGCGTGGCGGATCGCCTGACGCTCCAGCTGAAGGCAGACTGGCAGGACGGCGAGGACGCCTTCGTTGATTACAGCGGGCGCGGCCCCATCGAGATCGGCGCAACCTGGCAGGTCTGGCGCGACGACCGCAACGCCGTCAGCCTTTACGGCGGCTATACCCAGGCCGGGGAGGGGCGCAATGCCGGCTATGCCGCGCCGGGCGTCGGCGATCACGATTGGGAAGCGCGAGTCTCGGTTGGCCGGTCCCTCGGCCCTATGGGCGAGCGCTGGGGAATGGACGGCGCATTCGTCGAGCTTCAGGCCGCACGCCGTCTTCGCGACGGCCTGCCGGATGAAACCCGCATCGACGCCACGGCGGGCGCCCGGATCGGCGAGGATTGGATGGTGCTGGGTCAGGCGTTCGGCGGCGCGGCCGACGGCGGCGCACGCTGGCTGTCGCTGGAAGCCTCAGTCGTGCGCGATTTCGGTGCGTGGAGCATGCAGGCCGGATGGAGACAAACCGTCGCAGGCCAGGAGATTCCCATCAGCCGCGGGCCCGTTCTTGCGATCTGGCGAAGATTTTAGGGAAGATTTCTGCGACGGAAAATGTGATCCGGCACGTTACTGATACGTAACATTGCGCGCACTTCATTACCCGGTAATGCATGCGGCGTCCCCCTGACCGAGAGACCCCCGCGTGATCAAACGTCACTTCTTCCTCGTCGCCGCCGCTGTCTTGCTTGCCCTGATGGTCGTCGCCGCCATCGTCAAATTCTCCGCGGGAGATGAAAAGAAGGCGGCAGGGCCGGGCGGCGGTCGCGGACGCGGAGCGCAGCAGGTGTCCGAGGCCGTCGTGGCGCAGCGACCCTTCTCCGATCAGGTTCGCGTTTTGGGCGTGGCGCGCGGCGAGCGGTCGGTGAACGTCACCTCCTCGACCACCGAACTGATCACCCGCGTCCTGTTCGCGGACGGCCAGTATGTCTCGGCCGGTGCGCCGCTGGTCGAGCTTCAGGCGCGCGAGGAAGACGCGGCCATCATCGAGGCCCGCGCCAACGTCAATCAGGCCCAGCGTGAATACGATCGTTACAAGGCCTTGGCCGACCGGGGCGTCGCGCCCCAGGTCATGCTGGAACAGGCCGAGACCGCGCTCGAAACCGCCCAGGCGTCGCTGCAGGCGGCCCAGGCGCGTCGCGGCGACCGGGTGATCCGGGCTCCCTTCTCCGGCCGTGTCGGTCTGACCACGGTGACGCCCGGCACGCTGATCAACCCAGGCGCGGTGATCACGACGCTGGACGACACCTCGACGATCCGCGTCGATTTCCCCTTGCCTGAGCGCTATCTGAACCTGCTGCGTCCTGGCGCACAGTTGACCGCGACGGCAGACGCCTATGGCGACGAGCCGTTCACGGGCCGGATCGCCTTGATCGACACGCGCGTCAACGAAATGACCCGCGCCGCAACCGCGCGCGCGGAGTTCCCCAACCCCGGCGGTCGCATCCGTCCCGGCATGCTGATGCGTGTCGCGGTCCAGCAGGGCCATCGTCATAGCGCCGCCGTGCCCGAGTCGGCCGTGCAATACGAAGGCGCCGGCGCCTTCGTCTATCGTATCGCGCCCGGGCAGAACGGCTCCACCGCTCAGCGGGTCGAGGTCGAGACCGGGGCCGTCGAGAGCGGCTTTGTTGAGATCCTGTCCGGCATCGAGGCGGGCGACCGCATCGTCGGATCGGGCCTGAACCGTATTCAGCCGGGCGCGCCGGTCAGCGTGGGCGGCCAGGGTCGCAAGTCGAGCGCCGCCAAATGATGCTGTCCGACGTTTCGGTCCGGCGGCCCGTCTTCGCGGCCGTCGCGGCCATTGTGCTGTGCGTCATCGGCGCCGCAGCCTTCTTCTTCCTGCCCGTGCGCGAACTGCCGGACGTCGATCCGCCCATCGTCTCGGTCAACACCAGCTACGCCGGCGCCTCGGCCGAGGTCATCGAGAGCCGCATCACCGAGCCGGTGGAGCAGCAGATCGCCGGCATCCAGGGCGTCGAACGAATCAACTCGACCAGCCGCGACGGACGCTCCAATGTGAACATCGAGTTCTCGCTGGACCGCAATATCGACGACGCCGCCAACGACGTGCGCGACCGCGTCAGCCGCGTAGTCGGCCGCCTGCCGGATCAGGCCGATCCGCCGGAGGTCGCCAAGGCCGATTCCGACAGCCAGCCGATCATCATCGTCTTCCTTCGCTCGACCAGCATGAACCGGCTTCAGCTGACCGATTACGCTGACCGATATCTGATCGACCGGATGGCGACGGTGCCCGGCGTGGCCCAGGTCAACATCTATGGCGAGCAGCGCTACTCGATGCGCATCTGGCTGGATTCCGCCGCCATGGCGGCGCGAGGCCTGACGGTCAACGACGTCGAGACGGCCCTGACGAACCAGAACGTCGAACTGCCCGCCGGGTCGCTGGAATCGACGGACAAGGACTACACCGTCCGCGTGGCGCGCACCTACGCCCTGCCGGAGGACTTCCGCCAACTGCCCATCGGCACGCGCGGCTCGGCCTCGACCTCGGCGACAGTCGCCACAGGAACGGGCAGCGGATCGTCGGCCATCATCCAGGGGCAGCCCACCTATGTGACGCGCCTGGGCGACATCGCCCGCGTCGAGGAGGCGCCGGAAGAAGATCGTCGTCTGTTCCGCGGCAACGGCATGGACCAGATCGGCTTGGCCGTGACCCGTCAGGCGCAATCCAACGACCTCGCCATCTCGGACGGTGTCCACAAGATGATCGAGGAAATCCGGCCGACCTTGCCGCCGGGCGTGACCATCGAGGTCGGATCCGACAACTCGGTCTTCACCTCTCACGCCATCGACGAGGTCTGGATCACCATCGGCATCTCGATGGCCTTGGTGGCCCTGGTGAACTTCATCTTCCTGGGCAGCCTGCGGGCGGCGCTGATCCCGTCCATCGTGGCGCCGATCTGTCTGCTGGCGACCTTCATCGTCTTGGCGCCGCTGGGCTTTTCGCTGAATCTGCTGACGCTGCTGGCTCTGGTGCTGGCGATCGGCCTGGTTGTGGATGACGCCATCGTCGTGGTCGAGAATATTCAGCGTCGCCTGGACCTGGGCGAACCGCCTCTGGTCGCGGCCGAACGCGGCGCGCGCCAGGTCTTCTTCGCGGTCGTGGCCACGACCATCGTGCTGCTATCGGTCTTCGCGCCCCTGCTGTTCTTGCCCGGATATGTCGGGCGTCTGTTCGTAGAGCTGGCGGCGGCGATCGCGGCGGCCGTGGCCTTCTCCGCCTTCCTGGCGCTCAGCCTGTCGCCGATGCTGGCCTCCAAGATTTTGCGACCCGCCCATGGCGGCGGCTGGGTGGCGCGCAAGGTCGACTGGGGCATGGACCGGCTGAAGTCGTCCTATGGCCGGTCGCTTGATATGCTGTTGGGCCGTCGCATCGCGGTGATCGGCGTCGGCGCCCTGATCCTGCTGGTCGCAGCGGGGGCGGGCGGCATCTTCCTGACCCTGCCCAACGAACTGGTGCCGGACGAGGATCGCGGCCGGGTCACGGTGCGCGTCGCCGGTCCCGAGGGCGCGGGCTTCGACTATACCCGCAAGATCATGCTGGGGCTGGAGCCTCTGCTGGCCGAATACAAGACCAGCGGCGAGGCCGACAGCTATCTGGTGTCCGCGCCCGGCTTCGGCGGCGGCAGCTTCAACTCGGGCAATGCGGTCCTTACGCTCGCCGACTGGTCCAAGCGCGACCGCTCGGCGGCCGAGATCGCTCAGGAATTGAACGGCAAGCTGCGCGGCCAGACGGGCGCCCAGGTCAACGCCTCGACCCCCGGCGCCTTCCAGCGCGGCGGCGGCAACTCAAACTCCATCGAACTGATCGCGACCGGCAGCGACTATCAGCAGATCTACGCCTGGCTTCAGCCTATGCTGGCCGCAGCCCAGGCCAATCCCGGCTTCTCGCGTCCGCGCCTGAACTATGAGCCGAACTCGCCGCGTCTGCTGGTCGATGTCGATCCGCAGAAAGCCGCCGCGCTGGGCGTTTCGTCCCAGTCGATCGGCCGCACGCTGGAGACCATGTTCGGCTCTCGCCGCGCCACGACCTACATCAAGGGCGGTCAGGAATATGATGTCATCCTGCAGACCGAGCGCGACAATCGTCGTGAGGTCGCCGATCTGGAAGCCCTGTATGTCGCGACCGGGGGCGGCCAATTGGTGCCGCTTTCGGCCGTGGTCACGACCAAGACCAGCGGCGACACGCCGGACCGTCGCCGACTGGACCGACAGCGCGCGATCTCCCTGCAGGCCGACCTCAATCCCGGCACCACGATCGACGACGCGGTCCAGTTCTTGAACGCCGAGGCGGCCAAGCAGCCGCAAGGGGCCGTCGTCACCCAGTGGGGCGGGGCGGCGCGCGACCAACAGGAGGCGGGCGGGGCGGTGTTTGCAGCCTTCGGTTTGGCGTTGTTGCTAGTTTTCCTGGTTCTGGCGGCCCAGTTCGAAAGCTGGATCACGCCTGCGGTCATCATGTTAACGGTGCCGCTGGCGGCGGCGGGCGGGCTTTTCGGCCTGCTGATGGCGGGCTCCAGCCTGAACATCTACAGCCAGATCGGCCTGATCATTTTGATCGGCGTGGCGGCCAAGAACGGCATTCTGATCGTGGAGTTCGCCAACCAACTGCGCGACCAGGGGCGGTCGATCCGGGAGGCGATCATCGAGTCGTCGTCCTTGCGGCTACGTCCGATCATCATGACCTCGATCGCAACCGCCTTCGGCGCTCTGCCGCTGGTGCTGTGGCAAGGCGCCGGCGCCGGCAGCCGTCAGACCATCGGCGTGGTGATCTTCACCGGCGCCATCTTCGCCACCGTCCTGACCCTGTTCGTGGTGCCGGTGATCTATGGCGTCCTGGCGCGCTTCACCAAGTCGCCGGAATGGACCGCCCGCAAGATCGAGGAGTGGGAAGCCCAGGAACTGCGCGAAGGCGGCCCCAAGGAACTGCCCGAGGCCTGACGGATCAAGCGGCGGGCGCAGGCTCCGGCTTGTAGCCCGTCTCCACCTTCAGGAAGGCGATGACGTCGCGGCGATCCGTGGCGTCGGGCAGACCGGGGAAGGTCATCTTGTTGCCGGGCAGGAAGGTGCGTGGGTTTTCCAGCCAGTGATCCAGCTTCTCGGCGTCCCATGTGAAGTTCGCCGTACGCATGGCGTTGGAATAGTTGTAGCGCGGGCGATCGCCCGCCTTGCGGCCGAACACACCGTACAGGTTTGGCCCCGCCATGTCCGGGCCGCCTTCGCCGATGGTGTGGCAAGCGCGACAGCGCGCAAACGCCCGACGCCCGTTCTCGAGATCGCCCGCATTGTAGGGGGCGGGAAGGGAGGCCAGCAGTGTCGCCTTTTCCACATCCGTCAGCACGTGAACTGGCGCGGCAGGCGTGGTCGCGGACGGCTCGCCCTGGCCACAGGCGGCAAGGGTCAAAAGCGGGGCCAGAAGAAGGGGGGCGACGAGGGCGTGGCGTGTCATGGCGGCTTCCTGTTTGCCTTGTGATACCGCAACGCACCGGCGCGGCAATTGGTCAAGCTGTCCTGCTGGACGTAGACCCCTCGCACCTGATAATCAGTGTCAAAGAAACGCGGAGCCGTCGGGGAGCGGCCTCGCCCGTGCGAGCGTAGAATTGACCGACACCATCAAGTTGAGCCAGGCCCGACGCGGCGATCGCGGCGTCATCGTTCAGGTCGGCGCCCATTGTCACCATCAGGGCGAGGCGGTCGAGCTGGAACGCCGTCTGCTGGAACTGGGCTTTGTCGAAGGCGCGCAAATCGAACTGCTGCACGAAGGTCTGTTCGGACGCGACCCCATCGCCATGAAGGTGGACGATATGCGCGTGGCCCTGCGTCGCCACGAGGCGGAAAGCCTCTCGATCCGGCTGGGCGCCGCCTGATGGACATCGCGCTGAAGACGGCCCGCGTCGCGCTGGTCGGCAATCCCAATAGCGGCAAGACCGCTCTGTTCAACGCCCTGACCGGCGCTCATCAGAAGGTCGCCAACTACGCCGGCGTGACGGTGGAGCGTAAGGAAGGCCTGATCCGCGCCGCCTCCGGCCGCACGATGTCGGTGCTGGACCTGCCCGGCACCTATTCCCTGCGCGCCCGCAGTCCGGACGAGGAGGTCACGCGCGACGCCGTTCTGGGGCGACTGGCCGGCGAGACGCCGCCCGACGTCGTGGTCTGCGTCGCCGACGCCACCAACCTGCGTCTGGTCCTGCGGCTGATCCTGGAGCTGAAGGCCGTCGGGCGGCCCATGGTTCTGGCGCTGAACATGTATGACATCGCCCAGCGCCAGGGCCTGCGCATCGATCTGGAGCGACTGCGCGCCGAACTGGGCGTGCCGATCATCACCACCGTGGCCACGCGCAAGCGCGGCATCGACGATCTGGTCGCCGCCATTGAGGACCAGGCGGCCGTCGCGGCCGTGACCGAAAGCCAATGGCGCAGTCCGGACGCCGCCGAGCTACGAGCCGCGGCCCGCGAAGCCGAGCGGATCATGAAGGCCTGCGTCCGCCCGCCGGAGCGGCCCGATACCCTTACCGGCAAGATCGACTCAGTGCTGCTGCATCCGGTCGGCGGGCTGCTGATCCTGTTCGCCCTGCTGTTCGTGATGTTCCAGGCCGTGTTCAGCTGGGCCGCGCCCGTAATGGACGGGATCGAGGCCAGCATCGCCTGGTTGGGCGGCTTGGTCGCCAACGTCTTGCCTGACGGTCTGCTGCAAAGCCTGATCGTTGACGGGATCATTTCCGGCGTCGGCAGCGTGCTAGTGTTCCTGCCGCAGATTCTGATCCTCTTCCTGTTCATCATCGCGCTGGAAGACTTCGGCTATATGGCGCGCGCGGCCTTCCTGATGGACAAGATCATGGGCGGGGCGGGGCTGCACGGCCGGGCCTTCATCCCGCTGCTGTCCAGTTTCGCCTGCGCCATTCCCGGCGTCATGGCGGCGCGGGTGATCGATTCGCGACGCGACCGCCTGACCACCATCCTGGTCGCCCCGCTGATGACCTGCTCAGCGCGCATCCCGGTCTATACGCTGATCATCGCCGCCTTCATTCCGAATGAGACGGTCTGGGGCTTCGCCAATCTGCAGGGCCTTGTGATGTTCGGCCTCTACGCCGCCGGCATCGTCAGCGCCCTGATCGTCTCCCTGCTGATCCGCAAAGTGTTCTGGCGAGGGGCGGTCGAGCCCTTCATGATGGAGCTTCCGGCCTACAAGACGCCGGACCTGCGCAGCGTCGGCTTCAATCTGTGGCTCCGGGCCAAGATCTTCCTGAACCGCGCGGGCCGCATCATCCTGCCGTTGGTGATCATCTTGTGGGTGCTGGCGACCTTCCCCTATCCGCCCGAGAACGCGACCCTGCCGGCCATCGACTATTCGTTCGCGGGCATGATCGGCCGCGCTCTGGAGCCGATCTTCGCGCCCATCGGCTTCAACTGGCAGATGGTGATCGCCCTGATCCCCGGCATGGCGGCGCGTGAGGTTGCAGTGGCGGCGCTTGGCACGACCTACGCCATCGCTGACGCCGAGAATGCGACGGGCCTTCTAGCCTCGACCCTGGCGTCGCACTGGTCGCTGGCGACAGCCTTGTCCTTCCTGGCCTGGTACATCTTCGCGCCCCAGTGCGTGGCGACATTGGGCGTCGTGCGGCGCGAGACCAACTCGCTGAAATGGACCTGGATCATGATCGGCTACATGTTCGGTCTGGCCTATCTGGCGTCGCTGGTGACCTATCATGTGGCGGTGGCGCTCGGAGGCGGCTAAGCCAGAAGGGTTCGCCGCCTTCGGGACGTCCTGATGAATCCTGTACTCGCCGCCGCCGTCATGGGCGGGCTGGGCCTGATCGTCGGCAGTTTCATCGCCGCCGTCAGCGTTCGCCTGCCGCGCGACGAGGACATCGTCGTCGCCCGCTCGCGCTGCCGGGGCTGTGATCAGACGCTACGTCCCTGGGAGCTTGTGCCGGTCTTCAGCTGGCTTGGTTTGCGCGGGCGGTGTGCGCGATGCCACACGCGGATTTCGCCGCGTTATCCGCTGATCGAGTTAGCTTCGGCCGGCGTCGGCATCTGGGCCGGCGTGTGGGGTGTGACGGGCGGCGCCTCGACATTCATGATCGCCGCCACGGCCGTTCTGGGTTGGCAGCTGTTGCTGATCGCCATCGTCGACGGTGAACACTTCTGGCTGCCGGACAGTCTGACGCTGCCGTTGATCGCGACCGGCGTCACGGTCGCCCTGATTCTGGACTGGGGCCTCGGCTTTTCCCATCTGATTGGCGCGGTGGTCGGTTTTGGCGGACTTTGGCTGGTCGGCTGGCTGTACCAACTCGTCCGCAAGCGCCAGGGGCTCGGGGGAGGCGACCCCTTCCTGTTCGCGGGGGCAGGGGCGTGGGTCGGCTGGATGGGCCTGCCCAGCGTGCTGCTGTGGGCCTGCGCGGTCGGGCTCAGCCTAGTCTTCGGCATTCTGGTGGTTCGGCGCAGCGTCGGCGGATCGGAAAAGCTGCCGTTCGGCGTCTTCCTGGCCGTCGGGATCTGGATGACCTGGCTGTATGGGCCGTTGGGGCTCTAACGTCCGGTCGTCAGCTTCACGATGATGATGGCCGCCGTATCCAGGATGGCTTCGGGCGTATCGGCCCGCCGCAACAGATCGAAACTGGCCGCCGTCGATTCGGCGATGGAGGCGATCTGGTAGGACGCCAGCCGTGGATTGTAATCCTTGGGATGCAGGCCGCTGGCGTGGGCCTGAGCCACGCGCCGTTCGATCGACAGGTGCAGCCGGCGCAAACGGCGCACCCGGCTTTCGACGAAGGCGGCGTCGCCATTGTCCGCAAGCATATGTTCGACGCGCAGCACCTGACCGTGGCTGCGCCAGATGGCCATCACGTCTAGAATGAAGGCGCGCGCGATGACGAAGGCCTTGTCGCCCGGCCAGTCGGCCTGGAAATGCGCCGCCAGCCCCTGAAAATCCGTCGCGGCGACCTCGCATAGCGCCAGCACAGGTTCTTCGACCGTCTTGAAATAGGTGTAGAAGTTGGAAGGCGATACACCGGCGGCCGAGGCCAGATCGGCGACGCGGATTTCACCGTAATGCCGCTCGTTCAACAGGCGTTGGGTCGCGTCGAGGATCGCCTGGCGGGTTCTGCCCCCTCGCGCACCGATCTTGTGGCCCAGCTTGTTGGTGGTGTCGGCCATGTCCCCGATGGTCGAAAGGCGTGGTGCCGGCTGCAGGAATCGAACCCGCGACATCCAGTTTACAAAACTGGCGCTCTACCAACTGAGCTAAGCCGGCCCGAACGGGCGGTGAGCGGCCCTTATGTCCAGCCTCACGCCCGGACGCAAGGCGTCAGCGCAGCCTTGCCTAAAATCCGACGTCCGAAGCCGAAAACAAGCTGAGGTTCCATGATGGTAACCGGTGTCTTTTTGCGGTCCATGTTGTAGGTTTGTTGGATCAAGATCGAGAGGCGACCCAAGCCTCCGCCACGAGGCAATGAGGAACGCTATGGTTCATCCGCTCAAACTGAACCCCGATCGCCTGTTTTCGGCGGACGCCGACACCCGCGCGATCGCGCGTCGTCTATATGGCGAGATCAAGGGGCTGCCGATCATCAGCCCGCATGGTCATACGGACCCGAGCTGGTTTGCGTTGAACGAACCCTTCGCCAATCCGGCCGAACTTCTGATCACGCCCGACCACTACGTCTTCCGCATGCTGCACTCGCAGGGCATGGCGATGGAGGATCTGGGCGTGCCGCGCGCCGATGGCGGGCCGGTCGAGACCGATCCGCGCAAGATCTGGCGGCGCTTCGCCGAGAACTATCACCTGTTCCGGGGGACGCCTTCGCGAATGTGGCACGACTGGGTCTATGCTGAGGCCTTCGGCATCGACGTGCGCCTGTCGGCCGAGACGGCCGATCTTTATTATGACGTGATCGATGCGGCCCTGAAGACCGACGCCTTCAGGCCGCGCGCCCTGTTCGATCGCTACAATATCGAGGTCCTAACCACGACCGAGAGCCCGCTGGACACGCTGGAGCATCACAAGACCATCGCAGCCTCGGACTGGAAGGGACGGGTGCTGACCGCCTATCGTCCGGATCCGGTTCTGGATCCCGACTATGAAGGCTTCCGCGACAATCTGAAAATCCTGGCCGAACAGACCGGCCGCGACACGCTAAGCTGGGACGGATACCTGCAGGCCCTACGCGATCGGCGTGCCTTCTTCATCGAAATGGGCGCCACCTCGACCGATCACGGCCACCCGACAGCCTTCACTGCCGATCTGCCCAGGGCCGAAGCCGAGGCCCTGTTCCGGCGTGTCTCGACCGCCCCTGCCAGCGCCGCCGATGCCGAGTTGTTCCGCGGCCAGATGCTGACTGAAATGGCCGCCATGTCGGTCGAGGACGGTCTGGTCTTGCAGTTGCACCCCGGCAGTTTCCGCAACCATTCCGCCACCGTCTTCAACCGTTTCGGCCGTGACAAGGGCTGCGATATCCCGACCCAGACCGACTACGTCCGCGCGCTGAAGCCGCTGCTGGATCGGTTCGGGTCGGACAGCCGTCTGTCTCTGATCCTGTTCACCCTGGACGAGACCACATACAGCCGCGAATTGGCGCCGCTCGCCGGCCACTATCCAGCGCTGAAACTGGGGCCCAGCTGGTGGTTCCACGACAGTCCCGAGGGGATGCGTCGCTTCCGCGAGCAGGTCACCGAGACGGCTGGCTTCTACAATACGGTCGGCTTCAACGACGACACCCGCGCCTTCTTGTCCATACCCGCCCGCCACGATGTGGCGCGGCGCATGGACTGCGGCTTCCTGGCCAAACTGGTCGTCGAGCACCGGATGGAGGAGGACGAGGCGCACGAACTGGCCCACGCCCTGACCTATGGCTTGGTCAAGGCGGCCTACAAGCTGTGAGCAGACTGAACGAAGCCGAGCTCAAGGGTCTGTCCGCCGACGTCGCCGTCCCCGGCTACGACCGCGCCCAGGTGAAGACGGGTGTCGTCCATCTGGGCATCGGCGCCTTCCACCGCGCCCACCAGGCGGTCGTGTTCGACGATGCAATCAAGTCGGGGGATCCGCGCTGGGGTGTGCTGGGCGCTTCGCTTCGGTCGCCCGGCGTACGCGATCAGCTGAATCCGCAGGACGGGCTGTACACCCTGGTCGTGCGTGACGGATCGGACGAGCATCTGCGGGTGATCGGCGCCTGCGCGGGCGTGATGGTCGGGCCGGAAGATCCCGCCGCCCTGGTCGCCGCCATGGCCGATGCCAACGTCCACATCGTCACCCTGACTGTGACCGAAAAGGGCTATCGCCTCGATCCGGCGACCGGCGACCTGCTGCTGGACGACCCGGAGGTGGCGGCGGACTTGGCCGACATCGGCTCGCCCCGCACGGCGCCGGGCTTCATCGTCGCCGCGCTTCAGGCCCGCAAGGCGGCGGAACTGAAGCCCTTCACCGTCATCAGTTGCGACAACCTTCCCCATAACGGCAAGCGCATCCGGGACGGGGTGCTGGCGATGGCGCGCCAGATCGACCCGGCGCTGGCGGACTGGATCGAGGCCGAGGGCGCCTTTCCCCAGACGATGATCGACCGGATCGTCCCGGCGACCATCCCCCAAGACATTGTCCGCCTGACCGCTCGTCTCGGCGTCGAGGATCAGGGCATGGTCAAGGCCGAACCCTTCACCCAGTGGGTGATTGAGGACTGGTTCGCCGGCGAACGGCCTGACTTTGCGTCTCTCGGCGTGCAGCTGACCGACGCGGTCGAGCCGTGGGAAGACGCCAAGCTGCGGCTGCTGAACGGCGCCCACTCGGCCATCGCCTATCTGGGCGCCTTGTCGGGTTATGAACATGTCCACGAAGTCGTGGCCGTTCCCGGCTTCCGCGACTATGTCGAGGCCCTGTGGGACGAGGCCGAAACGACGCTAAATCCCCCGCCAGGTCTGGACATCCCCGCCTATCGTAAGGCGCTGATGGCCCGGTTCTCCAATGCGGCCCTGATGCACCGTACGCGCCAGATCGCCATGGACGGCTCGCAGAAACTGCCCCAGCGCCTGCTGGCCGGGGCCGCCGAACGTCTTGCGGCGGCGCCGGGTATCGATGCCATGGCCTTGGGCGTCGCCGCTTGGATGAAATGGCAGTCGGGCGTGATCGAAAGCGGCGAGATTTTCGTCGTCGACGATCCTCTGGCCGCCAAGACCTGCGAACTATTGGCCGACGCCCACACTGATCAGGCGCGCGTTTCGGCCTTGCTGAGCCTGTCCGCCGTCTTCCCGCCCGCGCTGGCCGCTGACGACCGGTTCGCCGAAGCGGTCACGTCCGCCTATCTGTCGCTCAGCCAGAACGGCGCCGTCGAGGCCGCGCGCCTGGTCGCGGAGTAGTCCATGTCTCGCGTCCTGATCCTGAACCCCGCCGATGACGTCGCCATCGCCCTGGACGACATCGCCAGCGGCGATACGCCCGTTGGCCTGAACGCCCCGGCGCGCGCGGACATCGCCACCGGCCACAAGATCGCCCGTCACGCGGTGGACGAAGGCGGTCTGGTCCGCCGATATGGCCAGGTCATTGGACGCGCCAAAGCCGCTATCGCCGCCGGCGATCATGTCCATATTCACAATCTGGCTATGGCGGAAGACGGCCGCGAGGCCGAGGTCGGGGCCGACCTGCGTACGCCCTCGTTGCTGTCTGGCGCGACGTTCAGCGGCATCGTTCGCCCGGACGGTCGGGTAGGCACGCGCAACTATATCGGCGTCCTGACCAGCGTGAACTGTTCGGCCACCGTAGCGCGCCGCATCGCCGACGCCTTCCCGGATTCCATCCTGCCGAAGGGCGTCGACGGCGTGGTCGCTTTCACTCACCAAGGCGGTTGCGGCGGCTCGTCGCTCAGCAGCGACGTGACCCTGCTGCAGCGGACCCTGGCCGGCTATGCTCGGCACCCGAACTTCCACTCCACGCTGATCGTAGGCCTGGGCTGCGAGGCCAATCAGATTCCCGCCTGGCTGGCCAACGAAGGCCTGGAAGCCGGTCCGCACATTCGCGCCCTGACGATCCAGGAGGCCGGCGGCACGGCCCGTGCGATCGAGGCCGGTATCGAGATCGTCCGCGAACTGGTCGTGGAAGCCGCCAAGGTCCAGCGCCAACCTGTCTCCGCTTCTCACCTGACCGTCGGCTTGCAATGCGGGGGTTCGGACGGCTGGTCCGGCGTCACCGCCAATCCGGCCTTGGGCGCAGCTGTCGATTTGCTGGTCGCGCACGGCGGCTCGGCCATGTTGTCCGAGACGCCGGAAATCTGGGGCGCCGAACATCTGCTCCTGCGCCGTGCGGCGTCTCAGGATGTGGCGGACAAGCTGAACGCGCGCCTGGAATGGTGGCGCGACTATGCGGATCGCCATCAGATGGAGCTGAACAACAATCCGTCGCCCGGCAATCTGAAGGGCGGTTTGACCACCATCCTGGAAAAGTCGCTGGGTGCGGTGGCCAAGTCCGGTTCGATCCCGCTGAACGACGTGATCGGATACGCCGAACCGCTTCAGACCAAGGGCCTCAGTTTCATGGACAGCCCCGGTTACGATCCGTGCTCGGCGACGGGCCAGATCGCCTCGGGCGCCAATCTGATCGTCTTCACGACCGGCCGGGGCTCGGTCTTCGGCGCCAAGCCCGCCCCGTCGATCAAGGTCGCCTCCAACGCCAGGCTGGCGAACTGGATGGACGAGGACATGGACATCGACGCCTCGCCGGTCCTGACCGGGACCAGCCTGGCAGACGTGGGCGCCGTCATCTTCCAAAAGATGCTAGATGTGGCTTCAGGCGAGCCCTCCAAATCCGAGGCGCTCGGCATAGGCGACAACGAGTTCGTGCCCTGGCAGGTAGGAGCCTATCTGTAGAGGCGATGAGGGATCCGAAAACCTCAATCACCCTCTCTTGCGGGTGGTAAAAAAGAAAGCCCGGAGCTGTCCGCTCCGGGCCTTTAGTTTGTCACGCTGGAGGCGTCAGGGAGGGAAGCTCAATACTTCCAGCGCAATCCCACGGCGATCTCTCGGCCGGTATGACGGTAGTCGGACACGCGGTTGGTCACGTCGACGTAACGGTCGGTGTAGGCGTCCGTCAGATTGATGCCTTCGAGCGAGAAGGTCAGGTTCGGCGTGAACTCGTAGGACATGGAGGCATCGACATTGGTGGTGTCGTTGACGCCTTCTTCGGAGTTGCCGTTCGCGCCGGGGAAGGACAGCAGATACTGGCTGCGGTGTGCGATCGAGACGCGGGCCTGGAACGGGCCATCCTCATAATACAGGGTCGCGTTGGCGGTGTTCTTCGACTGGCCCGTCAGGCGGTTTTTGCCGGCCGTGCCGTAGCTGACTTCGGAATCAACCCACGTGACATTCCCGGTGAAGCCGAAGTTGGACCAAAGACCGGGCAGGAAGGTGAAGGGTTGCTGATACTGGATTTCGATCCCTTTCAGCGCGCCGCCTTCGCCGTTCAGGCGGCGCGTGACCTGGAAGATGTCAGTCGGGCTGGCAGCGCCCTGAAGCAATTCGTTGGGCAGGCCCAGCTGGTTGTAGGGGATGCCGACTGTTTCGGATGTGATGAAGCTGTCGATGTCTTTGTAGAAGACGGCGGCGGCCAAAAGGCCCTCATTCTGGAAATACCACTCGACCGAGAAATCGTAGTTGGTGGCGCGGAACGGGTCGAGAAGCGGATTTCCGTAGGAGACTGTGCGGGTGGTCGGTGAGACGCTGCCGCCCGGGGTCAGATCGCCGAGGGTCGGACGGGACATCACCTTGGCGGCGCCCAGGCGAATCACGACGTCGTCACGCGGCTCCAGCGCCAGGTTGAAGGACGGCAAGACGTCGTCATAATCGTTGTCGGTTGTCACGTAGTCATAGGTCGTGATCGGCGGCGTCCCCACTGCGATGGTTTGCCAGCCTTTGGCCGTGACCTCGGTCTGGGCGTAGCGGATGCCGGCATTGCCGCGCAGGACCATACCTCCGACAGTCGTGTTGAAGTCGGCTTGGAGGAAGACGCCTTTATCCGTTTCGTCCACTTCACGCTCGCTGCGATTAGGCACCAAGGGATCGTCGTAGAAGCTGAGGAAGTCAGCAATCTTGGAAATGTCGGGAACGATGAAGCTGAGGTCCGAGCCTGCGCCGGCGCTTACTCCATCCCCGATGCTGACGACGCGTCCGATGCTGTCGACCCCGGTCAGTCGATCGGCGCCGGTCGGAGACGTTTTGGTCCGTGTCAGGCCAAAGGTCTCGAACCCATAGGTGCGATACTCGCCGCCGATCTTGAAGGTCAGGGAGTCGGACCAGTCGTAGGCCAATGAGCCGGCGCCGACCTTGTTGTCAAAGTTGCCGCCGGCGTTGCTGCGCGTCGCATTGACCAGGGTGAAGCGTTGACCCGAAGTGACGTCAAAGCCGTAGTTGATGCGCGGCCGGCGATCGTCCTCACGGAAGTCGAAGGTGTAGCCGTTCACGCCCGCGGCCTCGAAGGCATAGGCGACATTGAGCGGCGTGCGGGCTTCGGATCGGTTGGCGCCGACCTTCAGATTGCCATGCAGCCGGTCGCTGAAATCATGGCGGACGTTCAGAGAGGCCTGGTAGAAGTTGCTTTCGTTGCGGGTGAAGCCGTTCTCGGCGCGCACCAGCATGTTGTCGAAGACGCCGTAGGACAGGATGTTCTTGTCGGCGTCGATCGCATAATCGCGCACGACGACGCTGTTGACGTTGGCGCGACTGAACGACCAGGCTTCGATGTTCGGGCTTTCCAGTTCCGAGTTGAACCGCGACCACAGGACGTCCAGCACCGCCTCGGTGCGGTCGCTCGGCCGCCATTGCAGCGCGCCCGTCATGCCCAGGCGGTCTTCCTGAGTATTGCCCAAGGTGTAGCGCGGTATGCGGGGATAGAAGGCGTTCAGGACGGCGTCACGTTGCGCCGTCGTGGTGCAGGGAATGCAGCCGCCGAAGTTCTGGCCGCGCCCATAGGGGTTGCCAGCGGCGTTGACGTTTGACGGGTCGCCCTTTTGCCAACGCGTCGTGTTGAAGCTGCCCAAGATTGGCGAGCGCTCGGAATAGGCGATTGACACCAGGGCGCCGAAAGTTCGGTCCTCGTTCGACCAGCTGAGCAGACCCGCAAGCCGCGGTACCGTCTTCTCAGACAGATCATTGTACGAGCCCTGGACAGACAGGGCGGAGTTCAGGCCGCTGCCGCCGAAGTCCAGGGGGCGACCCGTCTGCAGATCGACTGTGGCGCCCAGCGAGCCCTCTTCGATCTCGGCCGATTGCGTCTTGCGAACCTTGATGCTGTTGAACAGTTCGGACGCGAACATTGAGAAGTCGAAGCTGCGGTTGCGGTTGCCGCCAGACGCGGCCTGGGCTTCCAGGCCGTTGATGCGAGTGCGGGTGAAATCTGAACCCAAACCACGCACCGAGATGGTGGTGCCCTGGCCGTTCACGCGGTCGATGGTCACGCCCGGCAGGCGCTGGATCGCTTCGGCCAGGTTCTGATCGGGGAAGTCGGCCATGTCTTCGGCCAAGATGGCGTCCACCGCTCCGGCTTCGCGGCGCTTGATGTTCAGCGCCTGTTGCAGGCTGGACCGAAAGCCGGTGACGACGATTTCATCGACCACGGTTGCGTCTTGGGCGGCGTCTAGCGTGACGGGTTCTGAGGCAGGAAGGGCCTGAGCCACAGCCGCCGACGCACCCATCAGGGCCGCCAGGGATACGCCAACCGCGCACAGAGTCCGGGTGTTGGTCCGTCGCATTCGTTCTCTCCCCATCCCGGCGTCCATCTGGCACCGGTGTCATTTTGTGGTATGCTGTCGCGTATATTCGGATTGGCGACGTGTCGCTTATTGCAACAGCTTCCCGCATTTTGCAACAAGGTGATGTCAGCACCGCGAGATCCGCTGAGAACGTCGATAAATCCTCGATATCTCAGGCGTAAGGGCTCGAGAAACTGGCGATGTTTCTAAGCGCCACGATCGATTTCGACAGCATAGACGTGGTTTGCGCCGTGCATGTTCGACACGAAGACGATCCATTTTGCGTCCGGCGTGAAAGTCAGATTCGGCTCAAGCCGATAGTCGTGGTTGGACAGATCCACGAGCCGCTCAGAGCGCAGATATTCGACGAAGATCTGGTCGTCCTTGTCGCTTGACGGATCTTCATCGACGATCGGTTCGGGGCGCAACAGGACGAGCCACTTACCGTCTGGCGCATGAGCGACCATGTCGCCGTCGCCGCCGTCGCCAGCGAACAGGCTGCCGTCCGGCGAGACGTTGTAATGGACCGACCAGTCATTCTGCTCGACTTTGCGATAGACCCGGCGGCCCGTCTCCAGATCGACCGAGGCGACCCAGAAGACCTGGCCGCGCGGGGTTTGCAGGTCATAGAGCACCTGTTTGCCGTCCGGGCTGAACCATTCGTGGCCGAAGATCTCGAAGTTCATCGTCCGCTGATGGGTCTTTCTCAGGCCCGTGCCATCTGCGCGGATAGCCCACATTCGATCCACGCGGTGCCAAGGCCCTTCATGGCAAAAGATGATCTGCTGGGGATCGGTGGGGGAGAACTGCGTGTGGCCGATCCATTCGTTGGTCTTGTGGATCACGCGTCGCTCGCCCGTGGTCAGGTCGATGACGAAGATTTCCATCGGATAGCGCGCGGCCCAGCGTTGAAGCATCCGCACGCCCTTGGCGCGGGCGAAGTTCAGCGGCTTTCCGTCCGGCCCATCAGCTTCGTACTCGGCCTGGTCGAAGCGGCGGTTGCGCGGGTCGGGCACGGTCGGCTGGAGCGGTTGGCTGTCATAGGCCACGAAGCCCAAGAGCAGCGTCTCATCGGCATTGACCGAATTGATCTGGCCGTTCGGAATGCGGCCGATCTCGCGACGCTGTTTGGTGTCAACGTCGATGACGAACAGGGTCTTGGCGCGGTCCATCAACTGAACTTCGCCAGGTGTGGTCACCGAATAATAGACGTTGCGCCCCTTGCGGCCCGTGAACATCAGGTCGGCGTCATGGTCGGGAACCAAGACTTTGACGGCCCAGGTCGCCAGATCGACGGTTGAGATGCCCTGAGGCGTCGAGATGACCATCAGGTCGGGCGCCCCGACCTTCTTGGGCAAGAACATGTTCTTGTAGAAATAAGGCTTTCCGCCCCCGCCATCGGGCGAGACGCGGCGGATGCGATGGCCGGTCTTCGGATCGACCCACTCGGTCGGCACCGGGCCGTCCCAGCGCGGCCGCTCGACCGGCGTCTCTTGAGTCGAGGGCGGGGCGGTGTTGGGCGCGGGCCAGACGGGGGTCTGTCCCGGCGCTGGCGGGACGGCCGGCGTGGTCCGCGCCTGAGCGGTCGTCGTGGTGAAGGCGCCGACGGCGGGGGCGCTGAGCAGAGCTTTCAGGGCGGTGCGTCTCGAGGTCGTCATTGGGGCGGTCCTCTCGGTTTTCTTGGTTACGGCGCGGGGGTCAGGCCTTCGACACGGACGGTCCAGCCTTCCTTTGGGAAGCCGGGCGCGTGGCCGCTGGACCCGTCCCAACCCGCCGCCATCAGACCGACGGCCATAAGCAGGGATCCGTTGGACGGGAAATAAGTCTCGGCTGCGCGGCGATAGCCCGGACCATCCGGATTGACCGCCATCGTCACGCCGCCGGCACCGGCCGAGACGGGCACCAGTTCGTCGGCGTGTTCATCCAGGTGAACGCGAGGCGTCATGCCGGTGACGCCCCACTGATTATTCTTCATGTCGGCGAACAGCCAGTTCACCGCCTTCTCCGGTTCGCCAAGGCGAGCCGCCGTCATCGCCATCATCGGGAAGTCCCAGCCCCAGGTCTGGCGCACGTCCCAGTTCTGCTCCACAGCTTCAAACGTGCGGCGCATGGCGGCTGGATCGATCCGCGTGCCGGGAATGAAGCCATAGGCCATCAGGAAGGAGGGATGGTCGCGGTTCTTGCACTGAGCCGCCGCTGCGTGTCGGCGACAGGCGTCGGACATGGCCGTCTCCCAAAAGTCCGGCACGCTCTCGACAGGCAGATACAGGCCGTCCCTCATCGGCGGCGGCGCGATCTTGGCCAGGGCCTGATCCCAATCGGCGCGGCGGGCCTGACCCTTGCGTTCGCGCCACTTTTGGGCGGTTTCCAGCGCCCACCGGAAATACTCGACTTCGAAGGTCGGGTTCACCGTGGTCAAGGGATCGTAGTTCTCCTGGGCCGGGATCATCGGCGTGCCCAGGTTCAGCCGGCCGTCGTGTTCGATGGGCCAGGAGGCCAACAGGTCGGCGGTCGCTTCCACCACCTCGCCGTATCGATCCAGCACGGCCGGATCCTTCTCGGCCCGCCAGACCAGTTCGGCCAAAAGGATCGGATGCGGCTGCTGCCACATGATGAAGGGCGAAACCAAGCTGGGGCTATTGCGACCCTCTGGCCCCACCATCTTGGGCCACCAAGCGCCCTTAACGTGGTGACGGGCGGCCTCGGCGCGCGCATTGTCCAGATTGCCAACGTACCAGGGCAGACTGCGCTCCAGCATGTCGGCGTGACCCCACATCGCCTGCCAGCCGGCGTGCCAGGGATGCATTTCCAGGTGGAACTTGCCGTACCAGCTGTTGGAGAACAGGCCTTCTTCCTGCGGCGGCAATTCGCCGGCGCCGTTCACGGCCGACAGGTATTGCGAGAGGACGACGCGACGTTCCAACTCTGGCGCTCGCGGATCGGTAGAGCCGGTGAAATCAACGGCGCCGCCCTGGGTCCAGAAACTGTTCCAGTGTGCCGTCGTTGCCTGGACGCTGGCGGAGTAAGCAGGCGTCTTCTCAACGGGCTCCTGCTGATCGAAGCGGACCATGACGGTCAGGCGGTCGCGACCAGCAGCGGCCACGCGGAAGGCGTCGGGGCCGCTTTGTTCGATCTTACCGGATGCGGTGATGCCGGAATAATAGGTGGTGTCGTCCAGGGTGCGGCGAATGTGGACGTCGCCTGTGTCGGAGGCGACGATATTCAGGCTTTGGCCATCACGCTCGAACGTCGTCGGGTCGGGATTGATGGCGGGGTTCACGCCCGGATAGCGGACCTGGACGCCCAGGCCCTGAGATGAGACGAGGGGCGAGGCGATCTCGATCATGACCATGTCTAAGGTCGGGTGGACGCGGGTCACGATCTCGACCGACTGGCCATCGTAGGTGAAGCGGCTAGTCAAGGCGCCGGACCACAAGTCCAGCGTCTGGTGCGTGTCTGCGATCTTGGTGAAGTCCAGCGCTTCGCCGTCGGCGAAGGTCAGGCCGATGCGACTAAGCGAGAACCGGTGCGGATTGGCCCGCAGCCAGGTGTAGGCGGGTTGCGTCTCGGCCACGGACCACGACTTCATCCAGGCGTAGGGCTGTTCGCCCCGGCCCGGCACGGGCACATCGACCAGGCCGTCCTGTTCCGTATAGCCGTGCGGGTTCGGAAAGCTGTGCCAGGCCCATTGGGCCATGGTCAGCAGAGGCGCCAATTCCGAATACTGCTCCGGGAAGGTTTGAAGCCCGGTGATGTCGGCGGTGAAGCCCAGGTCGCCGTTGCCCAGCATGATCGGGGCATGGCGATCGATGGCGGTCAGGGTCACGTTATGGCGCGTGACCAAGGCGTAGCGGTCGATGGGAGACGCCGGCGCCAAGGCGGCGGTGGGCGCGACCGTTTGGGCGCAGGCGGCCGTGGAACCGGCCAACAGCGTGAAGGCGAGGAGGGCGGTGCGAAGGCGCATCACTTCGCCTCCGCCTTCAGCCCCAGCCCCGCACCTTTCCAGCCGTACCAGGCGACGACGGCGAAGCAGGCGGCGGGCAGGAGGAAGGCGACATTGGCACCGTAGAGATCGGCGATCTTGCCCATGGGCCAAGGCAGCAGAACGCCGCCGCCAATGGCCATGACCATGAGGGACGAGGCCTTCTTGGTGCCGGCGCCTAGGCCGGCAGTGCCCAGGGCGAAGATGGTCGCGAACATGGTGGACATGAAGAAGAAGACGGCTAGCAGGGCGATGGGCGAGACCTTGTCGATCCCGGCGGCGACAATCAGCGTCAGCACGACATTGATGACGCCGTAGGCCGTCAGAAGCACGCGTGGCTTGATCTTCAGCAGTAGGGCGGTGGCGAAGAAGCGGCCGACCAGATAGCCGATAGCCGCCAGCGACAGCATGAAGGCGCCTTGCTGCGAGGTCAGGCCCTCCCAGTTGTGCGTCACTAGGTTGATGAAATAGGCGCCGATACCGACCTGGGCACCGATGTAGAGGGCTTGAGTGATCACGCCGGCGATGAAGTGCGGCTGTTTGGACAGGGGCAGGGCAGGGGCGTCGCCTTGCATCGCGCCGCCGTGGTCGGACAGGCCGGTCTCCGGCAGCCGGGCGCGCCAGACGGCAAGGGCGAACAGGACCACGCCGACGGCGATCAGCCCGTACACGATCTGGATCGAACGGGTCGCGCCGCCCAGAGCCTCGGTCGTAGTGGGGCTAAAGAAGACCGCGCCGCCGATCAGGGGGCCGAAGAAGACGCCCAGGGCGTTGAACGACTGGGCCAGGTTCAGCCGCTGTGAGGCCTTGGCCGGATCGCCTAGGACGTTGACGTAGGTGTCCGCGCTGGTCTCGAGGATGCACAGACCGGCGGCAAGAACGAACATCGAGCCGACGAAGGGCAGGAAGGCGCCGGCGCCCGCCGCCGGGATGAACAAAAGGGCGCCGACGGCGGTGACCGCCAGGCCCGACACGATGCCGAACTTGTAGCCCCGCGCATGCAGCAGCATGCCTGCCGGAATCGACAGCAGCAGATAGGCTCCAAAATAGGCGATCTGCAGCCAGGCGCTGTCAGCCTGGCTGATGCTCAGCGTCTCCTGGAAATGCTTGTTCAGCACGTCCAGCAGGCCGTAGGCCAGGCCCCAGATCAGGAAGCAGGCGATGGCGAAGGCCAGCGGGCCCTTCAGCGACCCGGCGGGCTTGGCCAAGCCCCCGGGGGTGTGGGCGGCGTCGGTCATGATGATGGGGATACTCTCCTGGTGTTCCTCGGCCCTCGCCGTCTTGATGCGGCTTCGGCGGATGGGTCAGATACGGTAGATCGCCTCGGCGTTGGCGGCGAACAGGCGGTCGCGTTCATCGGCCGAGAAGTCGGCCGTGATCGCTTCGAAGGCGGAGTAGAAGGCGTCGAAGGTCCCGTGGACGCTTTCGACGGGGAAGTCGGAGGCGAACATGGCCCGCTCGGTCCCAAAGGCGTCGATGCATTCCAGAACGACGGGGCGGATGCTGTCGGGTGTCCACGCGCGGTCGGTGATGCCCAGGCCCGAGATCTTGATCGAGACTTGGGGCTGTGCGGCCAGCAGGCGCAGGCCGTTGCGCCAGCGCTCCATCCCCGCCTCGTCCCGATCCGTCGGCAGGCCGGCGTGATTGACGATCATGGGGATGTCGGGGTGGCGCGAGGCGATGATGGCGGCGGTCGCCATCTGCGACGGATAGAGCTGAAGGTCGAACGACAGACCGTGGCGCGCCAGCTTGGCGAAACCCTCGACCCACTGAGGATCCCGCAACAGGTCGCGGTCGGTATAGGTCTTCAGCGGATCCTCGTACCAGCAGACGATCTGGCGCACGCCGCGCACGTTCGGGCGTGCCGCGTGGGCCTCCAGCAGGGCGTCGAGGTCGGGATCCAGCATATCGGCGCCGGCGACGATGGCGTGCGGGTAGCCACGGTTATCGGCCAGGGACTGGAGCCAGTCGGTCTCGGCCAACTGCTGGCCCACCGGCTGGCCGGCCTCGACGTGGACGATCTTGTCCACGCGCCAGCCGGTCGTGTCGTCGAGGTAGTCGTCCAGCAGGTAGTTCGCGTTGGCGATGGGGCTCATGTCCCCCGCCGGATTGTTCGGCAGGGGATCGTCCTGAAGCCAGCCATAGCGCGCACGCGACAGGTCCCACAGGTGGACGTGGCTGTCGACGATGCGAAGATCCGAACCCACCTTTCGCGCCTAGTAGGTGGTGCGTCCGCCCGACGTGTCGAACGTCGAGGCGGTGGTGAAGCTGCATTCTTCCGAGGCCATGAAACAGACCATGGCGGCGCTCTCATCGACCTCGCCCAGGCGACCCATGGGGATTTTGGAGCGCATGTAGTCGACCTGGCTTTGCGGCATCTGGGCCAAAATCGGGCTTTCGAAGGTGGCCGGGGTCAGGCTGTTGGCGATGACGCCCTTGCCAGCCAGTTCCTTGCCCAGCGACTTGGTGAAGCCGATGACGCCGGCCTTGGACGCCGAATAGGCGCTGGCGTTGGGGTTGCCTTCCTTGCCCGCGACCGAGGCCACGTTGACGATGCGGCCATAGCCGTTGGTCAGCATGAAGGGCACGATGGCGCGGCAGCAGTAGAAGACGCCGTTCAGATTGATGTCGACGACGCGTTTCCAGCTGTCGATCGGGAACTCGTGCACCGGCACGGTGGCGCCGGTGATGCCGGCCGAGGCGATCAGGATGTCGATCTTGTCCAGCGCCTTGTTGGATTCCTCGGCCGCCGCAGCGACGGCGTCTGCGTCAGAGACGTCCAGGGCCGCGACGTGGGTCGCGCCGACCTCTTCGGCCGCCGCCTTCAGCGCGCCGGCGTTCAGATCCCACAGTACGACTTTGCCGCCCTCGGAGACGATCCGGGCGGCCGAGGCCTTGCCCAGTCCCGAGGCGCCGCCGGTGACGACGGCGGTGCGGCCCGCGAACCGATCCTGGTAGGCGCTCATCGGGTCCACTCCACGAAGGTCTGACCCTGTTCACCCAGCTTCTGGATGCCCAGACGCACCGTGTCGCCCGCCTTCAGGTAAAGCGGCGGCTTCTGGCCCAGACCCACGCCGGGCGGGGTGCCGGTGGTGATCAGATCGCCCGGCTCCAGCGTCATGAACTCCGACAGATAGGACACGATCTCGGCGACGCCGAAGATCATCGTCCGGGTGTTGCCGGTCTGCATGCGCTTGCCGTTCACGTCCAGCCACATGTCCAGATCCTGAACGTCGCCGACCTCGTCGGTCGTGACCAGCCAGGGGCCGACGGGGCCGAAGGTGTCGCAGCCCTTGCCCTTGTCCCAAGTGCCGCCGCGCTCGGTCTGATAGGCGCGCTCGGACACATCGTTGATCAGCACATAGCCGGCAACGTGATCCAGCGCCTCGGCCTGGGTGACGTAGGAGGCGGGCTTGCCGATGACGATGCCCAGCTCGACCTCCCAGTCGGTCTTCTCCGAGCCGCGCGGAATGACCACGTCGTCGTTCGGCCCATTCAGACAGGTAATGGCCTTGGTGAACAGAACCGGCTCTTCGGGGATCGGCAGATTGGATTCGGCTGCGTGGTCGGCGAAGTTCAGGCCGATGGCCAGGAATTTGCGCACGCCATGGATCGGCACGCCATAGCGGGGCTGACCCTCGACCAAGGGCAGGGCGGTCGGATCGATGGCCTTCAGCGCCTCAAGTGCGGGGCCATACAGTTGGTCCGGTGTGATGTCGGCGATGTGGCCCGACAGGTCGCGGATGCGCCCCTCGGCATCCAGCGTGCCCGGCTTTTCCTGACCCTTGGGGCCGTAACGCAGCAGTTTCATGGTGAGGGAAGGGCTTTCGTCTTAGCGAATTTGGGGGCGCGCGTAGGGGCGGTGCAGGGCGATGTCTCGGTTCAGCTCGACGCCGAAGCCGGGCGTGTCCGGCACCTTCAGGCGGCCGTCCACGGGAACGGGTTCGCCGATCAGCTGCGGATGGAACATGGGCACGACCTCGTCGGCACCGGGGGCCATCATCAGGAACTCAGCGAACGGGCTGTTATGGCGGGTCACCACGAAGTGGTAGGAATAGACCGATGAGCCGTGCGGGATCATCAGCACGCCCTTGGCGTCGGCCATGGCGGAAATCTTGATCAGTTCGGTCACGCCGCCGCACCAGCCCACGTCCGGCTGAATGATGTCGCAGCATTCCATCTCCAAGAGCATGCGGAAGCCCCAGCGGGTGGCCTCATGCTCGCCGGTCGTGACCAACATCCCCTTGGGGGCGTTCTTCTTCAGCGCCTGATAGCCCCAGTAGTCATCGGGGCTGAGCGCCTCCTCGATCCACTTCAGACCCAGCTTGTGGGCCTCGTGGGCCAGACGCGTGGCGTAGTTCAGATCCAGCGCCATCCAGCAGTCGAACATCAGCCAGAAGTCATCGCCGCAGGCGTTCCGCATGGCTGCGAGTTCAGCGATGTTCTTGTGCAGGCCTTCCTCGCCCTCGGCCGGGCCGTGGTGCAGGGGCATCTTGCCGCCGATGAAGCCCAGTTCCTTGGCTTTGTCCGGGCGCGCGCCGGTGGCGTAGAAGGTCAGTTCGTCGCGCACCGCCCCGCCCAGCATGGCGAAGACCGGCTCCTGACGCAGACGGCCCAGCAGGTCCCACAGCGCCAGATCGACGCCGGAGATGGCGTTCACCACCAGACCCTTGCGGCCATAATACTGCGTCGAGAAATACATCTGGTCCCAGATCTTTTCGACCTCGGACGGATCGCGGCCTTCCAGGAAGCGGGCGAGGTGTTTCTCGACGATATAGGCGGCGGGTTCGCCGCCGGTCGTGACCGCAAACCCGACCACGCCGTTCTCGGCCTCGATCTCGACGACCAGGGTGCCCAGCACATTGATGCCGAAGCTGCGGCGGCTCTGGCGGTACTCAGGGTATTTCGCCATGGGCGTGGCGATGTGGTCGTCGATCCAGTGGCCATCGCCCTGATCGTGGTAGTCGGCGCCGCCGCCCGTGCCGTCGTTCTTCACGACGAAGGCGCGAACGTGCTTGATGCGGGGGAGGCGGCTCATCGCCTCATCACCAGTGATTGGCGATTCGCTCCCATAATGCGGGATTTCACTGGCGTTCCTCCGTGCACAGCGTCAAAGTCAGGTCCGTGTAGCGGATAGACTTGCGCGTTTTGCTACATTCTGAGAATGAGGATTACGAAATGGGACGAACGCCGTCAATCAAGACCGCACAGGTCGATGGGGATGAAGAGGTCGGCGCGAAGGCGTCCGGCAGCCAGACCCTTTTGCGGGGTCTGGACGTTATCGACGCCCTGATCGACGGCTCACTGCCGCTGGCCGAATTGTCCGAAAAGCTGGAGCTGACGCGCAGCACGACCCATCGTCTGGCCTCGGCCCTGGTCGAGCGGCGGTTGCTGTCCTTCCGCCCGCGCGAGGGCTATTCTCTCGGCCCCAAGCTGCTGGAGCTTGGCCATGCCGCCAGCCAACAGATGCATTTGCCGCGCGTCGCACGGCCCTGGTTGGAACAGCTGTCGGCCCAGACCGACGATACGGTCCACCTGGGCGTGCTGGACGGCCGTCATGCGCTTTATCTGGACAAGGTGGCGGGGCGCAGGCGGATCAACATCGGCTCGCGCCTGGGCGAACGTCATCCGATCGCCTCGACCGGCCTGGGCAAGGCGCTGATCCTGGACAAGACCGAGGCGGATTGGATCGACTTCTACGCCGAGCCGGGCGCCACCTACGACTCGTCGGCCCGCGCCGTCTGGCTGGAGCGGATGCATGGCTATGCCCAGAAGGGCTATGCCTTCGACCTGGAAGAGAACGAAGACCAGATCCGTTGCGTCGCCGCGCCGATCCGTTCGGTGAACGGCCAGATCGTCGCCGCGCTCAGCGTGTCTTCCGCTGCCCAATATATGTCCGACGCTCGGATGACCGAACTGACCAAGACCGTGACCGAGGCCGCCGACGCGATCAGCGCCGACCTGGGCTGGTCGCCCAAATCCTGAAACCGTGCCACCGCCGGAGCCCGCATGCTGCTAGAGAACAAGGTCGTCCTGATCACGGGCGCATCGCGGGGTATCGGACGGGCGACGGCGATCGAAGCTGCACGCCAGGGGGCGGATGTCGCCTTGAATACCTTCCGAGACGAGACGGCCGCCGCCGAGGTGGTCGCCGAGATCGAGGCGCTGGGCCGCCGGGCCATCGCCGTCAACGGCGACGTGGCCCAGCCCGAGAGCGCCGCAGCCTTCGTCGCCGCCGCCGTTCAGGCGCTGGGCCGGGTTGATATATTCGTCTCGAACGCTGGCATCTGTCCGTTCCACGCCTTCCTCGATATGCCGGTCGAGACCCTGCGCCGGACGATGGAGGTCAATCTTCACGGCGCCTATTACATGGTGCAGGCGGCGGCCAATCAGATGGTCAAACAGGGGGAGGGTGGCGCTATCGTCGCCATCAGCTCGATCTCGGCCCTGGTCGGCGGCGAGATGCAGACCCATTACACCCCGACCAAAGCAGGAGTGCACAGCCTGATGCAGTCCTGCGCCGTCGCCCTGGGCCGCCACAGCATCCGGTGCAACTCGGTCCTGCCGGGCACCATCGCCACCGACATCAACAAGGATGACCTCGCCGATCCGAAGAAGCGCGAATATATGGAGGGCCGCATTCCGCTGGGGCGTCTGGGCCGGCCCGAGGACATCGCGTCCGTCGTCGCCTTTTTGGCCTCGGACATGGCGGGTTATATGTCCGGTGCGGCGCTGCTGGTGGACGGCGGCGCTTTCGCCAACTTTCAGTAAGGCCAAGCCGTGATCATTTCGTCGCCGAGCGATTATCGGGAAGCGGCGCGGCGCAAGCTGCCGCCCTTCTTGTTTCATTACATCGACGGCGGCGCCTATGCCGAACAAACCCTGCGTCGCAACGTCGAGGACTGGCAGGCCATCGCGCTTCGCCAGCGCGTGCTACAGGACATGACCAGTCTCAGCCTTGAGACGAAGCTGTTCGACGAGACCCTGCGCCTGCCGATCATCCTGGGGCCCGTAGGGCTGACCGGCATGTATGCGCGCAGGGGCGAGGTCCAGGCGGCCAAGGCGGCGGCCTTGCGCGGCGTGCCGTTCACGATGTCGACCGTGTCTGTCTGCCCGATTGAGGAGGTCGCGCCGGCCATCGACCGGCCCATGTGGTTCCAGCTCTATGTGCTGCGCGATCGCGGCTTCATGAGGAATGCGCTGGAACGGGCCAAGGCGGAGGGGGTGAAGACCCTGGTCTTCACCGTCGATATGCCGACGCCGGGCGCTCGCTACCGTGACGCCCATTCGGGCATGAGCGGGCCCAATGCTGAGATTCGCCGCATGGTCCAGGCCATGACCCATCCGGCCTGGGCCTGGGACGTCGGGGTGCGCGGCACGCCGCACGACCTCGGCAATGTCTCGGCCTATCTGGGCAAGCCGACGGGCCTGGCCGACTACATCGGTTGGCTGGCGAACAACTTCGATCCGTCGATTTCGTGGAAGGATCTGCAATGGATCCGCGATTTCTGGGACGGGCCGATGATCATCAAGGGCATCCTGGATCCGCAGGACGCCCGCGACGCCGTCAGCTTCGGCGCAGACGGCATCGTGGTGTCGAACCACGGCGGGCGTCAGTTGGATGGAGTGCTGTCGTCTGCCTGCGCTCTGCCCGCCATCGCCAACGCGGTGCAGGGCGAGCTGAAGATTCTGGTGGATTCCGGCATCCGCAACGGTCTGGACGTGGTCCGCGCCATCGCCCTGGGCGCCGACGCTGTCCTGCTGGGCCGGGCCTTCATCTACGCCCTGGCGGCGAAGGGCCAAGCGGGGGTCGAAAACCTGCTGGATCTGTTCGAAAAGGAAATACGCGTCGCCATGACCCTGACCGGCGCCAAATCGGTAACGGGCATCACCCGAGAGATGCTGGCGATTTGACACAGGATCAGTGCGTTATCCCCGCCACGAAAGCGGGGATAAAGCACATCTTCGAAAGTCCTAAGCCCCCAACGACTCGATCAGGTCGCCCATGTTGCGGATGAAGACTGAGGTGGAGACGCCCTCGACCGGGAAGTCAGTATTGTACGGCGAGGTATCCCACAGGTCGCCGACGCGGGTCATCTGATATTCACCGCCGGTGATGGCGGTGGGGGAAGGGCCCTTGTACGGGTTCGACGTCGTTGTCAGCGGCGTGGGCCAATAGCCGCGCGCATTCAGCCCGGCCATGACTTCGGCCGCGCGACCGGCGTGAGGCGCGGTCGGGCGACGAGCGTCGCTGGACATGTCCCACACGTCCACATCCTGAAGCGTGAAGTACTTGGGCAGGTTCAGCGAGCCGGGGCGAGCCTTCAGCGGCGAACCGCGCGTGGCGTCATCGACCGGCATGGCCGACAGACGCGCGTATTCGGCGCGCAGGGCCGGGGTGTCCACATTGCGGAACGAGCCATAGTGGACGATCAGATTGGTGGGGTTGTTGTCGGCGTAGTACTGGCCGTTGGCGATGTTGGACCCGCGCCGGTGGATGTAGATCGGGGTGTTGGCGCCTTCCAGGATGAAGGTCGGGTGCGTGCGGCCCGGCGTGTTCAGCGGCGGCTTGGCCGCGACCTGATCCAGCCAGTCCATCGCCTCGGGCAGGCGGGCCAGATATTTCCGGTCCCCGGTCAGGCGATAGAAGCCCATCATCGACTTGATGTTGGTGCCGGTCGTGTGGGTGACAAAGGCTTGCGGCTCGATCGTCCGGGCGCCCGCCGGCTTCAGCGTGTCGGGGAAATGTTGCAGGCCCCAGGCCGGTTGCGGCTGCGGCTGCTGGGTCTTTACGAAGATGTCCATGCCGCGATTGATGGCGTCCAGAATCCTCGCATCGCCCCGACCGTTCCGCGCCAGGCCGTGATAGGCGTAAATCAGGAACTCCAGGTTCTCGCCGGCCACGTCGTCGTTGAAGGTGATGTAGGGCGTATAGTCCGCATGGCCGTGCAGGCCGCCGTTCTCGACGAACGGATAGCGCTGGGGCCAGCCGCCGTTCTCGTACTGGCTCTCCAGCACGAAGCTGATCGCCTTGTTCAGCGGCGCCAGATATTTGCGATCCTTCTTCTCAAGGTAGATCCGCAGCAACAGTTGCGACGCCTCGGCTGTTCCCGCGTCGTCGAATGTCGCGTTGCCGTAGTAGTGATGGAATTCCTCCAATCGCCACGCGTTGGCGGCGACCGTACCGTACCACTGCTTCAGGGACTCTTCGCCGGCGGTGTCGATCACATAGTTCCAACCGCCCAGCGGGTGCTGACCCCTGATCAGGGCGTCTGCAGCCTTCTTGGCCGCTTCATAGTAAAACTCGTCACCGGTGGCATGATAGGCGTCAAGGAACAGATGGCCCACGGTCGCGGTGCCCGGCGGTTGGACCCAGATCATGGTCGGGTTGGCCTCAAGCTCGCCCCAACGGCGCGAAAAGTCAGGCAGATATTGCCAAACGTATCCGCCCTCGACGGCGGCCTCTTCGCTCATGAACCGAGCGGCGCGCTTCATGGTGTCCAGAATGGCGGCGCGCTCTGGCGACGCCTGGGCCAGGACGGGCCCTGAAGCGGCGACGAAGGTGGCGGCGGCGCCGGCGGCCAGCAAGGCGCGGCGGTTCATGGACGTGACGGACATGGAAACTCCTGGTGTGACCTCTCTCGCACGGTTTCTTCTGACCGTTTCGAACCATCACTGAAGCATGATTGACACCGGTTTCCTAGCCCTATGGCGCCATTGAAAAAGGCCGCATGGACTTCCCCACGCGGCCTCCACACAATCTCAATGTTAGCAGTCTCAGCGGCGGATATCGAACCCGCCGTCGCCCATAGCGGCGCGCACATCGTCGGCGGAGAACAGGTTGAAGTCGCCAGGGACCGAGTGTTTCAAGCCGGCGGCGGCGAGGCCAAAGTCGAGGGCCTCCTGATCCGACCAGCCGCTCCACAGGCCGAACAGCACGCCGGAGGCGAAGGCGTCGCCGCCGCCGACCCGGTCCACGACGCCAGCCATGTGAATGGCCTCGGCTCTGGTTTCGATCACTTCTACCCCATTGCGCGTCAGCATGACCGCCGACAAGGCCTGATCGGCGACGCTATCCTGAACGCGCAGGGTGCAGCCGATGCGTTGCAGGCGCGGGAAGGTGGCGAAGGCGGCCTTGGCGGCCTCACGACGACGCACAGCCGGGTCGGGGCTGTCGAACGTCGTCTTCAGAACCAGGGCGAAATCGCGGTCGTCGGCGAAGGCGACCGTGGCGCCGGCCAGCATCTTGCCGAGCGTGGCCGGGGGATCGCCATCCCATTGTTCCCACAACTTGCCGCGGAAGTTGCCGTCATAGCTGACTTTGACGCCCTTGCGGGCGGCGGCCTCGATTATAGCGACGGCGGCGGCCGAGCCGTTGGGTCCCGTCGCCGGCGTCACGCCCGAGGCGTGCAGCCATTCGACGCCGTCCAGAAGTTGGTCCCAGTCGAAGGCCGTATCGACATGTTCGACGAAGGCCGATCCGGCGCGGTCATAAAGGACTTCCGACGGACGACGCACAGCGCCCGGCGTCAGGAAATACAGACCCATGCGGCCGGGTTTGAAGACGACCTGAGAGGCGTCGACCCCGTGCTTGCGCACTTCGTCGCGCACGCCGCGGCCCAGTGCGTTGTCGGCCAGGACCGTGGCCATCGTCACCGGCGCGCCGAAGCGAGCCAGCGACACGGCGACATTGGCCTCGGCGCCGGCGGGACGCACGGTCAGGGCAGGCGACTGCATCAGCAGTTCGTTGGCGTTGGGCGAAAACCGCAGCAGCATCTCGCCGAAGCAGAGGATGCGGCGGGAAGATGCAGCCTGGGTCATGATCGCAACGCTAGCCTCGGATCAGCGCGCCTGCCAGCCGCCGTCGACCGGCAGGATGGCGCCCTGGACATAGTCGGAGGCCCGGCTGGCCAGGAAGACGGCCGCGCCGCCCAGGTCCGACGGCTCGCCCCAGCGCCCGGCCGGGATACGGCCCAGGATCTCGGACGAACGGACCGGGTCCTCGCGCAGGGCCTGGGTGTTGGCGGTGGCGAAATAGCCGGGGGCGATGGCGTTGGCGGTGATGCGGTGCGGCGCCCATTCGTTGGCCATCAGCTTGGTCAGGCCGGCGACGCCCGACTTTGACGCGGTATAAGACGGCACGCGGATCCCGCCCTGGAAGGACAGCATGGAGGCGATGTTGATGATCTTGCCCCCGTCGCCCTGTTTGATGAACAGGCGCGCCACCGCCTGGCTCATGAAGAAGACGGTCTTCAGGTTGATGTTCATCACCAGGTCCCAGTCGGCCTCGGTGAAGTCCACGGCGTCGGCGCGGCGGATCAGGCCGGCGTTGTTCACCAGGATATCGATCCGGCCCATGGCGGCCAGAGCTTCCTGTACCACGCGATCGACCGGCTCGATCGAGGTCAGGTCGGCGCTGATGGCGTGGGCGCGACGGCCCATCGCCTGCACCTTGGCGACCGTGTCGTCAGACTCCGACAGGGCGACCGAGACGATGTCGGCGCCCGCCTCAGCCAAAGCCAGGGCGATGCCTTGGCCCAGGCCCACATTGCCGCCGGTCACCAGCGCGACCTTGCCGGTCAGGTCGAATGGATTGCTCATGCTTTTCTTCCTCTTGTCCTGATTACTTCAGCTGGCAGATGTCGAGTTTGTACATGTCGGTGTAGTCGAGGTTCTCGCCGCCCATGCCCCAGATGAAGGTGTAGTTCGAAGTGCCTGCGCCGGTATGGATCGACCACGGCGGGCAGATCACGGCCTCCCCTTCGGCAATGACGATGTGGCGCGACTTGTCCGGTTCGCCCATGAAGTGAAAGACTCGGTCGTCTCCGCCTAGACCGAAATACAGATAGGCTTCCGAGCGGCGGTCATGAATGTGAGGCGGCATGGTGTTCCACACCGAGCCGGGCTTCAGCACCGTCACGCCCAGCAGTAACTGGCAGGACTTCACCTTCGCCGGCACGACATACTGGTAGATGGTCCGTTCGTTCGACGTCTCCAGCGCGCCCATGTCCAGCGGCACGGCCTCGTCGATCGATATCTTTGTCAGGTCGTAGCGGGCGTGGGCGGGTGTGGCGACCAGATAGAATTTCGCCGGCTCGGCGGGGTTGTTCGAGGCGAAGCTGACTTCGCTCGATCCCATCGGCACATACAGGCCGTCACGGAAGCCCAGTTCGATAGTTTCACCATCCACCGTGATCGAACCGGGGCCGCCGATATTGACCACGCCCAGTTCACGGGCCTGCAGGAAGGGCGCGCCGGCCAAGGAGGGTGGCTCCGACTGCGTGGGCAGGTTCAGGGCGGTCTCAGCCGGGGTCGCGCCGCCGATGATCATGCGCTCGTGGTGGGAGTAGTTCAGGCTGATTTTGCCCGGAACGAACAGGCCCTGGATCAGATAGCGATCGCGCAGCTGCTGGTTCGAGGCCCCGTCCATCATGTCGGGATGGGTGGCCTGATAGACTTTGTCGTACATGGGGTCGTACATGCCGGTCTCCCTGCGAACTCGCAGCGCGAGCCACCGAAACGGATCTTGCGCCCGTCCTTCTGTAGACTAGGTAACCGGTGTCATATAATGATGCAATCGATTAGAACAATGCCGGCCACATATGTCGGCATCGCTTCGCCACCGTCTTGAGGATTTCCCCATGAAGATCGCTCTCATCATCGAAAACAGCCAGGCCGCCAAAAGCGAAACGGTGCATGCGGCGCTAACGGCCGTCGCCGAACCACTGGGCCATGAAGTCTTCCACTATGGAATGTATGCGGCCGAGGACAAGGCCTCGCTGACCTACGTCATGAACGGCGTGCTGACCGGCATCCTGCTGAACTCCGGCGCAGCCGATTTCGTCGTCACCGGCTGCGGAACCGGCATGGGCTCGATGCTGGCCTGCAACAGCATGCCGGGCGTCTTCTGCGGTTTGGTGATCGACCCGACCGACGCCTTCCTGTTCGGCCAGATCAACGATGGCAACGCCATCTCGATGCCCTATGCCAAGGGCTTCGGCTGGGCTGCTGAACTGAATCTGCAGGACGTGTATCGCAAGCTGTTCGAGGGCGAGCGGGGCCTGGGCTATCCCAAGGAACGCGCCGAGATCATGCGCAAGAATCGCGGCGTGCTCAGCGACCTGAAGTCGGTGACCTGCCACGACATGCTGACGGTTCTGAAGACGATGGACCAGGACTTGCTGAAGGCCGCCATCGCCGGCGAGAAATTCCAGGACTACTTCTTCGCCAACGCCACCGACGAAGGCATTCGCGACTATCTGAAGGGCGTTCTCGCCGCCAAGCCTGCGCTCGAAACGGCCTGAGTCGGGTCGGCGCGCGATCACGCGCGCCGACCCGACTCAGCTTGCCGGGATTGCCGACTTGCGCACCACCAGGGCCGGTCGAACTTCCGGCTGCTGCATCTTGGCTGGATCGACGCCGCGCATCGGCGCCAGCAGTTTTTCAGCCGCCATCCGTCCCATGTCGCGGATCGGCAGGCGCACCGAAGTCAGGTTGGGCCAAACCCGCGCCGCCATCGGCAGATCATCGAAGCCGACGACGGACAGGTCGCGCGGCAACTCAAGGCCGCGATCTCGCGCCGCCTGCATAACCCCGATGGCCATGTCGTCGTTGAGGGTAAAGATCGCGGTCGGCGGCGTTTCCAGCGCCAAGAGGGCGTGGCCCGCCTCCACACCTGATTCGAACGTATAGGCGCCTTTGAAATCGTAAGCCGGGTCCAGCGGGATTCCGCGCTCGGCCAGAGCGTCGAGGAACCCCTTGCCCCGCACGGCCGACGACCGGAACAGGTCCGGCCCGCGCACGAGACCGATTCGCTTGTGTCCCAGGTCGGCCAGATGCGCCGCCGCCTCAGCCGCGCCGATCCAGTCATTGGTGACCACCATCGCCTGAGGTTCATCCAACGCCACCGAGGCGATGCGAACATAGGGGCAGTCGAGATCACGCAGCAGGTCGATGACCTGTTCGTCCTCGGACACCGACGGCGGCATGATGACGCCATACAGACGTTGGCGCTCGACGAAGCCCCTGATGTCTTCCAGCAGTGTAGGGGAGTTGCGATTACAAGGATGAACGACCAGTTCCAGGCCGGACCCCTTTAGCGCATCCAGCACGCCCTGCTGCATGTTCACGACGTAGGTCGGGCTGGGGTTGTCGTAGATCAGACCGACGAGGAACGAGCGTCGAAAGGCCAGGCCGCGCGCCTGTGGATCAGGCGTGAACCCCAGAGCCTTGATGACGGCGTTGACCTTTTCGCGCGTGTCTTCCTTGACGAACGGCGACTGATTGATGACCCGCGAGACGGTCTTCTTGGAGACCTGCGCCTCACGGGCGACATCGTTGATGGTTGCCCGCTTGCCCGGCTTGCCGGATCGCGGATCGTCTTGAGCCAAGGCTCGGCTCCTTCCCTATGTGCAGCTTGAAGGCATAGCCGCGACTCGCGGCCGACGCCATGGGGCTCCGTTAAAGCGCATTGACACCGGTTTCCTTCGTCGCTCTTATCGCAGCCTATTCACGAGGCGACACCTTTGACTTCGACCCCCTCACTTGCGAGCCAGAACGACGCGCTGTCGGCCGATCCGGCGGCGATCGCAGAGCAGTTCGTCGCCGCGCGTCTGGCGGCGCGCAACACGCCCGAGTATCCGGGCGTGATTCCCCAGAGCATGGCGGAATCCTACGCCATTCAGGACGTCGCCATCGGTCTGTTTCCCGATGAAGTCGTGGGCTGGAAGGTGGGCGGCGTCCCGTCGGAACAGCAGCCGAAGCTGGGGATCCACCGTCTGGCCGGCGCCATTTTCGCGCGCAACGTCTGGCCGGCGCCCGGCGATACGGTCGTTCCTTTGCCTGAAATCGAGGGCGGGTTCGCAGCGGTTGAAGCTGAGTTCATTGCTCGTATCGGCGCCGACGCCGATCCCGCCAAGACCGACTGGAGCATCGAAGACGCGATGGGCGCCGTGGACAAGGTCTTCATCGGCGTCGAGCTGGCCGGTAGTCCGCTTTCGACGATCAACGACCTGGGCTCCGCCGTGGTCGCCTCCGATTTCGGCAACAATGGCGGACTGATGATCGGTCCCGAGGTCGAGAACTGGCGCGAGCGTCTGGACGGCATCGAGGTCGAAACGGTGATCAATGGCGCCAGCGTCGGCACCGGAGGGTCGCAGTCCCTCGCGGGCGGCGCGATGGAGTCTGTGCGGTTTTTGCTGGAACATTGCGCGCGCTGGGGCCGCCCGCTGAAGGCGGGCACGCTGGTTTCGACCGGCGCGGTCACCGGCGTCCACCGTGTTCACGCGGGCGACGAGGCCGTGTGCATCTTCAAGGGTATCACAGAACTTCACTGTTCGGTCGTTAGGGCCGAAGCCCAGTAACATCATCGGACGCCTACCCCGCCGCCGTTCAGGGACGGAAAAGAGCAGGGACGTGTCGAGGAATATTCAGGAACGGGTTTTCATAACCATGTCAGACGCCTCCGTCGCGCCGCCGATCCAGATCAAGGCGCCATCCCCCGGCAAGTATCGCTGGATCATCATGTGGCTGCTGTTCGCGGCCATGGTCATCAACTACGTCGATCGTCAGATGATCGGCTTCCTCAAGCCGACGCTGTCAGCCGAGTTCGGCTGGTCCGAAACGGACTATGCCGACATCGTCTTCTGGTTCCAGGCGTCCTATGCCGTGGCCTACTTATTGTGGGGCCGGATCATGGACCGGATCGGCGCGCGCTGGGGGCTGGGGATCGCCTTCGGCATTTGGCAGATCGGCCATATCATGCACGGTGCGGCGCGAGATCTGTCACACTTCATGATGGCGCGGATGGTCCTTGGCGTCGGTGAGGCCGGCGGTTTCCCTGGCGGGATCAAGGCGGTCGCAGAGTGGTTTCCCAAGAAGGAACGCGCCTTCGCGACGGGCCTGTTCAACGCCGGCACCAATATCGGCGCCATTGTCACCCCTCTGATCGTTCCGGGCCTCGTGCTGGCCTTCGGCTGGCAGATGGCCTTCGTTATCACCGGGGCCTTGGGCCTGATCTGGCTGCCGATCTGGCTCTTGGTCTATCGCAAGCCGCGCGAGCAGAAGAAGCTGTCCGCGGCTGAGCTGGCCTATATCGAGCAGGACCCGGCCGACGTTGTCGAAAAGGTCAAATGGACCAAACTGCTGACGGTCAAGGAAACCTGGGCCTATGCTCTGGGCAAGTTCCTGATCGATCCGATCTGGTGGATGTTCCTGTTCTGGCTGCCGGACTTCCTGGGCAAGACCTATGGGCTGGATCTGAAGACCTTCGGCCCGCCGCTGGTCGCCATCTATCTCCTGTCCGACATCGGCTCGGTTGGCGGGGGCTGGCTGTCGTCGCGCTTCATGCACAGGGGCATGAGCATCAACAATGCCCGCAAGATCACCATGTTGATCTGCGCCCTGTGCGCCGTGCCGGTGGCCTTCGCGGCCGAGGCGTCAAACCTTTGGCTCGCGGTCGGCATCATCGGACTGGCGACGGCCGCGCACCAGGGCTTTTCGGCCAATCTCTATGCGCTGCCGGGCGATGTCTTCCCCCGCTCGGCGGTGGGGTCGGTCGTCGGCATCGGCGGCATGCTGGGCGCCATCGGCGGCATGGCCATGGCCAAATACGCCGGCTACGTCCTGGAGAAGATCGGCACCTATACGCCCATCTTCATCGTGGCGGCCTCGGCCTATCTGATCGCGCTTCTGGTCATTCACCTGATCACGCCGAAATACGAACTGGCCAAGGTCTGACGAACGACTGAGTGGCTCAGCGCCGCGACGTCATCAAGGATTGCGGCCGGGCGAGCGATCGTCCGGCCGTCGTCTTTTCAGGAAGAGAGAACTGTGATGGATGTGGAACGCAGGACGCTTTTAGGTCTGGCGATGGGGGCCGTAGTCGGCGCATCCGGGGCGAGGGCGCAGACAGTGGCGGATGGCGGCCGCGCCGGTCCGGCCGACCCAACCGAGATCATCCGCCTATGGCCCGACGGCGCCCCGGGCGGGCAGGGCGTGACCGTCACGCCGGTCGTGCCAGAGCGGTCGACCGATCCCGCCTTCCACGACCGTTACGCCCAGTATACGACCGATCCGATCCTGACCGTCTTTCGCCCCGAGCGGCCGAACGGTTCGGCGATGCTTCTTATCCCCGGCGGCGGCTATCGCTGGGCTGTGCTGGACAAGGAAGGGTATGACGTCGCGCGCGTCTTCGCCGCCAGCGGCACGACCTGTTTCGTCCTGCGCTATCGCCTGCCGGCTGACGGCTGGGCGGCCGGAGCCGACGCACCCCTGCAGGACGCCCAGCGTGCGATCCGGCTGATCCGCAGCCGCGCCGCCGACTTTGGCTTCGATCCGCAAAAGATCGCCGTGCTGGGTGCCTCGGCTGGCGGCCATCTGGCGGGGCTGGCCAGCGCCCGGACGGACGCGACCTATGAACCGGTCGATGCCGCCGATAGCGCACCCCTGCGACTCGATCTGACCGTTCTGATGTATCCGGTCGCGACCATGGCGGACCCGTACGTCCACGCCGGATCGCGGACGCACCTGCTGGGCGAGACGCCGTCGGCCGAGCGGATCGCAGCCTATTCTCTGGAGCAGATGGAGTGGCGGAATGCGTCGCCCGTCTTCCTGCTGCACGCCATGGACGACGCGTCCGTGCCGGTGGAGAACAGCCTGCAACTGCTGACCGCGCTCAAAGCCGCCTCTGTCCGGACCGAGGCGCATCTGTTCCAGGAAGGCGGCCACGGTTTCGGCGTCCGTCTGATCCAGGGCAAGCCCGCGCAGGTCTGGCCCGATCTGGTGCGCGCTTGGGCCGCCCGGCTGGATTTTCCGCTCTAGGTTCCCGGCTGGATATAGGGAATGGCCGAGAAGAAGGCCCGCTCGTCCCCGCGCGGATCGTCGACCATGCGCGGCTGGATATCCATCAACATCGTCTGTCGGCGAGGCAGCTCATAGCGGTCCCAGCGCGGCAGTCCGGCATGGTTGGGATCGCCGTCGCGAGCTAGGGCGATGAAGGCGTCGCTCATCCGGTCCGACATGATTTGCGCGCCCGGCCCGCGCGTCCGCGAGCCGGGCGCCTCGACATTGTCGAACACCAGCGGGATGTCGGCGGTATGGAAGGCGCCCTTGCGACCCGAGGCCAACTCTCCAGGGAAGTTGAGTTGATAGACCCAGGCGGGTGCGCCAGCCTTGGCCCGTTCTTCGGCCTCGATCACCGCGCCGCGCCAGGACCGCCCCGCTGTCGTCGCGGCGATCAGCACCTGGTCGGGCGACCACTCAGGATGCATGGCGCGATAGCCGGCGATCACAGCTTCGGGCGTGATGTCGATACGCATGACGCCGGGCGACAGCCGCGCCGCCAGGGTCTCCCACGTCAGCCCGACATTCTTGGGATCGTTGCCCATGAAGCCCAGGGTCTCTTCGCGCGTGTTGCCGATGATCATGGGGATCGACCGGCCCAGCGGCGCCGCGTCGGGATAGAAGGGGTGGCGGGGAAGGGTGCGGAAATCCAGCACCGGCCCGAAATACAGGCCGCCGAAGCCCAGAATCGGGTCCTCGGCGCTCTGCGCTTCGAGCAGCCGCTCGACCGGCATCGTCGCCGCTTCGGCCGCCCGATCCGGCGTCAGGCCCAGAGCCTTCAGCCATGTCGTGGCTCGCGTCGTGGCGTTGATTGGCCCGGACGCCGTCACCTGCTGACCACTCATGGTCGCGGCGCGATGGAACAGACCTTGCGCCGCCGGCGTCGCCATCAGGGTGGCGATCTTGGCGCCCCCGCCGGACTGACCGAACAGCATCACCCTCGACGGATCGCCGCCGAACGCCGCAATGTTGTCTCGTACCCACTGCAGCGCCAGGACCAGATCCAGCTGGCCGACGTTGCCCGAATCTTCGAACCCCGGCGCCAGTCGCGCCAGATAGGCATAGCCGAAGACATTCAGCCGGTGGTTCAGCGTCACCACCACGACATCGCCGCGCGCCGCCAGACGCGTGCCGTCATACAGCGGGTCCGATCCCGAACCGCTCGAATAGGCGCCGCCGTGGATATAGACCATCACCGGTCGCCGACCCGCGTCGGTGCCTGGCGTCCAGACGTTCAGGAACAGACAATCTTCGCTTTGACTCGGCTCATCGCCGCGCTGCGGACTGGCCGCGCCGTAACGTGTTGCACGAACCGGGTCGCGCCAAGGCGTCGGCTTTTCTGGCGGTTGGAACCGCCGCGTCGGCGCTCCATATCGCACGCCCTTGAAGACGCTGATCCCCTCCTGTCGCAGACCGATGACCGGTCCGGCGGTTGTCATCACGCGATTTGGCGCCGTTGCCGCAAGAACGCCGGAGGGCGCCGAAAGCAGACCCGCGGTCGCCATGCTGCTCAGTAGCGCCTTACGTCGCGTGATCATCGATCGTCGCCCATCTGATATCCAACGAGAGCGACTCTGACACCGGTATCATGATCATTCAATGCGCAATGCTTGAGAGTCCAAGATGCAGGCGCAGAAACCCGACGGCAAAGGCCGAAGCCTCGTTTCGATAATGTTGGAACTTGGCCTAGGCCTTCGTCAGGCCGGTGGCGGAGAGGGTGGGATTCGAACCCACGGTACCCTTCCAGGCACGCCGCATTTCGAGTGCGGTACATTCGACCACTCTGCCACCTCTCCGCGGCGCCGATATCGCTTGGTCGAGCGAGGGGCTTCTCTAGTCGGAGCCGCAGCGCTTCGCAACCCGTCTGTGAAAGAAATCCGACGCTATCTTTGCGCGGGCAAAGACATGCCCGGCGCGGCGCCGGTCTGGGCGTCCACGCCCTTGAATCGAAACAGTTCGGCGGGTCGGCCGCCCGTGGTGGAAGATAGCTGTCCGGTGGGTTCGACCAGCCCTGTCCGCTCAACGCCGCGCCGGAAATTCTGTTTGTGCAGGCTGAGGCCCGACACGGCCTCGGCGCCCGTCTGGAGTTGGGACAGGGTGAAGACGCCAGGCGTCAGATCGAACAGAACCGGGCGGTATTTCAGCTTGCTCCTCAGGCGGCCGAGCGCGGTCGCCAAGATGCGCCGGTGATCGGAAGACATGATGCGGCCCGGCATGGGCTGCGTGGACGACAGGTCGGCGTCGCGCCACGCCTCAGCGACCAGACGCGCTTCGTAGAGCAGTTCATAGCGCTCCAGGACCCGCTCCTCGTTCCAGCGGTGATCCCGCGTCAGGGCGAAAAGGGCGCGGGCCCGGGCCAGACGGTGCTCGTCGCCATCGGCCCAGGCGTGCAGGCCTTCCGTGATTCGCGCGTCATGACCGCCGCGCCGATCCTCCCATGGAAAGAACTCGAACACGGCGTCCCAGCGGGCGTCGTGTGTCTGGCCTTCGGCGGCGTCGGGCGTCAGGGCCAGATAGCCGACGGACACCTCTCTGTGACGGCCGGGGCCGGGCGTCGCGCGGGGAGAGGCGCGGCCCGCGTCGCCGAAGGTGTAGAGCTGTTCGACGAAGCCGAGCCGAAACCCGGTCTGGGCGGTCACGAAATCCCGCAGAGCGCGCTCGAAGGTGCGGTCGCGCACGGGATCAAACGGCCCGAAGGGCAGGGCCCGCGAACCGTCCTCGGTCGGGGTCGTCAGGACGACGGCCTGCCGGTCTTTTAAGGTCATCACGACCGCCGACAGACCGATGCGAACGCCATCCTCCGCCCCCTGGGTCATCGTGTTATTCCGTGTGCCAGGCGTCGTCGGCGGGGATCAGGCCGACAGCGCCAGCCAGGACGCGGTAGCGTTCCAGATATCGGGCCTGCGCGACCGGGGCGGGTTGAGGCTCGATCGTCAGGCTGTAACCCTCGGGCGGGCTGCCGAAGAAGCCCAGCGATTCCTTTTCGGTGAAACCCGCCAGCTGCGTCGCCTCGAAAAAGGCGCAGGCCTTGTCGGCCTTCTTGATCAGCGTCTTGATCGTCTGCGGCGTCTTGGGAGGCAGGCCGTAGCGCAAATGGATCGCAGCTTCCAGCTTGGCCTCGAAATCCTTGTAGCCGGCCCCGAGCGCCGCCTTGAACGGCGAGATCATGTCGCCGATGACGTATTCCGAGGCGTCATGCAGCAAGGCGGCCAGACGCCATTTCGGATCCAGGCCGGGCTTGATGTGGGCGGCGATTTCTTCGACCACGCAGGAGTGCTGGGCGACCGAAAAGGCGTGCTCGCCGATGGTCTGACCGTTCCAGCGGGCGACGCGCGCCAGCCCGTGGGCGATGTCCTCGATCTCGATGTCGAACGGCGACGGGTCCAGCAGATCCAGGCGACGACCGGACAGCATGCGCTGCCAGGCGCGGGGGGCGTTCTTCTTGGTGGGGCGCTCGGCCAAATCGCGTGTCCTGATCGCTTGTCGGCTGGTCAGGTGACGCAAAGATACGCCGGGATCAAGCGGGAGGGACCAGACGGCGCAGGAAATCGCCGCGTCAGCGTCCGACGTTCAGTGTGACCAGTTCCTTGGCGTCGTCGAAAATGCCGTCGTTTCTACGATCCTTGGACCTGACCACGGCGATGACGATCGGGCCGCCGCTGGGGCCGCGTGCCTCGAAGCCGACCTGGCGCCAGCCCGCATCGCCGGGCTGATCGTCAGCCAGGATATAGGTCATGCGCGTCGCCGCGCCCGGCGCACGGGTGCGCACGCGAGTGGAGTTGTCGTTGGCGTCCACGCTGACCGTCGAGGTTTCGGTGCGGACGTTTTGTCCGTCCTTGGACTGGATGTTGATGCCGCCGATGCGGACGCTGGCGTTATCGCCCTGGGTCTCGATCTTCAGGCCGGGCAGGCGGACCGAGGCGTCCTCGCCGCGCGTCTTGATGTCGACCCCAGGCGCTTGGACGGAAGTCGTATCGCCTGCCTCGATTGATGGAGGCGGTGGCGGCGCATCGCCTGCGCCCGGGGCCAGCCGCGCGACTGTATGAGGCAGATCGGCGCTGGCGCGCGCCTCGAAGTCCCGCAACACATCATCGACTGAGCGCCCGTCTAGCTTGACAAGATGTAGCACGACGTCGGCGCCCTTGGGGCCGCCATAGACGCAGTTCGCGCCGCCTGCCGCCGCCAGGCCCTTTCGCGTCAGGACGCCAAGATTGTCCGGGCATTGCAGGGCGTCGATCACCTTTAATACGCCTGCGCCCTGATCGTCGCTGGACGAGGTGGTGGTGATGCGGACCGAGTTGTCGCCGTCGCAGGCAGCTAGGCTGGCGCTGAGGGCTAGATAAAGCAGGATATGACGCATGGTCGAACCTCTCTTGGCCCTCATTCTGCGCGCTGCGGCCGCGTGATCCAGTGAAATCGCGGTAATCACCGGGTCAGCCGCCGGGGCGCGAGCCTTCGCGGCGGTTCAGGAACGCCAGGCGTTCGAACAGATGCACGTCCTGCTCGTTCTTTAGCAGCGCCCCATGCAGCGGCGGGATCAGCTTGTTCGGCGTCTTCTCACGCAGGGTCTCGGCGTCGATATCCTCGACCAGCAACAGCTTCAGCCAATCCAGAAGCTCTGAGGTCGACGGCTTCTTCTTCAGGCCCGGCGTATCGCGGATTTCGTAGAAGGTCTTCAACGCCTCAGAAACCAGGCGCGGTTTGATGCCGGGGAAGTGCACATCGACGATCGCGGACAGGGTCTCGGCGTCGGGGAAGCGAATGAAGTGGAAGAAGCAGCGGCGCAGAAAGGCGTCGGGCAGCTCTTTTTCATTGTTGGAGGTGATAATCACGATGGGGCGCACTTCGGCGCGGATCGTCTCGTCCGTTTCCTGGACGTAGAACTCCATCCGATCAAGTTCCTGCAGCAGGTCGTTGGGGAACTCGATGTCGGCCTTGTCGATCTCGTCGATCAGCAGGACGGGACGGGCAGGGGCGGTGAACGCCTCCCACAGCTTGCCCTTCTTCAGGTAGTTGCGGACGTCATGGACGCGTTCCTCGCCCAACTGGCTGTCGCGCAGGCGGCTGACGGCGTCGTACTCATAAAGGCCGTTATGGGCCTTGGTCGTGGATTTGACGTGCCAGGTGATCAACGGCGCATCGAAGGCCTTGGCGATCTCATAGGCCAGGACCGTCTTGCCTGTGCCGGGCTCGCCCTTGATCAGCAGGGGACGCTCCAGTGCGACCGCAGCGTTCACCGCGACCTTGAGGTCGCTCGTCGCGATATAACGGTCCGTGCCTTCGAAACGGCTCATAGAAAAACCCACTCCATGTTTCCACGAAGTGGGTTAGCGGATCGCCTGCGTCGTGAACAGCGATCAGGTGATGCGCTTGGCCGAGACCGGATCACTGGCGGGGAAGGTCTCTTCCAGGCCTTCATCGACCAGAGCTTCCTGGCGGCTGTCGGACTTGTCGATCTTGTCGAGTTGGTCCGGCACGCCGTCCTGCGAGGTCGTGCGCTTGGCGTGCGGGGCGTCGGGCGACGCGTCGTGACGGGCTTTGTCGTCGGTCATGTCATTCTCTCCTTATCACGCCGAAGCGTCTTGATCGCCGTCCGGGCCGTATCCCAGATCCGTGATGTCGTCATCCGAGAGCCGTTTCGCCTCCCAGTGTGCGGCGCTGGCCTGTGCGCCGCGTTCGTTTTCCATCAGGCCCGAATAGACGAGCTCGACTTCATCTGGTGCTGACGGGGGCCCGCCTTCGGCGTCGATCTGATCGCGGTTTTCGCCATCGACGCCCAATAGGGCGTCGGCTTCGCGTTCGATGCCGTCGAGAGCTAACTGGTCGTCGAGATCGACCTCGGCGTCCTCGTCGAACTCCTCTTCGTCGGCGTCGCCATCCGCCTGGGTCACGTCCAGCACCTGGTCTGCTTCATCCAGCAGAAATTCGCCGTCGCCCTCGTCGTCCAGATGGGTTTCGTCGAACGTCTCAGACTGTTCCTGATCGTCCTGATAGTCGTTGTCCGGCATGGTCGTCTCCTCTTCGACAAGCCAACGCAACGGCGACGATACGCGTTCCAGCGGATCGATCTCACAAGGGATGGTTAACTGATGCCGGGGTAGGGTCTGATTCACTCGGAGCTGTCGTGCGCGACCGGCTCGACCACGACTGGAGTACGGTCCTCAATGGCCTTGAAGCTGTCGCTGAAACCCGGCGAGAAGTTCGTTCTGAATGGCGCCGTGGTCCAGAACGGCGATCGTCGCGGCGTGCTGATCCTCCAGAACCGCGCCAGCGTCCTGCGCGAGAAGGACATCATGCAGGCCGAGGACGTCACCACGCCCGCACGCCGCATCTATTTCCCGATCATGATGATGTATCTGGACGAGAGTTCGGCGTCGAAGTTCTTCGACGAACTCGCTCTGCGGATCACCGAATTCATGGGCGCGACGCAGAACCCGGACATCCTGGCCGAATGCGTCTCGGCTTCGCGTCATGTGCTGGCGCGCGAATACTACAAGGCCCTGATGTCGGCGCGTAAGATTGTCGAGTATGAAGAGAGAGTGCTGAATGTCGCTTCAGGCCTACACAGCGGCGACAGCGAGGGCTGAGAGCCCGCGCGACCTGGAATACCGTCTGTTCGGTCAGGTCACGCGCGCTCTGGTTCACGCCTCAACCGTCGACGAATCCGACATCGCCACCCGTATCGACGCGCTGGACTGGAACCGGCGCCTGTGGTCGACGCTGGCCGGCGAGTGCAGCGATCCCGGCAACGCCCTGGGCGCTCCGATGCGCGCGCAAATCATTTCCCTGAGCCTGTTCATCAATCGCCATTCCTCGGCGATCATGCGGGGCGAAGAGAGCTTTCAGGATCTGATCGATATCAATCGCATGATCATGCAGGGCCTGTCCGGCGGGGCGTCGCCGACGCAGTAGATCGACACGCGTTCACGAAAGCGCGAAGCCCATTGGCGCAAGGCGTTGAGCCGTCTTATGTTTCACCTCCCTGTTCAACAGTCGAAAGGAGGTGATCCAGTGTCTCATTGTCATCAATCGCGAGCGGCGACCGCGACCCTGGCCCTCGGAGAGGGTCTGGTCTGAGCCTTTCAGACTGAGTTGCGGCCGGACCGTTCGCGGTCAGGCAATGAAGGGTCGCCGGGGAAACCCGGCGGCCCTTTTTGTCGCCGTCAGTGCAGCAGTTTGGCGAACCAGCCGGTCACGTGCTGGGCCACCTCGACTACCGTCGCCCATATCAGGAACAGATAGAGAGCGCTGGCTGCGGTGGCGACGACGCCGAGCAGGATGGCGACCCCGTCGCGCTGCATCATGCCCAGGGCGAACAGAACCAGGGCGATGCCGGGCAGGGCGTCTCCAAATGGGATGGGCAAGGCCATGATCAGGGCCAACACGACGCAGACCAAGCCGGTGAAGGTGTCGGCGACATCGCCGGTCAGCAGCGGCAGGCGCGGGCGGGTCAAGCGTTCGATGGCGCGGACCATCTTCAAGACGCTCAGGCCATTCGGGCGTCTGCGAACGGCGCGCCTCACGCCGTCGGAAAAGATGTAGCGGCGCCCGGCGATCCGCACCCTTGCCGACAGCACCCAGCGGCGTAGCCAGGCCGGGGCTGCGAACGGCGTGGCGATCAAGGACGTGTAGGCGGCGCGGGACACCGAGGCCTTCAACATCCAGCGCGGCAGCCACACACTCTGTCTCTGGAAGGCCAGTTCCAGGGACATCAGGATGATCGGTACGGCGAAGACCGCCTTGCCGCCGGGCGGCCAGGGCAGGAGCGCCAGCAGCGACAGGATCAGGATCATGGCCCCGAAGCCACGCTCGCCGAACGACGCGACCAATTCGGCCATGGTCAGCTTGGGCTCTGGGGCGTGGCCGAGGTCTTCAAGGACGTCGGAGAACCGCCGCAGGTCGTCGTTCGGAGGCGGTTGGGCGGGCATCAGGCGGGGCGCTCGGCTGGAGATTGCGCCCATCTAGGCGGTCGGCGCGCGGATCGCCACTTACAGAACGGACAGGCGATCAGATAAATCGACTGTGTCTCAGTCCTGCACGTGCTCGGGTTTGCCCTTGCGCTTGGTTTCGGCTAGGTCTTGCAGCTGCTTTTCCGTCATGGACTCGACCATGGACTTGGACGCGCCCTTAAGTTTCGACTTTGGCGTGTCTCCTCGCTTAGCCGACAGGGCCGCGCCGGCGGCCTTTTGCTGAGCGGCGGATTTGGCGGGCATGGTCTGTCTCCCTTGTGCGGAGACAAGCCGTCAGCCGCCCAGCAGTTCCCGTCCGATCAGGAAGCGGCGAATCTCGTTGGTGCCGGCGCCGATGTCATAGAGTTTGGCGTCGCGGACCAGTCGTTCAACCGGCCATTCCTTGGTGTAGCCGGCGCCGCCCAAGGCCTGAACGGCCTCCATCGTGACCTTCACCGCATTTTCGGACGCCAGCAGGATCGCACCCGCCGCGTCGTAGCGCGTTGTCAGGCCGGCGTCGCAGGCACGGGCGACCGAATAGACATAGGCGCGGGCGCTGTTCAGGGCGACATACATGTCGGCGATCTTGCCCTGCATCAGCTGGAACGAGCCGATCGGCTTTCCGAACTGTTTGCGGTCGCGGACGTAGGGCAGGACCACGTCCAGCGCGGCCTGCATGATGCCGAGCGGGCCAGCGGCCAGAACGGCGCGCTCATAGTCCAGGCCGCTCATCAGCACGCCGGCGCCGCCGCCCAACGGACCCATGATGTTGTCTTCCGGCACTTCGCAATCTTCGAAAACCAGTTCGGCGGTGTCCGAGCCGCGCATGCCCATCTTGTCCAGCTTCTTGCTGACGCTGAAACCCTTCATGCCCTTTTCGATCAGGAAGGCGGTGCAACCCTTTGATCCAGCGTCCGGATCGGTCTTGGCATAGACGACGAGGGTGTCGGCGTGGGGCGCGTTGGTGATCCAGAACTTGGTGCCGTTCAGGATGTAGCGATCGCCCTTCTTTTCAGCGCGGGTGCGCATCGACATGACGTCGGAACCTGATCCGGCCTCGGACATGGCCAGCGAGCCGACATGTTCGCCGCTGATCAGCTTGGGCAGATATTTCTGCTTCTGCTCGGCCGTGCCCCAGCGCCGGATCTGATTGACGCACAGGTTGGAGTGGGCGCCGTAGCTCAGGCCGATCGAGGCCGAGGCGCGCGACACTTCCTCCATCGCCACGACATGTTCGAGATAGCCCAGGCCAAGGCCGCCGAACTCTTCCTCGACGGTGATTCCGTGCAGGCCCAGTTCGCCCATCTCGGGCCAGAGCTCGCGTTTGAACTCGTTCTTTTCGTCGATCTCGGCGGCCAGCGGCGCCAGGCGATCAGCGGCCCAGCGGGCGGTGGTGTCGCGGATGGCGTCGGCGTTATCGCCAAGGCCGAATTCCATGGATTGGGGCGCGAAGGGAATGCTCATGCGCTAGGGCGTAGCATCGCGCACGGCCTTTCGCCAAGCGCTGTCAGACGCGGTCAGCCCGTCCCCAGCGCCGATAGCAGTTGTAGCCCGACACCCCCAGGCAGGCGACGGCGACCAGGATCAGGACCCAGGCGACCGTGGCGGTGTCGCTGCTGTTCGATATCGACGCGCGGCGAAAGGCGGCCATGGCGACGCCGAGGCACAGGGCGCCCAGGCCGCCCATGATGACGAAGGTCAAGGTTTCCCCCAGGCCCGAACGCCGCTTGGCCCGAGCGCGGGCCACGACCTCGCGCGTGCTCAGCACGTCTTCGCTGGCTGCCGCATCACCCTCGATGGCCGGTGCGGCGGCGCTGTCGCCGGACGCGGCTTCGGCCAGTCCCGGCGCGGTCAGGACCACGCTGGTTTTCTGCGCACCCGCGAAGCCCGACGGCGTCTCCGGCTGTTGGGTCTCGACCGGCGCGTGGATGTCGTTCGCGGCGATGATCGGCGCAGCGACGGACACGGTCTCCGATTGCCCTGTCAGCGGCACGACGTCCGGGACCGGGCCGACAGCCGTCGCGGCATAGACGGCGGGGGGCTGAGGCGCGGTGGTCGCTTGAGCCAGCGGTACGTCGTTCTGAGCCGGGAAGGGGGCGACGGCTTCATCCAGGGCGCCGTCGACGGCGGGCAGGGTCGGCTCATCCGTCTCGAAAGGAGACGGCAGGGGCGCTGCGAGAAGATCCGCCAGGGTGACCGGCGCGCCGGGTGCGGCGTTGAACAGCGCGTGTTCAGCCGAACGACGGCGGGTTGGGGTCTCGGCTGCGGCTTCATCGGCCCAGGCGCTCATGGAGGCGGACGCCTGCCGGGCAGACCCCGCATTCAACTGTTCGACCACGTCGGAGGCGGCGAACCTGTCCGCGCCGATGGAAAAGGCGAAACTGGCCAGGGCGTCGAACTGATGCTGGTTGAGGTGAACGCGGACATGATCGGTCACGGCCTTCACGACCGGGATCAGGTCGTACTGCATTAGCAGTTCGGCCTCGGCCTCGGAAACCCTCGCGCCCTCGCGAGCCGACTGGGTGTGGCCATAGCCGATGACCCAGCGACCGTCGCTGCGCTGCATGGCCCGAGGCCGGAAGCCTTCGAAACTCTTGATCAGCAGGACGCCCTCGCGGGACACCTTGCTGGGTTTGGGGAGGACGTCAGACACAGTTGACCCAATTGGAAACAGGCGCGCGGCGCTCGCACCGCTCCCAGCAAGGGCCGCGCCGGATCGTCCGCGTCGTGTCTAGAGCAGCACCAGTGTGGCCAGACCAAGGAAGATCAAAAAGCCGAAGAAGTCGGTGGTCGCCGTTACGAACACGGCCGATGACACGGCCGGGTCGAACTTCAGCTTGGACAGGGTCAGGGGCGTCAGGACCCCGATCGAAGCGGCGACCAACAGGTTCAGGATCATGGCCGCGCCGATCACCAGGCCGATCTTCCAGTCTTCGTCTCTGAACCAGAAGCCCGCAGCGATGCCGATCAGGGGGGCCAGGATCAGGCCGTTGGCCAGGCCGACCATCATTTCCCGCCAGAAGGTGCGCGGGGCGTTCGAACTGTTCAGCTCGCGCGTCGCCAGGGCGCGTACGGTCACGGTCAGGGCCTGGGTGCCGGCGTTGCCGCCGATGGCCGAGACGATTGGCATCAGGACGGCGAGGGCGACGATCTGCTGGATGGTGGCCTCGAACAGGCCGATGACACTGGCGCCCAGCGCCGCCGTCGCCAGATTTATCGCCAGCCAGGGCACGCGACCGCGCACGATCTCGGGCACGGACGAACCGCGGTCCTCATCGGCGACACCGGCCAGACGCAGAATGTCCTCGCGGTTTTCTTCCTGAATGATGTTGACGATGTCATCGACGGTGATCTGACCGACCAGCCGACCGGCCGCGTCCACGACGGGCGCCGAGATCAGGTGGTATTTCTCGAAGATGTAGGCGACTTCTTCCTGATCCTGATCGACGGCGATCTCGTTGATCGGCTCCATCAGATCGGTCAGGGCGACGGTTCGGGCGGCGCGTAGAAGACCGCTGATCGGCACGCCGCCGACCGGACGGTTCAGCGGATCGACGACATAGATGTCGAAGAAAAGCTCGGGCAGGTCGTCGCCCTGTTTGCGGATGTGGTCGATGGTGTCGCCCACGCTCCAGAACTGGGGCGCGGCCATCACCTCGCGCTGCATCAGGCGGCCGGCGGACTCTTCCGCATAGCCCAGGCTGCTTTCGATGGCGGCGCGATCGACTTCGGGCATGGCGGCCAGAACGCGTTCGCGCTGGTCGTCTTCCAGGTCTTCGACGACGGCGGCGGCGTCGTCGGAATCCAGTTCCTGCAGCGCCTCGGCCAGGGTGCCGTGCGGGACCCGCTCCAGCACCTCTTCGCGGATATTGTCGTCGAGCTCGGGCAGGGTCTCGGCCAGAAGCTCGGGCGGCAACCACAGCACGACGACGGCGCGGTGTTCCGCCGTCAGAAAGCCCATCAGGTCAGCGACGTCGGCCGGGTGCAGGTCTTCCAGCAGCGAGCGCAGCCGCATCCCGTCGCCGTCGTCGGCGGCGTCCACGACTTTCTCGACGAATTGAGGGGTGAGGACATAGTCCTCGTCCAGGGCGGCGTGGTCTTCGTTATCGAGCGTCTCGTCTGGAGCAAAGGCGGTGTCCGTGGTGCTCACGTGGTCGCCTCCCTTGGTAGAATGTCCAGCCGTACTTAGCCGATGAATCGCCCTGTTTAGCCAGATGGTGCGGTCGAGAAGACTCGAACTTCCACGGGTTGCCCCACAGCGACCTCAACGCTGCGCGTCTACCAATTCCGCCACGACCGCTCGCATCGGAGCGGCGGCGAATAGACGAAGCCGTTGGAAAAGGAAAGGGCGAAATGAACGACGCAAAGACGTCGCGGATCAAAGCCTCAGGCCGACCCGGCCATGAAGTCGTACACGTCCGCCTGGCGGGTGACGGTGATGGCGATACGGTCGTCTCGGATCTCGATTTCGCCGCGCGCGACCGGATAGTTGTTGGCTAGGATCCAGACCTCGTCGCCCTCTGCGGCGTCCAGGGGAATCACCGCGCCGCGACCCATGCGCAGCAGTTGCGACATCGGCAGCACCGAGCGACCCAGCACCACTGAGATTTCGACATCGACGGCGTTGATCTGGGTCACGTAAAGCTCTCTTCACTGGAGGGCCGTCTCTTGCAGAAACGCCCTGGCGACCACATTGAAGCGTCATGCTTGCTGAGCCGTTAAGCCCGTCCCTTCAGAAACTGCGTCTCGACGATGGCCGACCGGTCGAATGGGCCGTGTCGAAAGGCTACGTCGACTATGCGGCCGCGGAGGCTTTCATGGAGGCGCGCGTCGCCGCCATTGCGGCCGGCAAAGCGCATGAGATGGTCTGGTTGCTGGAACATCCGCCGCTCTACACCGCCGGCGTCTCGGCCAAGGACGACGACCTTCTGGATGCCGGCCGGTTTCCGGTGCATCGCACAGGGCGGGGCGGGCAGTTCACCTATCACGGGCCGGGACAGCGCGTGGCCTATGTGATGCTGGACCTGAACCGGCGCGGCAAGGACGTCCGGTGTTTCGTGCGCGGGCTTGAGCTGTGGCTGATCGGCGCCCTGGATACGTTCGGCGTAAAGGCCGACATCCGGCCGGGCCGCGTGGGCGTGTGGGTCGAGCGCAAGGGGGCGGGCTGGTCGCGTGAAGACAAGATCGCCGCCATCGGCGTCAAGGTCCGCAAATGGGTCAGCTTCCACGGCATCAGCCTGAACGTAGAGCCGGACCTGGATCATTTCGGCGGCATCGTCCCGTGCGGCATTCAGGAACACGGCGTCACCAGCCTTGCCGATCTCGGCGTTCTGGCGACGATGGACGAGGCGGACGAGGCCTTGAGGCGCAGCTTCGATCGGATCTTCGGCGCAGCGGTCGAGGCGTCGGCGCCGCTTTGATGCGCGCCGCATCGCCGCAGCCCATGTGACAATCGGGCAAAATCCCGCGCGGTGGGGTTGGCAAGCGCTGGACGCATGGGGTTTAACCTTTCCCACGAGCTTGAAATCAAAGGCCGCAGGAAACCCCATGAACCGAATGATCGCCGCCGCTTCGGCCGCCGTTCTGTCGCTGACCGTCGCCGCCGGCACCGCCGTCGCACAGGATTTTCGCGCTCTGGCGCAACAGGACCTTCAGGCCGCGCATGACACCCTGGCCGCCAATCACCCCGCCGCCGTGATTCCCGGCGCGCCCAGCGAAGCGTTTCGCAGCTGGATCGATGCCGGCCTGACCGATGCGCAAGGCAAGGTTGGCCGCGTGAACAGCGGCGACAGCCACGCCTATCTGATGCGCTACTACGCCAATGGCTTCCGCGATTCGAACATCGCGATTCGCCCGACCTATGAAGGCCTCGGTCCCTTCTTCGCGACCAGCTGGCCGGGCGTGACCACGGCGTGGCGCAACGGCGAATATGTCGTCTCCTATGTGAAGCCCGGCGTTCGCAACGTGCCGCCGCTCGGGGCGACCCTGGTCAAGTGCGGCGACAAGACCGCCGCCCAGTTGGCCGAAGAGCGGCTGGACCGGTGGGAAGGCGACCTGACGACGGAAGCCGGACGTGTCCGCACCGCGCCCTATCTGCTGTGGAACCGCAACAATCCCTTCACCGGCGGTGTGCCCTCGCTGTGCACCTTCAAGGTCGGCCGTCGTGATCGCGACTTCCAGATGCAGCCCCAGCCGGCCGACGCCGCCAGCCTGGAAGCCGCCTATCGCGCCACCGTCTACACGCCGGGCGCCAATCCTTTGTCGGTCGAGACGGTCGATGGCCGTCCGTGGATCAACGTCCATACCTTGGCTGACGACGCCGGATGGGACGCCTTCTACGCCGCTGTCGAAGCCCAACTTCCCGCCATTCGTGGTGCGCAGGGTCTGGTCATCGACCTGCGCGGCGCGAACGGCGCTTCGCTGAATGCGACGGGCAAGGGCTATGGCCTGGCCAACCGCATCTGGACGCCGGAGTTCACCGTCAGCCGTCAGCCTGAAGCCGGCTCAATCACCTACCGCGCCACGACCGCAAATCGTCAGTGGTTCGCCGACACCCTGGCCCGCATGCAGGCCGACCCGCGCTTCGTCGCCGAATCCGGCCCGGTGATCGAACAGACCCAGGCCATCGTCGCCGCCTTCGATTCGGCCCTGGCCGCCAATCAGCCGACATTCACCATGCCGGGCCGTCCTTCGGTGGCTGACACGGGCGCAGCAAACCCCGTCGCAGGTCCTGTCGTGGTCCTGGTCGACAGCGGCTGCACCAGCGGGTGCCTGGATACGCTGGACCTGCTGACGCGCCTGCCGAACGTGCGCCTGGCCGGATCGGTCACCGCTGAGGACTCGATCTTTATCGAGCCGACCGTTCTGCGCCTGCCGTCGAACTATGCCGAGCTGACCTATGGTCATAAGGCCTGGACCACGCGCCAACGCGGCAACGATGCGCCCTTCACCCCGGCACAGGGCCTTGCCTATACCGGATCGGCGACGGACGAGGCGGCCGTGCGCGCCTGGGTCGGGACGCTGTTCCAATAAGTAAGGACCGGTCGGTCGAATGAACGAGGGGCGGGCAGGGGTGGAACCCTTGGCCCGCCCTTCTTATTTGCAGTCCATGACCGATCTCGCCCAAACCTCCGAATCCCTCCGTTCGCCGTCGGGCTATGACCTGACCCCGCCGAACGCCCAAGAACGCGCCCGGCTCGAAGCCGATCTGAACCCTGAGGAAAAGCGCGTCCTGCTATCCCATGGCACGGAGGCGCCCTTCTGCGGCACTCTGCTGGGCGAGAAGCGGGCGGGCGTCTTCTGCTGCCGCGAATGCGGCTTGCCGTTGTTCAAGAGCGGAACCAAATTCGAAAGCGGCACCGGCTGGCCCAGCTTCACCCAGCCGGTCGATGAAGCGCACGTCTACGCGATCCGCGACACCAGCTACGGCATGATCCGGATCGAGACCCAGTGCGCCCGCTGCGGCAGCCACCAGGGTCACGTCTTCCCCGACGGCCCGCCGCCCACCGGAAACCGCTATTGCATCAACTCGGTCGCGCTCAGTTTCGTAGCCGAGGGCGAGGCTCTGCCGGACCCCCTCAACCGCGGCGACGGCATCGCCTGACCTTGGCCTCAATCGCTGTGCTAGGATGATGTCGAACGGAGGTGGCCTATGCTGATCGCAAGTCTCTTGGCGGGTGTGGCGCTGGCGGCGTCGGACGGTGACCCGGACGGCGTGGTGACCACGGCGCCGACAAACGCGCCCACCCTGGCCCAGGCCATGGCGGCGGCGCCTGAGGCGTCGCTGACCGCGCCGACGGCGCAGGACGCCGCCCCGCACGGCATGACAACTGAACAGCAGATCCAGAACTGGATCAGCGCGCGCACGCCGGGCGCAACCTTCGACGAAAGTGCAGAGCCGGGCGCCCCGGCCGAGCGCAAGATGCATGGCATGGTCGAGGCCGGAATCGGCACCGGGGGCTATCGCAGCTATGGCGCGGCCGTTTCCCTGCCGGTTGGCGAGAACGGTCGCCTGGACCTCGCCTACCGCGAAGGCCGCAACGAACCCTGGGGATACGGCTACGGCGGCTATGGTCTGCGCGGACCGGGCTTCTACTCGCCCTATGGCGGCGGCTGGCGCGGTCGAGGCTATGGGGCCGACACCACGACCAAGTCGATGTCGATGGGGTTCAGCTGGAGCAAGGACGGCGATGCGGATGACCGGGATCCCTACCGCCGCAGCCTGTACGGCTACGACTGAAGGCTTTTCCGTCCGATCTGGAGAATCAAAAAGGCCCGGCGAAAGCCGGGCCTTTTCAAGTCTCAGATGGTGCCGCCGGGGGGAATCGAACCCACGACCTCAGCCTTACCAAGGATGCGCTCTACCACTGAGCTACGGCGGCCCCGACTGAGGAAGCGGCCGTATAGCCAAACCCTTCCGGGGAGGGAAGCGGCTTTTTGACGATCTGAAAGAAAGTTTGGACATGGCCCGTGATCACGGCATCATTGCGCCATGACTCGCACGCCGCATGACGCCGATACGCCCTCCGCCGCCGCGCAGGCGACGCCGATTGTCGAATCGGGTCCTGATTTCGAGAAAGCGCGGGCCAAGGCGGAAAAGGCCATGCGGCTGGCCTCCGCGCTCCGGGCCAATCTGCGGCGGCGCAAGGCGCCGGCGCGCACGCCGGCCGCGCCGCGCGACAGCAACTGAAAGTCATCGCCTCGCGATCACGCAGCCCTTTGGCAAGCGCCCGCCGGCTTGCTAGAGAACCTTCCCCCCGAGGCGTTGGCCTCGGGCGCGCTTAAGGACGTCATGGACAGCATCGCCATTCAGGGCGGCGCCCAGCTTTTCGGGGACATTCCCGTCAGCGGCGCCAAGAACTCCGCCATCAAGCTGATGGCCGCCTCGATCCTGACGGATCAGCCCTTGCTGCTGACCAATATGCCGCGCCTGGCCGACACCCGGTTCCTGGGTCAGTTGCTGCGTCAGTTCGGTATCGAAGTGACCGAGCGTGACGGCGCGGACGGGCAGGAGAGCCTGTTTCACGCCAAGGACCTGACCTCGACCTTCGCCCCCTATGATCTGGTGCGCCAGATGCGGGCCTCGTTCAATGTGCTGGGCCCATTGCTGGCGCGCACCGGCGAGGCCAAGGTCTCGCTGCCCGGCGGCTGCACCATCGGTGCGCGTCCGGTCGATCTGCACCTTCAGGCGCTGACGGCGCTGGGCGCCGAGATCGAGCTGGACGAAGGCTATGTCACCGCCCGCGCGCCCAAGGGTCTGAAGGGCGCCGAGATCGAGTTCCCCTTCGTCTCGGTCGGCGCCACCGAACATGCGCTTCTGGCCGCCGTGCTGGCTGAGGGCACGACCGTCCTGCGTCGTGCGGCGCGCGAACCCGAGATCGGCGATCTAGCCCACTGTCTGACGGCTATGGGCGCCAGGATCGAGGGAATCGACACCGACGTCCTGACCATCACCGGCGTCTCGTCGCTGAACGGGACGACCTGGTCGGTGATTCCCGACCGAATCGAGATGGGCTCCTACGCGGTTTCCGCCGCCATGGCGGGCGGCGAGGTGCGCCTGACCAGGGCGCGGGCCGAACTGATCGGTTCGCTGACCGACAAGATGGTCGAGGCGGGCGTCGAGGTGTCGCCGACCGCCGACGGCGTTCTGATCAAGCGCGACCCCAAGCAGCGACTGAAGGCCGTGGATGTCGAGACGGCCATCTATCCGGGCTTCGCCACCGATCTGCAGGCCCAGTTCATGGCGCTGATGACGACGGCGGAGGGCGTCAGCACGATTCGCGAGACGATCTTCGAAAACCGCTTCATGCACGTGCCGGAGTTGGCGCGACTGGGCGCCGACATTTCGGTCCACGCCGGAGAGGCGCACGTCACCGGCGTCGAGGTTCTGCACGGCGCGCAGGTGATGGCCACGGATCTGCGGGCCTCGATGTGCTTGGTCATCGCGGGCCTTATCGCGGAGGCCGAAACGACGGTCGGACGCGTCTATCATCTGGATCGCGGTTTCGAGCGTTTGGAAGAAAAGCTCGGCGCGTGCGGAGCCGACATCCGCCGCATAAAGGGAACAGGTGATGAGCACTGAGATCGACGGCGTCATCCCCGAAGCCAAGGCGCCGGTCGAACCGCTGCGTCTGCTGGCCGAGGACGCCGACGATCTTCAGATCATCTCCGCCGCGCTGCAGGACGCCATCCTGCGCCCCGTCGATATCGTCTGGGAAAAGGCGGCCCGAACACTGACCATCGCCTTCAGCCGCTTCTGCTGGGAGTGCGGCGGGACGCGGGTGATGTGCGCCATGCAGTTCGGCGACGTTCTGGCGGTCAAGAGCCGTCGCCTGTCGCGCAGCCCTGACGCCTCACTCGAACTGCTCGCGCTAGAATTCATTCCGACCGAGGACCTGAGCGGGCGCGTCATCCTGATGTTCGCCGGCGGCGGTGATCTGCGAATCGACGTCGAATGCCTGGACGCCGTGGTCACGGACATCTCCGACCGCTGGCCCGCACGGATCGCGCCGACCCACCTGGACACGCCCGAACTGGACGAAGGAACTGCGGCATGAGCGCCGATCACAAGCTGGCCTCGGTCGAACTGGACGCCGCGACACTGCCGGCGGCGACGGCCGAGATCGAGCACGAGCGTCGCGTAGCCATCTTTGATCTGGTCGAGAAGAACAGCTTCGAGCCCGTCGGCGCCGAGGGCGGACCCTACAGGCTGAAGCTGTCGCTTCAGGACAATCGTCTGGTGTTCGATATCGACGGCGACAACTTCACGCGCACCTACGCCATCAGCCTGACGCCGCTGAAGGGCGTGATCAAAGACTATCTGATGATCTGCGACAGCTACTATGAGGCGCTGCGCGGATCCTCGGCCAGCCAGATCGAATCGGTCGACATGGGCCGCCGCGGCCTTCACAACGAAGGGGCCGAGCAGCTGAAGACGCGGTTGGACGGCAAGATCGTGGTCGATCACGAGACGTCGCGGCGCCTGTTCACATTGCTCTGCGCCCTCTACCGTCGCGGCTGACCTCGACTATCTCTGTGTTTTCGGGCATTAGGCCCGTCCATTCCGCCCCTCGCGCCCGCCCGGCGTGGGGTCGAACGCATATTCAACGGGCGTGAGAGGCCGCATGGCTAAGGAAGAACTGCTTGAGTTTCCCGGCACGGTCAGCGAACTGCTACCGAACGCCACCTTCCGCGTGACGCTCGAGAACGACCACGAGATCATCGCTCACACCGCCGGCAAGATGCGCAAGAACCGCATCCGCGTCCTGGCCGGCGACAAGGTGCTGGTCGAAATGACCCCCTACGACCTGACCAAGGGTCGCATCACCTATCGCTTCAAGTAAGTGGCTGCGGGTCGCCCCGAACTGGTGCTGGCTTCGGCCAGCCCGCGCCGCATCGAACTGCTGGCGCAGGTCGGGATCACGCCCGACCATATCGATCCCGCCGACATCGACGAGACGCCTCTGAAGGGCGAGACCCCGCCGCGTCTGGCCGAACGACTTGCCACCTCGAAGGCGCAGGTCGTCGCAGAGCGCCGCTCCGACGCGGTCGTCATCGCCGCCGATACGGTTGTCGCTGTCGGGCGTCGTTTTCTGGAGAAGGCGGCGGACGAGGCCGAGGCGACACGCTTTCTGAAACTGCTGTCCGGCCGCAATCACCGCGTCTTCACCGGCGTGGCCGTGTGGCGCGACGGAAAACTATCGTCGCGCGTCAACGAAACCCGCGTGACCTTCAAACCCTTGTCCGACCACGAGATCGCCGCCTACGTCGCCACGGGCGACTGGCGCGGCAAGGCGGGCGGCTATGGCATCCAGGGCCCAGCGGCCGCCTTCATCCAGCGCATCGTCGGCAGCCATCCGTCCGTGATGGGCCTTCCCGTCTATGAGGCCGTCCAGCTCTTGCACGGCGTCGGCTGGCGTTCATGAGCGGCGCAGTCGAGGTCTTCCTCGACGAGACGCCTGGCGAGACGCGTGGCGCGATCATGCGCGATGGCCGCTATACTCATCTTCTAATCCACCGCGAGGATGATGCGGCGCAGACCCGGCTCGGCGCCCGCTCGGTGGGGCGTGTCATCGAGGTGAACCCCGGCTTGCGCGGCGCCTTCGTCGATATCGCCGCACCGACCGCCGCCTTTCTCCCGTTCCCGAGAAATGACCGAATTACCCAAGGCCAGCGGCTGGAAGTCGTCATCGTCGCCGAACCTCGTGCCGGGAAAGGGGCGGCAGTTCGGTATGTAGGACCGGGGGAGGGGACGCCCCGCCTGATTCAGCCCGCACCCAGCATCGCCGAACAGTTGCGCGATCTCGCGCCCGGCGAGGAATCAATCACTGGCATCGCCGCCATCGACGCCATGGTCGAGGCGGAGGAGGAGGCTCTGGTTCAATCGATCGGTTTCGCCCCGCATGGAATCGATCTCGCCATCGAACGCACCCGCGCCCTGGTGGCTGTGGACATCGACTTCACCTCCACCCCCGGTCGTGATCCGAAACAGGCCAGGGCGGCTGCGAATCGCGAGGGGGTGAAACAGGCGGCGCGGCTGATCGGCTTGCGGAACTGGGGCGGCCTGGTCGTCATCGACATGGTCGGGGACGGTCAGGACGCCGAGGCGCAGTCCAAAGTCGCGCGGGCCGCGTTCGGTCATGTACCCCAGGCCGTCTTCGGACCCGTCAGTCGATTCGGCCTGTTGCAGATGTCGCTGCCCTGGCGCCGCACCCCGATCGAGGAGATTCTGCTCGACGCCGGCGGACGCCCCTCGGTTCAGACGCGGGCCATATCTGTCGTGCGCGCTTTGCGACGGCAACTGCTGGCCGATACCTTATCGCCACGCATCACCGCGCGTTGCGCGCCCGAAGAAGCCCTGATCGCTGACCCACTGGCGTCCTATCTGGGACCGCGAGCGGTGATCCAGGCCGATGCCGCGATCCCGCCAGGACGTTTACGAATAGAAGAGGGTTGAGCCGTGGCTTCCTGTCCTATCTGCCGCAAGGCCGACGCCGATCCCAAGTACAAGCCCTTCTGCTCACGCCGCTGTTCGGACGTGGATCTTCAACGCTGGTTCACCGGCGCCTACGCCATTCCGGTCGCCTTGGACGAGGGTGCGGAAGATGATGACGAAAAGGGCGAATTGGGCGCTGGACAGGCGGAAAAGCCTCCCCTATAGACCCGCCTCTCGCGACGCCGCGTCGGCGCCTGGATAGCTCAGCTGGTAGAGCAGCGGATTGAAAATCCGCGTGTCGGTGGTTCGAACCCGCCTCCAGGCACCATCTTTTCCTACATCGTGAAAATCGATTGTTTCGAGCGCATGATCCTGCGCTGCGGCCTTTGCGCCGCCCTGGGGTTTTCAGCCGGCGTGCAGCGATCAGCCCGACATTCGCAATATCGGGAAATGATCACGCTCAGGATGTTCGTTTTGAACAAACTTGCTTCATCTGACGCCAGATCATCATCAAAATGTCGCGCGGCTGCACTCTAATGCGCCGGTTGGTGGAACTTTTCTCCATGTCTCTCGACGGGTTAAAAGCCCCTCTTGTCCCTTGACGCTCCGGTAAGGGTTCGTCAAAGGGTTGAGGCGCCTTCGCAAGAAGACGTTAATGCGGATCGCCGGAGACGTGTCTCCGAAGGTTCGACCAGCGGAGACGAGGCGGGCGACCGTTTCGATCTCCACCGAAGATTTCAGCGAGCTCTGATCCTCGAAAGGACGGGCGCGTTGAAGGAAACATTTCAGGTTGGGGGGCGGTCGCTGACTATGGCCGCACCTTTGGTTCCACGAGTCAGACCAAGCAGGAACTGGCGAATTATGCTGAACAGCAAAAAGACGAATATCCTTCTCGCCATGGCCGGCGCCGCCGCGCTGATGGCGAGCTCGCCGGTCCTGGCCCAGGCCCCGGCCGAGCCCACCCCGGCCGCCTCGACTGCGGCTCCCGCAGCCGCCGCTCCGGCTGCCGGCGAAGCTGATCCCGCAACGGTGAACGACGCCGTCGGCGGCGGTCACGGCGACATCACCCCGATCTCCATGTTCATGGAAGCCACGGTCGTCGTTAAGGTCGTCATGGCCGGCCTGCTGCTGGCCTCGATCCTGTCGTGGACCCTGCTGCTCATCAAGCTGTTCGAGTTCGGCGCTCTGAACCGCAAGACCGACAACTTCCTCGAGAACTTCCGCGGCGCCCGCACCATCGCTGACATGCGCGCTGTCTCGACTCAGGAAGATTTCGACGGCAACCCGCTGGCCGACATGGCCGCCGCCGCCACCGAGGAAATCGAACTGTCGCGTCAATCGGGTCTGTCGGTCACCGGCGATCACCTCGACTCGGCCATGGCCCGCGCTCAGTCGGCTGTCGCCGCCGTGCAATCCGGTCTGGCCCTGCGCCTGTCGGGCGGCCAGCAGTTCCTGGCGTCGGTCGGCTCGATCGGTCCGTTCGTCGGTCTGTTCGGCACCGTTTACGGCATCATGAACTCCTTCATCGGCATCGCCCAGTCGAACACCACCAACCTGGCCGTCGTGGCTCCGGGTATCGCTGAAGCTCTGCTGGCCACCGGTATCGGTCTGTTCGCCGCTATCCCGGCCGTTGTGTTCTACAACTACTTCAACACTCGCATCGCTGCTTACGGCACGCGCGCCGACGGCTTCGCCGCTGAGCTGCTGAACGGCATCTCGCGTCAGCTCGACAAGGGGGCGTAAGACGGATGGCCGCCAAGATTAAATCGGGCGGCGCTGGCAACCTGCCTCAGGCCAACAGTGATATCAACGTTACGCCTTTCGTTGATATCATGCTGGTTCTGCTCATCATCTTCATGGTGGCGGCTCCGCTAGCCTCCGTGTCGGTGCCTGTTGAGTTGCCAATCGCCGTCGCCAAGGCGGCCCCGAACCCGCCCAAGCCGGTCTATATTTCGATCCAGAATGACGGCGACGTCTATGTGGGCGATTTCCGGACCGACGTCGGTGCCCTGGGTGAAGATCTGAAAAAACAGATCGGATCCCGGAACCCGGCCGATGAGCGGATCTTCATTCGGGGCGACCAGAACACCCGTTACGGCGACTTCATGCAGGTCATGAATGCGCTGCAGGATAACGGCTTCTATAGCGTTGCGCTGGTCGGCGAAGACCAGGCGACGAGTTAGGATGCGGAGATAGTATGACAGACGTCGAATATCATCGCAGTCGCTACGACGTACCCAAGAAAAAGGGCTTCATGGGGGTGTCCTACCCCGTGCTGATCGTCTGCCTGATGGTGGTCAGCATCTTGTTTGCGTTGCTGATCTTCTTTGTTCAGCAGTCCAAGTTCAAGCTGAAGGAGTTCAACTACGTCGACGAGTCCGTCGAGGTCGAGTTGGTCGAGCCGGTTCCGCCGCCTCCGCCGCCTCCGCCCCCGCCGCCTCCGCCGACGGATACGCCTCCGCCGCCGAAGCTTCAGGTGCGCGTGCCGGCTCCGGTCCCGAACATCGTTCCCCCTCCGCCGGTCAACATCACGCCGACGAAGAAGGAAGATCGGGTTGAATACACGGGTCCGCCCGTCAATATTCCTGGACCTCCGCCTCCGCCCGCACCCCCGGCTCCGCCGCGTCCGTCGACGATCACGAACGTTCAGTGGTCGCGCCAACCGCGCCCGACAGCTGATGACTTCCCGGCGCGTGCGCTGGAGCGTGAAATCAGCGGTTCGGCTACGGTCGAGTGTACGGCGCGCTCCAACGGATCTCCGGCGAACTGCCGCGTGGTGTCCGAAGAGCCTGCCGGAATGGGCTTCGGCCGCGCCGCCATTCGGGTGGTTCAGCGTGGACAACTGTCCCCGCGGACCGTCGATGGCGCCGCTCAAGACGCGACCTTCCGCGTCCGGGTGCCCTTCACCCTCGGGTGATCGTCACGGCAACAGACAAGACGCCTCGGAGAGCAATCTCCGGGGCGTTTTTGTTTGGGCTGTCACCTGCGGAATCTCCTGAGGAAATATGAGGAAGGCGCTTGATCGCCTGCCGCAGGCCCGGTAGAGAACGCGCCTCGCGATGAGCGGGCCGCCTTAGCTCAGTTGGTTAGAGCGCCGGTTTGTGGAACCGGAGGTCCTCAGTTCAAGCCTGAGAGGCGGTACCATCGCAAAGCACGGCCGGGATTGCACCCCGCCGTCGCCGCGACCATCTCCTGATCGTCGGCCGTGTGGCCGATCCCCCACATCGACAGGAGAAGGCCCCCATGAAGACGCGCAAGTTGGGTGCAAACGGCCCCGAGGTTTCGGCCATTGGCCTGGGCTGCATGGGCATGAGCGCCTTCTACGGCGGCGCCGACGAGGCCCAGTCCATCTCCGTCATCCATCGCGCGCTCGATCTGGGCATCACCCTGTTCGACACCGCCGAAATGTACGGCCCTCACACAAACGAGGTGCTGGTCGGCAAGGCGTTGAAGGACCGGCGCGACCAGGCGTTCATCGCCACCAAGTTCGGCATCAACTATAACGCCGACCGCACCAAGCTGATGACCGACGGCAGCCCGGCCAATGTGCGTCGCGCCATCGAGGGCAGCCTGCAACGCCTGGGCGTCGATCACGTCGATCTCTACTATCTGCACCGCGTCGATCCGGACACGCCGATCGAGGACACGGTTGGGGCGATGGCGGAACTGGTGAAGGAGGGCAAGGTCCGCTTCCTGGGTCTGTCCGAGGCCGCGCCCGATACCCTGCGCAAGGCGCATGCGACCCATCCGATCACGGCACTGCAGACGGAATATTCGCTGTGGAGCCGCGAGCCCGAAGACGAACTGTTCGCGGTCGTGCGCGAACTGGAAATCGGCTTCGTGCCCTACAGCCCGCTGGGCCGCGGCTTCCTGTCGGGCGACATCACCTCGATCGATGACCTGGACGCCGACGACTTCCGTCGCACCAATCCGCGCTTCATGGGCGAGAACTTCCAGAAGAATCTGGATCTGGTGGAGGCGGTAAAGGCCATTGCGTCGGACAAGGGCATAACCGCCGCTCAACTGGCGCTGGCCTGGCTGCTGGCGCAGGGCGAGGATCTGATCCCGATCCCCGGCACCCGTCGTATTGCGACCCTGGAGCAGAATGCGGCGGCCGTGGACATCGTTCTGACGCCTGAGGATCTCGCCCGGATCGAGGCCGTCTTCCCCAAGGGCGCGGCGACGGGGCATCGCTACGCCGAGGCGGCGCGGGCGGCGCTGAATCGCTGAGCTACGAGCCAAATGAAAAAGGCCCGGTCGGATCGCTCCGACCGGGCCTTTCGTGTGTGTGTGTCGCGCTGATCCTACTGGATGCGGGTCCAGGTCTGGGTCTTGCAAAGCGGCGCGACGATGCAGCCGCGCAGACGCAGGCTGTTTTCATTGGTCATGGTGATGGTGCCGCGATAGGTGCCGCCGTCGGCCGGGTTGTAGACCGAGCCGTTGCGCCATTCCGTCGGACCGCCGGTGAAGCCCGTCAGCATGGGCAGGTTGCGCAGGGTGCGGTTCCGCTGGGCAGCGTTGCGATTGTTGGCGTCGCGCGCATTGGCGTCGGCGCGAATGTGGTCCGAAGTCACCAGCGTGCCGCACAGCGCTTGGCCGCAACGCGCGATCCGCACCTGACCGCCATTGGTCGGGGTCTGCCACAGACCGGTCGGGTCGCCCGCCAGGGCTGGAGAGGCGAGGGCGCCCGCCAGGGTCGCCGCGGCCAGCATGATCTTGATCTTCATAGTCGTTCCCTTTCGTCGGGTCGGTCGCACCGCCCGTTGAAGCGGACGTTGATCGCGGTTTCGGTTGAAGACAAGGCCAAAACCCCAGTGATCACCAACGAAAACCGACCGTTAGGTCAACTTCAACCGCCGATCAGGGCCAGCCATTCGTCCTCGGTCAGCACCTGCACGCCGTGCTTTTCGGCGTCCTTCAGCTTGGACCCCGCTCCAGGGCCGGCGATGAGGTAGTCGGTCTTTTTCGACACCGAACCCGAGACCTTTGCGCCCAGGCTTTCTGCGCGGGCCTTGGCCTCGTCCCGCGTGAAGCGTTCTAGGGCGCCGGTGAAGACGACAGTCTTGCCCGCGACCGCCGTGTCGGACTTGGGGCGTTCAGCATCGAGGATTTCGGTCAGTTCGGCTTCCAAAGCCTCTACGACCTTTAGATTGTGGGGCTCGTGGAAGAAGTGGGCTAGGGCCTCCGCCGCAACAGGACCGACGCCGGTGACGCCGGCGATCTGGTTCAGGATTTCGGACGGGCCGTCCTCGCGCGCGACACGGGCCAGTTCGACCAGCCCGGACCAGTCGTTCGCCATCGTCGCCAGAGACCGGCGGGCCGGAGCGGCCATGCCGGGGAAGGCCTGGCTGATCTTCATGTCCATCGTCGCCTCGGGCCAGGGATCTACGGCGGGGGGCGCGGCCTCGGCCATCAGGGTCAGGACGCGGGGCGATATGGCGTGGGCGGCGGCAAGGTCGGTCCAGGCGTCGGACGGCACGCCCGAGGCGGCTTGGAGGCAGGCGGCCTTCAGCGCGGACCAGCTCTCGAAGGCGCGGGCCAGCACGATGGAGGTCTGTTCGCCGATGTCGCGGATTCCCAGACCGAACAGGAACCGGTCCAGCGAAATGACGCGGCGGGCGTCGATGCCGGCGACCAGATTGCGTATGCTGGTTTCGCCATAACCGTCGTCACGCTCCAGCGCCTTCAGCCGCGCCTCGTCGCGCGCCAGTCTGAAGATGTCGGCCGGCTCCTTGATCCAGGCGCGCGCATGGAAGGCGACCAACTGCTTTTCGCCCAATCCCTCTATGTCAAAGGCGCGGCGGCCGACGAAATGCTTCAGCCGTTCGACGATCTGGGCGTCGCAGATCAGGCCACCGGTGCAGCGACGCTTGACCTCGTCGCCTTCGCGCACGGCTTCCGAGCCGCAGACGGGGCAGTGTTCAGGGAAGGCATAGGGGACGGCGTCGGCGGGACGTGACTCCGGGACCACGCCCAGGATCTGGGGGATGACATCGCCGGCGCGTTGCAGGCGGACGGTGTCGCCGATGCGGACATCCAGACGCTCGATCTCGTCTTCATTGTGCAGGGTGGCGTTGCGCACCACCACGCCTCCGACAGTGACGGGGTGCAGGCGGGCGACGGGGGTCAGGGAGCCGGTGCGGCCGACCTGGATGTCGATGCCTTCCAGCACAGTGGTCGCCTGCTGCGCCGGGAATTTGTGGGCGATGGCCCAGCGGGGGCTGCGGGCGACGAAGCCCAGTCGGCGTTGCCAGTCGATGCGATCGACCTTGTAGACCACGCCGTCGATGTCATAGCCCAATGTCGCGCGGTCGCGTTCCAGTTCGCGATAGACGGCGATCAGCCCCTCCGCGCCCTCGACCCGGCGCGAGCGGGCGTTGACGGGGAAGCCCCAGGCCTTAAGCTTTTGCAGGGCTTCCCACTGGGTCTCAGCGAAGTCGCTGGAATGTTCGCCCCAGGCGTAGGCGAAGAAGTTCAGCGGGCGTTTGGCGGTGATCCGGGCGTCCTTCTGGCGCAGGGAACCGGCGGCGAAGTTGCGGGGGTTGGCGTAGGTCCGGCGGCCTTCCGCCTCGGCGGCGGCGTTGAAGGCGGCGAAGGCGTCGTTGGGCGCATAGACCTCGCCCCGGATCTCGATCCGGTCGGGCCAGCCGTCGCCGGCCAGGGTCTGCTGCACATCGGCGATGGTGTTCAGATTGGCGGTGACGTCCTCGCCCGCGCGGCCGTCGCCGCGCGTGGCGCCGATCGTCAGCTTGCCGCCGACATAGAGAAGATTCGCGGAGAGGCCGTCGATCTTGGGCTCGGCGACGAAGGCGATGGGTTCGTCGGCCGGCAGTTTCAGGAAACGGGCGATCCGGGCCACGAAGTCGCGCACCTCGCCATCGTCGAAGGCGTTGTCCAGCGACAGCATGGGCACGCCGTGGCGCACCTCGGCGAACTGGGTTGAGGCGGCGGCGCCGACCTTGTTCGATGGCGAGTCAGGCCGGACCAAATCGGGGAAGGCGGTTTCGATCGCCAGGTTGCGCGCACGCAGGGCGTCGTATTCCGCGTCGGAAATCTCGGGCGTCGCCTCGTTGTACAGCGCGTCGTGGCGGGCCATTTCGGCGGCCAGCCAGGCCAGGGCCTCGGCAGCCGTCTCGGCGGTAAGGTCGTCGACGGGGACTTCGAGAGGAATCGCGTTGGCCATGGTCGTCGTTATATCATCTGACACGCCGCCCGTGCATCGCGCAAAGCCGATGATGACAGAACCGTAGGCTGACGCGCCGTCCGCGCTTCGCTAGGTTCGCGCGTCCCTATCGGAGCCTGTATGACTCGTTCGACCCTCTGCCTTTTCGTCGCTGGCGCCGCCCTGATCGTCAGCGGCTGCACCGCCGTTCCCGCAACAGCTCCGCGTACGCCGAGCGTCGTCGCGACCGGTCCGAGCCAACTGCTGGAGGACGTTCGCATCCTGTCGGCCGACGACATGCAGGGCCGCGATACGGGCTCGGAAGGCGGCGAACGGGCGCGCGCCTATATCGTCTCGCGGCTGGAGGCCATGGGCGTTCAGCCGCCGCCGTTCGGGCGTTTGCAGCGGTTTGAGACGCCGGGCCGCACGCGCGAGGGCGTGAAGACCTTCAGCGGCGTGAACATCGTCGGCCTGATCCCAGGAACCCGCGTCGCCGACCGCTATATCGTGGTGACGGCCCACTACGACCACGTCGGCGTCAATGACGGCCAGATCTTCCACGGGGCCGACGACAACGCCTCGGGCGTGGCGACGATGCTGGAACTGGCGGCGCGGCTGAAGGCCCAACCGCCGGAACACAGCGTGCTGATCGTTGCGCTGGATGGCGAGGAGCGGGGACTGTTGGGCGCTCGAGAATTCGTCAAGGCGCCGCCGGTGCCGCTGTCGTCGCTGAGCCTGAACCTGAACTTCGACATGACGGCGCGGGCGGAGACGGACGGTCATCTGTGGGTCACCGGGACCTATCAGCACCCCAATCTGCGCCCCGTGCTGGAGGCCGTGGCGCCGAACGGCGCCGTCTCCTTCGCCTTCGGCAAGGACACTCCTCAGGATACGGGCGAGAACAACTGGGTCGACGCCTCCGATCATGGCGCCTTCCATGAGGCCGGCGTGCCCTTCCTGTACATGGGCGTCGATTATCATCCCGATTATCATCAACCGAGCGATACCTTCGATCGGATCACGCCTTCGGTCTTCACCAGCGCGACCGAGATCGCCATCGCCGGGTTCCGCGCCTTGGACCAGGCGCTTGATCGATGAGATATTCATGGGTGATCGTCGCGGTCATAGCCGTGCTGAGCCTGGCGGCATGCGAACGGCGCGACGCCACGACGCCGACATCGACGCCGGAAGCGACGTTTCAGCATCGTCTGGGCGGCGATATCTCGGGCGACTATCGCCCGACAGGCGCGGGATCCATGCAGCCCGTGGCATCGCTGTTCATCGGACAGGATGAGGCCTTTGCTGCCTGGGAAGGCGGCTCCCGCGCTTCGCCGCCTCTGATCCTGTCGCTGACCGGGCCGCAGGGCGAGGTCAGGGTTCTGCCGGACGCCTATGTCGTCACCGACGATCGGATCCAAATGAGCGGGTCTGCGCCTGGCGTGGGCCCGGTGGAGTTGTCGGCTCGGATTGATCAGGGCGCTTTGGCGACGGCGCGGCGCAATCTCGGCGATCAGACGGCTGTTGTCACCGGGACGGTTTCGGTGAACGGCCGTCGCACGTCGTTCACGCTGAGCCGGTGGGGCGGCGACTGACCTAAACAAGCTGCGTTGACGGCAGGTCAAGATTGCCAAGGACACAATCCCAGGTCATGGTGACGCTTGGGGGCGCTGGATGTCGATATCGGAATTGGCCGGGTGCGATGTAACGTCGACATGCGGTGTCGGTGCGCATCGACGCCGTGTTCGTCTCGACCCGACCCGCGCCATGGATATCGCATTCGCGCTGACAGGGCTGCTTCTGACCTGGCCGCTCTTCGTTTTGATAGCCCTCTGCGTCACGGCGCAGGACGGAGGGGCCGCGATCTTTCGCCAGCAACGGATCGGGCGCGACGGCCGACTATTCGACTGTCTCAAGTTTCGCTCGATGAGGATGGGCGCGGAGCAAGCCTTGCCGTCAGCGTCTGATCCGGAATGGCAGGCGATGCGAAAGCTGACGCACGATCCGCGCGTCACGTCGCTGGGCCGCCTGTTGCGACGGTCCAGCCTGGATGAACTGCCGCAGTTGATCAATGTGTTGAGAGGCGAGATGTCGCTGGTTGGTCCCCGACCGATCGTGATCGACGAGGCGGCGCGATACGGACGGCGACTGGCCGACTACTGCGCGGTTCGCCCAGGCCTGACGGGGCTGTGGCAGGTCTCGGGGCGCAACGCCGTGCCCTATCCACGCCGGGTTGCGATGGATGTCTGGTTGGTCAGAAACCGCACCGTCGGCGTCTATCTGGCCATCCTGGCGCGCACGGTTCCGGCGGTGCTGAGCCGCCGGGGCGTGTCCTAGGGAAGACGCTGCTCAACGCCCTCGTCCGTGCCGATGATGGCCAGGTCCGCGAGGTCCAGGAACAGGCCGTGCTCCACCACCCCGGTGATCAGTTTCAGATCGTCGGCCAGACGGACCGGATCGTGGATCGCCTTGCAGCCCGCGTCATAGATCAGATTGCCGCCGTCGGTGCGAACCAGACCGCGATCGGCGTGACGCACGCGCGCCGGCTGGTTGATGTCGTGATCGATCAGGACATCAGCGATGCGGTTGGCCGTCGTCTTGTGGCCAAAGGCGACGACCTCGATCGGCAGGGGGAAGGTTCCCAGCACAGGCACCACCTTCGCCGCGTCGGCGATGACGATGCAGCGGGCCGAGGCCTCCCACACCAGTTTCTCGCGCAGCAGAGCCGCGCCGCCGCCCTTGATCAACGCCAGACCCGGCCCGATTTCGTCGGCGCCGTCTACGGTCAGGTCGATGCGCGGCGTGTCCTCCAGCGTCGACAACGTCAGCCCGAGTTCGCGCGCCAGGTCTGCGGTCTTTTCGGATGTCGGCACGCAGCGCAGGCCGGGAAGGTTGCGCGCCGCCAGCGCCTTGACGAACCACGCGGCGGTGGAGCCAGTGCCCAGGCCGACGATCATGCCCGCCTCGACGTGAGCGGCGGCGGCCTGGCCGGCGTTCTTCTTCTGGAGGTCGCTCATTTGGATTTCGCAGCCTTCTTCGCCTTGGCTTCGACGCGGAAAGCCGCGGCCGCTTCGGGTTTGACGGTCTGGCGGGCGCGGCCAAAGGCCATGGCGTCGGCGGGCACATCCTCGGTAATGACAGAGCCCGAGGCGATCAGGGCGCCGTCGCCGATGACCACCGGGGCCACCAGGCTGGAGTTCGATCCGACGAAGGCGCCGGCGCCGACCTGGGTCTGCGCTTTGTTGAAGCCATCGTAGTTGCAGAAGATCGTCCCTGCGCCGACATTGGCGCCGGCGCCGACCGACCCGTCGCCCAGATAGGCCAGGTGATTGGCCTTCGCGCCTTCCGCCATCCTCACGTTCTTGACCTCGACGAAGTTGCCGACCTTGACCCCGGTCGCCAGGTCCGCGCCGGGACGCAGGCGCGCATAGGGACCGACCTCGGCGCCGGCCGCGACCCGCGCGCCCTCGATATGGCTGAAGCTGCGAATGCGCGCGCCGCCCTCGATGACCGCACCAGGGCCGAAGACCACGAACGGTTCGACGACGGTCCCGCCGCCGATCTGGGTGTCCCAGGCGAAATGAACGGTGTCGGGGGCCGCCATCGTCACGCCGGACGCCAGGAAGGTGTCGCGCTGCACGCTCTGAAACAGGGCCTCGGCCTGAGTCAACTCGGCCTGGGAGTTGACGCCCATCACGGCGTCCTCAGCGGCGAAGACGGCGCGGGTGGGGTGGCCGCCCTGGCGCGCCAAAGCAACGACATCCGTCAGATAGTATTCGCCCTTGGCGTTCTCGTTCTTCACCTCGGCCAGCAGCGAGAAGAGCAGGGCCGCCGGCGCGGCCATAACGCCCGAGTTGCAGGCGGTGAGGGCGAGAATCTCGGCCGACGCCTCCTTGGCCTCGGTGATGGCGGTCAAGGTGTCGCCTTCCACAATCAGCCGGCCATAGGCGCCGGGATCGCGAGCCTCGAACCCGATGACGGTGATGCCGTCGGCATTAAAGACGGGCTCGATGTCGGCGGCCTTTAGCAACGGCACGTCGCCATAGGTGACGACCACCTCGCCGTCGAAGCCGGCCATGGCCTGCTCGGCGGCGCGCACGGCGTGGCCGGTGCCGAGCGGCGGGTCCTGGACCGCAATGGCGGCCTCGCCCAGCCGTTTGACGACATGGGCCCGGACCTCCGGCGAGTGATTGCCGACCACGACGACGATGCGCTCGCAGCCAAGCCCTTCCGCCGCATCGATGGCGTGGTCCAGCATGGCGCGGTGGGCGACGGGGTGCAGCACCTTGGGCAGCGGCGACTTCATCCGCGTGCCCTGGCCGGCGGCGAGAATGATGGCGGCGCGGGCGCGCGTCTGGCTGGTCATGAATCGTCTCGCAGTCTAGTCGTCCTGCGATCTAGCCCATCATGCGGGCCAGCGGGAGATGTGGATGAGCGATCGCGACCTGGAAGGCTGGACCATCGCCTTCGACCTGGATGGGACGCTGGTCGATTCCGCCCCGGACCTGATCGGCACGCTGAACCGGATGCTGGTCGAGGAGGGGCTGCCGCCCGTGCCGATGGAGTCCGCCTCGACCCTGATCGGATCGGGTGCGCGGGCGCTGCTGGTGCACGGCTTCGAAGCCGCCGGCGCGCCGGTCGAGCGGGCCAAGTCCGACGAGCTGTTCGAGCGGTTCCTGGTCGATTACGCCGCCCATATCGCCGACGGCTCGCAGCCCTTCGAGGGCGTGGTCGAGACGCTGGAGCGGCTCAGCAAGCGGGGCGCAATCCTGGTCGTGGCCACCAATAAGCGTTCGGACCTGTCGGAGCTGTTGTTGGGCAAGCTGGACCTGACCCGCCATTTCGCCGCCATCGTCGGCCCGGATCGGGTCAGCGCGCGCAAGCCCTCGGGCGCCCATCTGAAGGAGGCCGTCGTGATCGCAGCAGGTGATCCCGAACGGGCCATCATGGTGGGAGACGCCGCGCCGGACGCGGACGCCGCTAAAGACGCCGGCATGCCCTGCATTCTGACGACCTTCGGCTTTACGCCGACGCCCGTTGAAGACCTGGGCGGGGACATCCTGATCGATGCTTTCGAGGACGTGGAAGAGGCGATCGACGGCATCCTCTCCGACTTCTACGTGAGGCGGGCGCTGAAATTCTGATACCGGCCGAGAGGAAATCTGTCGGCTGAATGATCGCTGCTGCGGTTGCGGATCGTCATGGCGATGGACAGATTGGCGCACCCCTGTTGAAAGTGCCGTCATGCTCGCTCGCTTTTTCAAGATCCCGCTGTGGCAGCGGACCGCCGCCGGCTTCATCCTCGGCATCATCGCCGGGCTGATCCTGCGCGAGCGGGCCGAGACCTGGCTTCAGCCGATCGGCGACGTCTATCTGAACCTGATCCGCATGGTGGTGGCGCCGCTGGTGCTGTTCACCATCGCCAGTTCCATCGCCAAGCTGGGGGAAGGGGCGGGGGCCGTGCGGCTGGGGGTGCGGACCATCGTCTGGTTCGCCATCACCTCCCTGCTGGCGGTGTTGGTCGGGTTCGCCTTCGGCCACATCATCAATCCGGGCGTCGGCCTGTCCAACCTGCCGCTGGGCGAGGTCAAGGACCGGGTGATCCCGACGCCGCTGGAAGTCCTGATCGGCGTCGTGCCGACCAATCCGTTCGCGGCCCTGGCCGAAGGCAAGGTGCTGCAGATCATCTTCTTTTCGGCCCTGGTCGGCATGGCCCTGGTGGCGCTGGGCGACCGGGCGCAGGGCGTTCGGCGTCTGGTGGATGAGGGCGCGGCCATCATCTTCCGCATCACCCGCTGGGTGATCCAGCTGACGCCCATCGGCGTGTTCGGCCTGATCGGATCGGTCGTCGGCGGCTACGGCTGGGAGGCGCTGCTGCCCCTGGTGAAGTTCATCCTGGCCATCTATGCCGCCTGCCTGTTCCACATCCTGATCGTCTATTCGGGCCTGCTGAAGGTTCACGGGCTGAAGGTGACCAGCTTTTTCCGCGGCACCTTCGCGGCCCAGCAGACCGCATTTGCGACCTCATCCTCGCTGGGGACGTTGCCGATCACCCTTCGCCAGACGGTGGAGCGTCTGGGGGTGCCCCAGGCCTATGCCGCCTTCGCCGTGCCCCTGGGGGCCAATGTGAAGATGGACGGGTGCGGGGCCATCTATCCGGCCATCGCCTCGATCTTCATCGCCCAGTATTTCAAGATTGATCTGACGCTGACCCAGTACGTCCTGATCGGCCTGACGGCGGTGCTCGGGTCGCTGGGGACGGCCGGCGTGCCGGGGACCAGCATCGTCATGTTGACCCTGACCCTGTCGACCGCCGGCCTGCCGCTGGAAGGGATTGGCTATATCGTCGCCATCGATCGCATCATCGACATGATGCGCACCGCGACCAATGTGACCGGCCAAATGCTGGTGCCGGTGCTGGTCGCCAAGGAAGAGCGCATCCTCAACCAGGACATCTATAACGGTCACGTCGCCTGGCTGCCGGGCGACCCGGAAGCCGATACGCCCGAAGGCGTTCGCGCCGCCGGAATCTGAAACAGGCGCTTGCGCGGGGCCGGCGACCGGGCTATGTCGCCGCCTCCGCAAGGCAAGGACGCGTAGCTCAGCGGGAGAGCACCTCGTTCACACCGAGGGGGTCACAGGTTCAATCCCTGTCGCGTCCACCATCTCCAATCCAATTTGATCCTGGCCTTGCGTCGCCCAGTCCTTGGGCCACGCGCCCGTGACGGAACGGTAGGCGAGGGCCAATGCGCCGATAAGGCCGGCGGACACCCCCGCGGTCGGCTCCGCGATGTAGGTCTTCGTATCCAGATCCCGCAGGCTCGCGTCATAGCCGCCGAGCTGTCTCACCAGCGCCTGTCTGACCAGATCGTACATGTGCGGCTGCATCACGCCGCCGCCGATGATGATTCGCTCCGGCCGCAGCGTGTAGGTCAGGTTGGTGCACAGACCGGCGATATACTCCGCCGCCATCGGCCAGGCCGGATGATCGTGAGAAAAAGTCTCTGCCGCCGCGCCCCAGCGCGCTTGCAGCGCCGGCCCGCTCGCCAGGCCTTCCAGGCAGTCGCCGTGGAAGGGACAGGTGCCCGAGTACCTCTCGTCGCCCTTGGCGCGGGGCAGCCGGATATGACCGGCTTCGGGATGGTTCGCCCCGCCATGCGGTGCGCCGTCGATCATCACCCCGACCCCCACGCCCGTGCCGACCGTGACGTAGCAGAAGCTCTCCAGCCCTTGCCCGCTGCCGAACAGGCGTTCGCCCACGGCCGCGCCGTTCACGTCGGTGTCCAGCGTCATTGGAACATCGATGAAACGGCGCAGATGGGCCAACAGGTTGACGTCGCTCCAGCCGGGCTTGGGCGTGCTGGTGATAGCGCCGAAATCCGGCGCGTCCGGTTTCAAGGACAAAGGGCCGAAACTGACGATCGCCAGCGCAGAAAGCCGGCCGTGCCTCGACTGGGCGTTGACGAAGAAGGCTGCAACCGCATCGAGCGTCTCGTCGGGCGACGTCGTGGGTATACGAATCTGGTCGACAATCACGCCGTCGGCGGCGGCGACGCCGCAGATGAACTTGGTGCCGCCGGCTTCGACACCGCCGAGGAGGATGGGTTGGGTCGACATGGGCGCCTGTCTTTCGGGTGCGACGAAGGTTCGCGGGACTGAACATCGAATAGGGCCAAGCGTTCAGACCCCATGACCCTTCTAGCCCGCCTGTTCATCGCCTTCGACGCCGCCGCCAAGATTTTGACGCGCAAGGAGAGACTGCTGTGAGCCGCTTTTGCATGGTGCTGGATTTGGCGATTGCGTCCGGCCCAATGCATCGCCACCTTCACCGCAAGATCAAGATATGAGACGAGGACGCCGATGGCTCGCAAACCCAACTACAGCTTTGAGCGTCAGGAACGCGAGCGCGCCGCAGCGCTGAAGGCGGCCGAGAAGGCGGCGGCGAAGGCTGAACGCAAGGCCGAAGCTGCGGCGGAAAAGTCGCCTTCTTCGGAAGACTGACATTTCGCGGCAAAATCCGCCTGGCTTTTCGTTGTTTGAATAGGCGCGAAGTCCTATTCTTGCGCGATGACACGCTGGACACCCGAAAGCTGGAGAACCAAGACCGCCCTGCATATGCCGGCGGACTATCCGGATCCTGCCGCCCTCGCGCGGGTGGAAGACGAGCTGCGCGCCTTGCCGCCGCTGGTCTTCGCCGGCGAAGCGCGGCGCCTGACGTCGAAGCTGGCCCAGGTCGAGCGGGGCGACGCCTTCCTCCTGCAGGGCGGCGACTGCGCCGAGAGCTTCAAGGAGTTCTCGACCGACAATATCCGCGACACCTTCCGCCTGATCCTTCAGATGGCGGTCGTCTTGACCTTCGCCGGACGCAAGCCGGTGGTGAAGGTGGGGCGGATCGCGGGCCAGTTCGCCAAGCCCCGCTCGTCGCCATTGGAAGAGATCGACGGCGTCGAACTGCCCAGCTATCGCGGCGACATCATCAACGGCATGGGCTTCACGGCCGAGGAGCGCGCGCCCGATCCGCAGCGTCTGATCCGCGCCTACAACCAGTCGGCCTCGACGCTGAACCTGCTGCGGGCCTTCGCGGGCGGCGGCTATGCCGACCTGTACAACATCCATCGCTGGACCCTGGGCTTCGCCGGAGACAATGCCGCCGGCGCCCAGTACCGCGAGCTGGCCGACAAGATCACCGAGGCCCTGGCCTTCATGGAGGCGGTCGGCGTCACGCCAGAGACCCATCCGGACCTCAGCCGGGTCGAGGTCTTCACCAGCCACGAGGCCCTGCTGCTCAACGTCGAAAGCGCCCTGACGCGTCTGGATGGCGGTTCCGGCGAATGGTTCGACACCTCAGCCCACATGCTGTGGATCGGCGAGCGCACGCGTCAGCTGGACGGCGCCCACGTCGAGTTCATGAAGGGGATCAAGAACCCGATCGGCGTGAAGTGCGGGCCGACCATGACCGCCGACGACCTGCTGCCGCTGATCGACGCCCTGAACCCGGACAATGTCTCGGGTCGCCTGACGCTGATCGGACGCTTCGGTCACGACAAGGTGGGCGAGCGCCTGCCCAAGCTGATGCGCGAAGTGAAAGCTTCGGGCCGCAAGGTCATCTGGTCCATCGACCCTATGCACGGCAATACGCTCAAGGCCGGCAACGGCTACAAGACTCGGCCGTTCGACCGCATCCTGGGCGAAGTCCGGACCTTCATCGATGTGGCCGAGGCGGAAGGCGTCCACCCCGGCGGCGTCCACCTGGAAATGACCGGCCAGAATGTCACCGAATGCATCGGCGGCGCCCAGGCGGTGACCGAGGACGATCTGTCCAACCGCTATCACACCCACTGCGACCCGCGCCTGAACGCCGACCAGGCGTTGGAGTTGGCCTTCCTGGTGGCGGAACGGCTGAAGGCCGGGCGGGTGGCGCAGTCGGCGGCGGCCTAGCCGTCGTCAGTGCCCCAAATGCGGGCCGATCCGGTCATGGTGACGCCACCGAGGCAGCGCCAGATCGATCCGAGATCGAGGGAGTGATCGATGCAAGTAGCGGCTCCAACTGAGGAGAAGCCTGGACGGGTCGCCTATCAGGGCGCGCCCGGATCGTTCAGCCATGAGGCTTGTCTGGCCTTGCGTCCGTGGGACGAGGCTGTGGCGTTCGAAACTTTCGCCCAGGCGCTGGATGCGCTGCGCGCCGGCGACTGCGGTTGCGCCCTGATACCGGTCGAGAACTCGACCATCGGCGTGGTCGAACCGGCGGCGACGCTGGTCGGTGCGCTTGGCGTGGAGCCCGTCGCCCAGGTCTGGCGGCCGATCCGTCATGCGCTGATGGCGATCGACGGCGCGCGTCTGTCCGATATCCGCACGGTCGAGAGCCACCCCATCGCCCTGGCCCAATGCAAGGACACGCTGGCCGGTTTGAATGTCGAGGTTGTCGAGCATTTCGATACCGCAGGCGCGGCGCGCGATGTGGCAGAAGCGGGCGATCCGACACGGGCGGCCATCGCCCCGATGGGCGCCGCCGAGGTGTACGGCCTGTCGATCCTGCGCAACGACTTGCAGGATTCCGGCGATAATCAGACGCGTTTTGTCCTGTTGAGCTTCCCTGAGGGTTGACGGCGCACGGTCTTTGCGTCCTTAAGACACCCACGGATCGCAAGACAATCCGCATAAACCGGAACCGGACCATGTCCCGCCTGCGCGCTCTTTCTGTTTCTTTCGACCGTTCGCGCGCGGTTTCCGGCCTCTATTTCGGCTACGGCTTTTACGGCTTTCGATACGCCGGCTGAGGCGTCGGGCGCACTCCGTCCCTGACTGCTTCACCGGCGACCGCTCTGAACCAGAGCGGCTGTACGCCCCTGCACATATCGAATCTCAGAATGCCGAAAGCCCTTTTCCATGCCCCATACCAACCTTCAGCAAGTCTGGCCTGACATGGCCGACCTGACCCCCGAACAGCAGGCGCTGGCCGCCTTGCGCGCCGAAATCGACGGCATCGACGACCAGATCCTGGCTCTGTTCGAGCAACGCCTGGCCATCGCCGCCACCGTCGGCCGCGCCAAGGATGCGCCCACGGGACCGCACACCAAGCTGCGTCCCGATCGCGAACAAGCCGTCCTCTCGCGTATGCTGAAGCAGGCCAAGCCCGAGAACGCCGAGGCAGTCGAGCATCTGTGGCGCGAGATTGTCGGGTGGGGCCTGGCGCGCCAAGGCCGGCTTCAGGTCCAGGTCTGGGCCCCAATCGAACCGACCCGCGCCTATGACGGCGCGCGCCTGCGTTTCGGGGCCGCCGCCGACATCAAGATGGTGCGCGATCCGCAAAGGGCCCTGGCTTTCGCCGCCGAGGGCCACGGGATCGCCGTGCTGGCGATCAATACCGAGGACGCCTGGTGGATGGGTCTGCGCCGCGAATGGTCGATGCTGAGCGTGTTCGACGGCTACGGCGGCGAGACCCCGACGTCTCTGGCGGTCGGAAAGATCGATCCGCCGGCTCTGCCCAAGGGCCGACGCGTGGTGGTCACGGCGGGTGGAGACGCCGGCGATGGCGGCGGCGCCCGCCGCTGGGGCCTGAACACGCATCACGGCTGGACCATCGCCCTGACCGACGCCGATCTGGCGCCGGGCGACGCAGAGGGCTGCGTCGGCGCGATCGGCTGATCTGACAGGGCCGCATCCGGCGAACGGATGCGGCCCTGATCGTTTCAGACCGCCATATTGTCGATCAGGCGCGTCTTGCCCAGCCAGACGGCGGCCAGGATACGGGCGGGGGCGTCGACGATGTCGTTGCGGAACGGCGTCAGGTCCTCTGCGTGACGGATGGCGACGTAATCGACCCGATCAAACCCGGCTTTTAGAAGGGCGGCATAGGCTTCACGCTCGACGCCTGGCAGGGGGCGGCCGCTTGAGGCATGGACGCCAGCCTCCGCCAGAATGCCGTTCAGCCGGCGCGCGGTCTCAAGCTCAGTCTCCGACAGGTAGGCGTTGCGTGACGACAGGGCCAGGCCCCAGCCATCCCGCTCCGTCGGCGCGCCGACGATCTCGACCGGCAGGTCCAGGTCGCGCACGAACCGACGAACGACCATCAGCTGTTGGTAGTCCTTCTCGCCGAAGACCGCGACATCGGGCTGGACCTGGTTGAACAGCTTGGTGACGACCAGGGCGACCCCGCCGAACATCTGCGGCCGGAAGTCGCCTTCCAGACCCAGCGCCGGGCCGGCGACGGCGACGGTTGTCGCGAAGCCTTCCGGATACATCGCGTCGGCTGAGGGCGCGAACATCAGATGGCAGCCGGCGCCGGACAGCAGACGGGCGTCTTCCTCCTGCTGACGGGGATATTTGGCCAGATCCTCATGCGCCGCGAACTGGGTCGGATTGACGAAGTTGGAGGCGACGACGCGGTCGGTGCGGCGTGCGGCCTCGCGCACCAGGGTCAGGTGGCCTTCATGCAGGGCGCCCATGGTCGGAACCATGCCGACGCTCAGGCCTTGACGTTTCCAGTCCCGGACGATCGCCCGCAGGTCGGCGACGGTGCGGACGACGGGGAGGGGGGCGGCGTCTATCATGATGAAGCGATTAACCTCTCCGCTTAAGCCTGTTGATGCACCAGACCGCAAAGTCTGGGCTCTATGGTCGTGCTTATGACGCCCGCAGAAGCGACCCGTCCAGTTCTGATCGCCCTGGCTTTCGCCAGCAGCCTAGCCGTCGCCGGTTGTGGCGCGGTGGACAGCGATCCCCATCGGTTCAGCGCGATGGCCGACAACGTCGCGTCGATCAACATTCCGCTATCGGCCCGCGATCGCGAAACCCGGCATGCCGTGGCTGAAAAGGCCGGACTGCGGCCTGTGCGCTTCACGCCGGTCAAGGTGGCGGTCATGGATCCTCACGCCATGTGGGACGCTCGTGACGTTCAGGCGGGTCTGCGCCCCGTCGGTGAGGATACCGGGCTGCGCGACGCGGTTGTACGGGCTGCCTCGCCGGCGGTCGTGAAAGCCGTTGCGGATGAGGCGATCTCGCGGGTTCAGGCGCCGGTGTTGCGTCCCGCCAGCCTTCCGGCGACGCGGGAAACCGGGCGAACAATCCAACTGGGCGCCTATTCCAGTGCGGCCGGCGCGCGTCTGGCTTGGGATCGGATGAAGGCTACGTCAGACCTGTCGGGATTGTCGCCGATCTATCAGGAGGTCGAGGTCAACGGCCGTCGGCTGACGCGGCTGAAGGTCGGGCCGGTCTCGACCGAAACCGCCGCTGCGGTATGCCGCTCCGCCGCTGTCGCCGACGCTTGGTGCGCGCGCAACAGCTGACCGACCCCGGTTCGCCGTCCACAGGTCTGCGTTAAGGTTCCGTTGACGTTTGGCCCGTTGAGGCCGAGTCTCGCCGGACCTAGGACCGCGCAGTCTGAGTCGCGCGGTCGGCACAGAGGATTCCCTCGAATGACGCAGCCGCATGTGATCGTCCTCGGCAACGAAAAGGGCGGGGCGGGCAAGTCCACCCTGGCCATCCACATCGTGACCGGCCTGCTGCACGCCGGGCGCTCGGTGGCGATCATCGATCTGGACCTGCGCCAGCGCTCGATGCAGCGTTTCTTCCACAATCGTCTGGCCTGGCTGGCCGCGAACGGGCACGATCTGCCCCAGCCGTTCATTCCTGACATGGGCGACGGCAAGGCCTTGGCCAAGGCGGACGTGGCCGAACAGATCGCCACCTTCGAGCGCGCTTTCGATGAGGCGTCGGCGCGGGGCGTCGATTGCATCCTGATCGACACGCCCGGCGGCGACACGGCCGTTTCGAACGCCGCCCACGCCCGCGCCGATCAGATCGTGACGCCGATGAACGACAGCTTCGTCGATTTCGATCTGCTGGGCGATGTCGATCCGGTCAACCTGGAGCTGCTGAAGCCCTCCATCTATTCCGAGAGCGTCTGGGAGGCGCGCAAGCAGCGCGCCATCGCCCAGGGCCGTCACGCCACGATCGACTGGCTGGTGGTCACCAATCGCCTCGCCGTCGCGGAGGCCCGCAACCGCAAGCGTCTGGAAGAACGGATGACCAAGCTGGCCAAACGCGTCGGCTTCCGCGTCGGTCCGGGCCTGCGCGACCGGGTCATCTATCGCGAGCTGTTCCCGTTCGGCCTGACGGTGGCCGACCTGTCGAACGAGATCCGGCCGGTCGCGGTGTCCCTGGCCCACGTCGCTGCGCGCCAGGAGATGCGCAATCTGATGATGGCGATGGGCCTGGAGCAGGTGCTGAGCCCTTTGGACGTGGCGGCCTGATCGCCTGATGGGTTTGATCTGGCTGGCCCTGGCGGCGATCGCCGTTTGGGCGCTAGTGCGGCTGGGCCGGCAGACCGAGCGACGCGGACGCGCTCACTGGCGCGTGACAGCGACCCTGCTGGGCGCGGTGCTGCTGGCGGGCGGCGCGCTGGCGGCGTTTCGTGGATCGTGGCTGACGGCGGCGGCGTTGGCTGGGGCAGGACTCTATCTGGCCTGGTCCTCCCGCATGCGGCCGGTCATCCGATCCGAATCCATCAGCGAGGCTGACGCCCGCGCCGTGCTGGGCGTCGGGCCAGCCGCGACCGAGACGGAAATCCGCGCGGCTTGGAAACGCGCCATGGCCCGCGCCCATCCCGATCAGGGCGGCACGGAGGGGCTGGCGGCGCGCGTCAACGCCGCGCGCGATCGACTGCTCGCAAAATACCGGCGCCGCTAGGCGCTCTCAGGGCAGCATCCCTGCGGTCGTGGAAACGGTTCAACGCACAAGCACCCACCGCCTCCGCTTGCCCTCGGGTAAGTCTGGGCTTACGGGTCCGCGCTCTTGATAAATGATTCAGGGAGCGGTCGATGACCCTCGCACTTCTGTTTCCGGGGCAGGGCAGCCAGGCCGTCGGCATGGGCGCGCCGTTGGCGGACGCTTTCCAATCCGCTCGCGACGTCTTCGCCGAGGTGGACGAGGCGCTGGGCCAGAAGCTGTCGGTGCTGATACGCGAAGGCCCCGAGGATCAACTGACCCTGACCGAGAACGCCCAGCCTGCATTGATGGCGGTGTCCGTGGCGGCGATCCGGGCGTTGAAGACCGAATTCGGCTTTGACGTGGCGAGCGCGGCCTATGTGGCCGGTCACTCGCTGGGCGAATATTCGGCCCTGGCGGCCGCGGGGGCGATCTCGCTGTCGGACACGGCGCGGCTGCTGAAACTGCGTGGTCAGGCCATGCAGCGCGCGGTTCCGGTGGGGCAGGGGGCGATGGCCTCGCTGATCGGGCCCAAGACCGATCTGGCGCTGGCGGAAGCAGCGGCGGCGGCCGGTTCGGAAATCGGCGTCTGCGTGGTCGCCAATGACAACAACAACGGCAATATCGTCATCTCAGGCGAGAAGGCCGCAGTGGACCGGGCCATCGAGAAGGCCAAGGAACTGGGCGCGCGGGCCATTCCTCTGAACGTCTCGGCGCCCTTCCACTGCCCGCTGATGCAGCCGGCGGCCGACGAGATGGCCGCCGCCCTGGCCGAAGCGAAGATTGTCGCGCCGGTCGTGCCTGTCGTCGCCAACGTCCTGGCGCGGCCCGAGAGCGATCCGGAAGTCATCCGCCGCCTGCTGGTCGAACAGGTCACCGGCCGGGTGCGCTGGCGCGAGAGCATGGAATGGATGGCGACCGAAGGCGGCGTGACGCGCTTTGTCGAGATCGGCTCGGGCAAGGTGCTGACCGGCATGGCCAAGCGGATCGCACCGGACGCCGAGGCCTTGCCGCTGAATACGCCCGAAGAGTTGGAAGCGTTCGCCAAGGGCTGACGCGGGACGCGTGGCGACGGCTTCGTCACGCGACTTTGCTTTTCCTCGCCACTCGACACTAATCACTCGCCACTTCGGAGAGACATAAATGTTCAATCTTGCAGGCAAGACCGCGCTGGTGACCGGTGCGACGGGCGGGATCGGCGGGGCGGTGGCGCGGGCGCTGCATGCCCAGGGCGCGACGGTGGTGCTGTCAGGCACGCGCGAGGCCGTGCTGGCCGATCTGGCCAAGGAGCTGGGGGAGCGGGCGCATTTCGCCACGGCGAACCTGTCGGACCCGGAATCGGTCGACAATCTGGTCAACGCAGCCGAAACGGCGGCGGGCGCGCCGCTGGATATCCTGGTGGCCAATGCGGGCATTACCAAGGACGGCCTGCTGATGCGGATGAAGGACGAGGATTTCCAGTCGGTCCTGACCGTCAACCTGGAGAGCTATTTCCGCCTGACCCGCGCGGCGGTGAAGGGGATGATGAAGCGCCGTTCGGGGCGAATCATCGGCGTCACCTCGGTCGTCGGCGTGACCGGCAATCCGGGCCAGACCAACTATTCGGCGTCCAAGGCCGGGATGATCGGCTTTTCCAAGTCGCTGGCGCAGGAGGTCGGCTCGCGCGGCATCACGGTCAACTGCATCGCGCCGGGCTTCATCGCCTCGCCGATGACCGACGTCCTGAACGATCAGCAGCGAGAGACCATCTTGGGCCGGATTCCGGCGGGCCGACTGGGTTCGGGCGACGAGATCGCCGCCGCCGCCGTCTATCTGTCGTCCGACGAAGCCGCCTATGTGACGGGCCAGACCCTGCATGTGAACGGCGGAATGGCGATGATTTAAGCGCCGCGGCCCTTATCACGTCGCGCAACAGACTATTTCCAGCCCGAAAGCCTGTGCTAAAGGGTTGAATGCGTCGGCGGTTCGGGCTTTCGGGCTTGCGTCGCCTTCGCTGCCGTGAGACGGCGATTTCTGAGCTACCCCCGCCTCTACGGCGATTTCAAACAGGCAGAGAGACACTCATGTCCGACACCCTCGAGCGCGTTCGCAAGATCGTCATCGACCATCTGGACGCCGATCCGGACAAGGTCACCGAAAAGGCCAGCTTCATCGACGACCTGGGCGCCGACTCGCTCGACAACGTCGAGCTGGTGATGGCCTTCGAAGAAGAATTCGACATCGAGATCCCGGATGACGCCGCCGAGCACATCCAGACGGTCGGCGATGCGGTCAAGTTCATCGACGAAAAGTCGGCCGGCTGATCTCAGTCGCCGATATCGGCCGAACAGGCTGACGGTTCACAGGGCCGCCCGGCGCTCCTAGCGGAGACGCCCGGCGGCCTTTACTGTTTCTGACCTGCGCGAATCCGCAATGATTCCGAAGGGTCGGGCTGGAGATAAGGGAGCACGCACCATGCGCCGCGTCGTCGTTACGGGCATCGGTCTGCTGACCCCCCTGGGTTGGGGCGTCGAGAAGAGCTGGAAGGGCATCGTCGAGGGACGCTCGGGCATCGGCCCGATCACGTCGTTCGACACTACGGGTTATGGCTGCACCATCGCCGGCGAAGTGCCGAGCGTCGATGGACGCGGCGGCGGCGGCGAAGGCGACTTCGATCCCGAGAAGATCATGTCCGCCAAGGACAGGAAGCGTGTCGACGACTTTATCCTGTACGCCATCGCGGCGGCGGATGAGGCCTTGGCGGATGCCAACTGGAAGCCCGAGACGGACGAGGACAAGGAGCGCACCGGCGTAATGGTCGGCTCCGGCATCGGCGGCCTGGGCCCCATCGCCGACACGGCCATCGTGCTGAAGGAACAGGGCGTGCGTCGCGTCAGCCCCTTCTTCATTCCCAGCGCTCTGATCAATCTGGCCGGTGGCCAAATCTCGATCCGTCATGGCCTGAAGGGGCCGAACCATGCGGCGGTGACCGCCTGCGCCACCGGCGCCCACGCCATCGGCGATGCGGCCCGGATGATCGCGTTGGACGACGCGGACGTGATGGTGGCGGGCGGGGCCGAAAGCTCGGTCGTGCCGATCGGCATCGCGGGCTTTTTGGCCTGCAAGGCGTTGTGCACCGCCTATAACGATACGCCGGAGAAGGCGTCGCGTCCCTATGACCGCGGACATGCGGGCTTCGTCATGGGCGAAGGCGCCGGCATCCTGGTGCTGGAAGAATACGAACACGCCAAGGCACGTGGGGCCAAGATCTATGCCGAGGTCGTGGGCTACGGCATGAGCGGCGACGCCTATCACATCACCGCCCCGTCCGAGGACGGCGAGGGCGGGGTGCGGGCCATGAAGGCGGCGCTGAAACGGGCCGGTCTGCAGCCGTCCGACCTGGACTACGTCAACGCCCACGGCACCTCGACCATGGCCGACTGGATCGAGCTGAAGGGGATCGAGGGGCTGGTCGGCGATCATGCGCAGAACCTGACCGTCTCCTCGACCAAGTCGATGACCGGACACCTACTGGGCGCGGCGGGCGCCATCGAGGCGGCGTTCTGCGTGCTGGCCATCCGCGATCAGATCGCGCCGCCGACGATCAATCTGGGCGACCCCGAGATGGAAACGCCCATCGACCTGGTCCCCAACACCGCCAAGCCGATGAAGATCGATGTGGCAATGTCCAACAGCTTCGGCTTCGGAGGCACCAACGCCTCGGTGATCTTCAAGAAGGTCGACTGAGATGTTCGGGCGCGGGCGGGTCGAGAAATCCAGCGGGCGGTCGGGCTTTACGGTCTCGCTGCTGACGGCGTCCGCGACCTTCGGCCTGTTCCTGCTGGTGGCGCTGATCGCCGTCTGGGCGGTCTATTATGCGCCGGGACCGTCCGCGCGGCAGGGCCAGACGACGGTGGTCACCCTGCCCAGCGGGTCCGGCGTCTCGGCCATCGCCGCGCGGATGAAGGCGGCGGGTGTGATCCGTTCGACGGACCTGTTCCGTGCGGCGGCGACCCTGACGGGCGCGGATCGTCGGTTGAGGGCCGGCGAATACGAGGTGCCGTCCGGCACGTCCTTGGCCGGGGTGCTGAACCTGCTGGTCGAGGGGCGGGTGGTGCGCCATTTCGTGACCCTGCCAGAGGGCTGGTCGTCGTTGCAGGCGGTGGACATCCTGAACAAGGAGGCCGTGCTGACCGGGACGGTCGCCGAAACGCCCAAGGAAGGCAGCCTGTGGCCTGACACCTATGAGGTTTCGCGCGGCGACACGCGCCAGTCGGTGATCGACCGGATGCAGCGCGCGGCGACCGAGAACCTGCGTCTGCTGTGGAGCCAGAGGTCGCCCGCGACCGTGGCGCGCACGCCGGAAGAGGCTGTGATTCTGGCCTCTATCGTGGAGAAGGAAACCGCGCTGGCGGCGGAACGACCGCGTGTCGCGGCGGTGTTCACGAACCGTCTGCGGGCGGGGATGCGGCTGGAGAGCGATCCGACCATCGTCTACGGCGTGACGAAGGGTCGGCCGCTGGGGCGCGGCATCCGGCGCTCGGAGCTACTGGCTCAGACGCCGTGGAACACCTACCAGATCAACGGGCTGCCGCCGACGCCGATCGCCAATCCGGGCAAGGAGGCGGTCAAGGCCGTGTTGAACCCGCCGGCTGATCCGGCCCTGTTCTTTGTGGCGGATGGCTCCGGCGGACACGCCTTCGCCCTGACCTATGACGAGCATCTGCAAAACGTCGCGCGGTGGCGTCAGATCGAGCGCCAAAAGGCGGGCTTGCCGCCGGAGGCCACGCCGCCCGCAACACCGGGGACCAGCGCGGCGCCGATGACGACCGAGCCGGCCGCCGCGTCGATCGAGAATGGTCAGGCGACGATCACCCTTCCGGCCGGCGCGACGCAGGGGCCCCGATGAGCACGCTATCTGGCATGACCGGCTTCGGCCGGGCCGACGGGGCCGGCGAAGGCTGGACCTGGTCGGTCGAGGCGCGCTCGGTCAATGGGCGCAATCTGGAGGTCCGATTCCGTGGGCCAAACGGTTTCGACGGGCTGGAGCGCGCAGCCAAGGCGGCCGGCCAGGCGCGGTTCGCGCGGGGTCAGGTCACCATCGGCGTTCAGGCCAAGCGAGCCGAAGCCGGCGAGGCGGCAGTCACAATCAACGCCGCCGTGCTGGCGCGCTATCTGACGCTGGCGAACGAACTGGCTGAAGACGGCGCAACGCCGCCGTCCGCCGACGGCCTGCTGGCCCTGCGCGGCGTGATCGAGGCGCCCGAGGAGGCGGACGATCCCGAGGCGCGGGCGGCGGTCGAGGCGGCCATGACCCGCACAGTCGAAGAGGCGCTGGATGCGCTGAAGGCGTCACGCCAGAACGAGGGCGCGCAACTGACGCCGGTGCTGGACGAATTCATCGCTCGGATCGAGGCGCTGGTCGCCCAGGCGGAAGGTGAGGCGGCCGCGCAGGTCGAGGCTATTCGCGATCGCTTCACCCGCCGAATTTCCGAACTGGCGCCCGATGCGCCGGGGCTTGAGGACCGGATTTTTCTGGAAGCAGCCGCTCTGGCGACCAAGGCCGATGTGCGCGAGGAGCTGGATCGGCTGACCGCCCATGTCGCCTCGGCGCGTCAGCTTGTGGCCTCGGTGCCCGCCGGGCGGAAACTCGACTTCCTGATGCAAGAATTCATGCGTGAGGCCAACACGCTGTGCTCGAAATCCGCTACGACCGCGCTCACCGGAATCGGCCTGGAGCTCAAGGCCGTCATCGAACAGTTGCGTGAGCAGGTCCAGAATGTCGAATGAACGCAGCCCCCGCCGGGGCGTCCTCCTGATCGTCGCCAGTCCTTCGGGCGCCGGCAAGACCTCGCTGTGCCGCCGGTTGATGGCCGATCACGGTGGTCTGGAGCTGTCCGTCTCCATGACCACGCGCGGCATTCGGCCAGGCGAGGTGCATGGGCGCGACTACAACTTCGTCGGCCATGACGAGTTTCAGCGCCTGATCGACGAGGACGCCTTCCTGGAATGGGCGGACGTCCACGGCAATCGCTACGGCAGCCCGCGTGGGCCTGTGGACAAGGCGCTGGCCGAGGGACGCGACGTCCTGTTCGACATCGACTGGCAGGGCGCGCGCGACGTGGCCGAGAAATGTCCCGAGGACGCCGTGCGCGTCTTCATCCTGCCGCCCAGCCTGGAAGAGCTGCGTCGCCGTCTCGTCACCCGCTCACAGGACGCCGACGACGTGATCGAGCGACGTGTGGCCAACGCCAAGGGCGAAATCGAACACTGCGACGCCTTTGACTATGTACTGGTGAACGAGGACTTCGACCGGTCCTACGCCGAACTGGCTCACATCTATCACGCTGAGCGTTCGCGCCGGTTCAGGAACCTGTGGGTCGGCGACTACAAGGCCGCCCTTCTGAACGAAGCCGTCTGAAAAAAACAGCGCCACAAGCCGTGGGGACCTGCGGCGCTGTGGGGTACTCAACGCTACGCTACTGACGCTGTTTTGCCGCCCAGAAGATTTCGGACGGTAAACGCGGCCATAGGGAATGTCCCGTAGCCGCCCAACGGCTCAGGTTTACGTCCTGTTCGCCCTCTTGACCTAACGTCAGGCGGTGAACGGGGGTATTATGGGCTTTCTTCATTCGATCGCGCCTCTCCTGGCCAGCAGCGCCAAGGAGAGGGTCAGGCAGGTCCCGGTCAGGCTTTTGCTGGCCGCCTTGGTCGGTTGGGCCATGAACGAAGCTGGAATGCTGCGATGGGTCCCGCTGTGGCTGGCGGTCGCGGTTCTGGTTCAGGCGTTCGAACTGTGGGCCATGGCGCCGTTCAGACGCGCCGATGCGTCGCAGAGCCCGCTGTCCGTGTTTGTCGCCCTGGCGTCCACCACTGTGATGGCGACGACCTATGCCGCGATGGCCCTGATGGTCTGGTCCACCAACCATCCAGCGCTGGTGACGCTCGCCGCCCTGACGATGGCGGGCGGGCTATTGACCAATGTCGCGTCCGGCATCGCCTCGCGTCGGATATTCTTCATCGGCGGCAGCCCTTATCTGGCGGCGCTGGCCTTGATGCCGGCGATTAAGGTGATCCAGGGCGATATCCGCGGGGTCGTGGTCATGACCCTGTCCGCCATCCTGTTCGTCGGCATGGTGCTGAACATCTACTGGCGGGTGCACGGATCACGCGAAGCCGAGGTGAAATCCCGGGCGGAAGCGGAAACGCGGCTGGAGCAGGCGCAGGCGGCCATGGCCGATCGCGCGGCGATGGCGGCGATCGTCAGCCATGAGCTGCGTACGCCTGTCAGCGCCATCCTGGCCGGCGCCCATGTCATTCGTGATGGCAAGTCGCCGGAGCACCGCCAGGAGACGGCCGACCTGATCATCGACGCCGGACGATTGATGACCGGCATGCTGAACGATCTGCTGGACCACTCCAAGATGGAGGCCGGGGCGATGGCGATGGAAAGCCGCGACTTCGAGCTGGGCGATTTGATGCGCGATACGGTGCGGTTCTGGGCGGCGCCGGCGGCGGACAAGGGACTGACGCTGGACATGTCGGGCGTGGACAGCGAGGCGGTGTGGCTGCGCGGGGACCCCTATCGTCTGCGCCAGATCATCAACAACCTTGTGTCCAACGCGATCAAGTTCACGCCGTCGGGCGCGATCCGTCTTGAAGCGTCGGCGCCGCGTGGCGACGGGAAGCACTGTCTGACCCTGACCGTCATCGACCAGGGCGCCGGCATTGCGCCAGACGCGATGAACCGGCTGTTCACACCCTTCGCGCAGGGGTCCGCCGAGGTGGCGCGCACCTATGGCGGGACGGGCTTGGGCCTGACCGTCAGTCGTGAACTGGCGCGGTTGATGGGCGGCGACCTGACGGTCGAGAGCACGCCGGGGCAGGGCGCGGCCTTCACCCTATGTGTCGATCTGCCAGCGGGTCAGCGGACGCAGGCTTTGGACGGGCAGGAGACGGCGGCGCCCGTTCTGGCCCGGCGGCTTCGCGTCCTGGCCGTGGACGATCACGAGATCAATCGCCGCACGATCTCGCTCGTGCTTCAGCCGCTGGATGTCGATCTGACCACGGCCTCTGACGGCCATCTGGCGCTGGCGCTGCTGTCGGAGAAAGCGTTCGACGTGGTGCTGATGGATGTGAATATGCCGGGCATCGATGGCAACGAGACGACACGGCGATTGCGCGCGTCTGACGGCCCCAATGCGGACGCCCCGGTGATCGGGTTCAGCGCGGGCACGGAGGCCGAACAGGTGCAGGCCTGCTACGCGGCCGGCATGACGGACTGGTTGGCCAAGCCGCTGGAGCCGAAGAAGCTCTACGACACCCTGCACCGGGCGACATCGACGGCGGCGCCGGCGAAGGCGGCTTAAGCCAGGGCCGCGAACCAGGGACGCAGGCGGCTCAAGGCGTCTTCGATCTCGGGGGTCGAGACGGCGAAGCTGAAGCGGACGAAGTGGTGGCCTTCGACGGGGTCGAAGTCGACGCCGGGCGCGGTGGCGACGCCGGTGTCGCGCAGCAAATGCTCGCAGAAGGCCACGCTGTCGTTCGTCAGATGGCCGATGTCCGCCCAGATGTAGAAGGCGCCGTCGGGAGGCGCGATCTTACGCAGACCCAGTGCGGGCAGGGCCTCCAGCATGAGCTGGCGGTTGCGGGCGTAGGTCTGGATATGGGCTTCCAGCTCATCGATCGCGTCCATGGCGACCAGACCGGCATGCTGGCTGAGGCTGGGCGGGGTCAGGAACATGTTGCCGATATAGGCGCGGGCGGCGTCGATCCGCGCCTCCGGGACCAGGAGCCAACCCAGGCGCCAGCCCGCCATGCTCCAGTATTTGGAGAAGCTGTTGATGACCACGGCGTCGGGCGCAAACTGCAGCATCGAGGGCGTCGGGCCGACGTAGCTGAGGCCGTGGTAGATCTCGTCCGACACGATGGCGATGTTGCGCGCGCGGCAGACCTCGGCGATGGCGGCCAGCTCGGCGTCCGGGATGATGGTGCCGGTCGGGTTGGCGGGGCTGGCGATGATGATGCCTGCAGGGGCGGGATCCAGCGCCTGGAGTTGGGCGGCGGTGAGCTGAAACCGGGTCTCGGGACCGCAGGCGATCTCCACCGGCTCAAGATGCAGGGCGCGCAGGCTGTTGCGATAGGCGACATAGCCGGGCCGAGCCAGGGCGATCCGATCGCCGGGCTTGAACAGGGTGCTGAGCGCCAGCACCAGGGCTGGTGAGGCCCCGCAGGTCAGCAGGATGCGATTGGGATCGACGGCGACGCCGTATCGCTCGTCGTAGAGGCGCGCGATCCGATTGCGCAGATCGGGACTTTCCCAATAGCCCATCGCATCGGCGTCCAGCACCTGATGCGCTCGCGCAATCGCGGCGGCGGGCGCGCCCGTGGAGGGCTGGCCGAACTCCATATGGATGATCGAACGACCTTCGCTCTTGAGCTGATGCGCCAGGCGGCTGACGGAGATGGCGCGGAACGGTTCGACGGTCATTGAAGGGCATCCGCCAGTTGCAGGAAGCCCGCGACATCAATGGTTTCGGCGCGGGCGTCGGGCTCAATGCCGGCGGCCTCGCACAGGGCGGCGCCGCCCAGTTGTTTCAGGCTGGACCGCAGCATCTTGCGGCGCTGGCCGAAGGCGGCGGCGGTGACGCGTTCCAGCTTCTTCAGGCGTTCCGGCGACGGGCGCTCATACAGCGGAACCAGATGGACGACGGCCGAGGCCACCTTGGGCGGCGGCGTGAAGGCGGCGGCAGGCAGATGCATGACGATGCGGGCGGTGCAGACGGCCTGGGCGATGACGGCCAGACGGCCGTAGGCGTCCTCGCCCGGCCCTGCGGCGACGCGCTCGGCGACTTCCTTCTGGAACATCAGGGTCAGGCTGTGGGGCAGCCACGGGCCGGTCAGCCATTTGATCAGCAGAGGAGTGCCGACATTGTAGGGCAGGTTGGACACCAGATGGGTCGGGCCTGAGACCAGATCGGCCTCCTTCACCTTCAGCGCATCGGCTTCGACGATGGTCAGGCGACCGGAGCCGTCGTCCAGTTCGGTCAGCAAGGGAATGAAGCGCGGATCCTTTTCCACCAGCACCACGGCGCCGGCGTCGGATTCCAGCAGGGCGCGGGTCAGGCCGCCGGGGCCGGGGCCGACCTCGATCACCGCGCGTCCGTCGAAGGAACCGGCCAGCCGCACGATCTTGCGGGTGACGTTCAGGTCCAGCAGGAAATGCTGGCCAAAGCTCTTCTTTGCCGAAAGGCCATGGGCGTCGAGGGTTTCGCGGAGAGAGGGAAGGTCGGTCACACGCCCTGTTAGCGCGCGGCGCGGGCCGCCGCCATCTCCGATGCCAGTCGAATGGCGGCGATCAGACTGTCCGGACGCGCGACGCCCTTGCCGGCGATGTCGAAACCGGTCCCGTGATCGGGCGAGGTGCGGATGATGGGCAGGCCCAGGGAGACGTTGACCCCGCCCCAGAAGTCCAGCGTCTTGACCGGGATCAGGGCCTGATCGTGATACATGCAGATGGCGGCGTCATAGGTCGCGCGCGCCTGGTCATGGAACAGGGTGTCGGCCGGTCGGGGGTCGGTGATGTCGATGCCCTCGGCGCGAAGCTGTTCGGCGACGGGGATCAGGATGTCGCGTTCTTGCAGACCAAGTGCGCCGCCTTCGCCCGCGTGGGGATTGAGGGCCGCCATGGCCAAGCGTGGGCGAGCGATGGCGAAGTCGCGTTTCAAACTTTCGTGGACGACGCGGGCAGTGCGGGCGACACGCTCGGCCGTGACCAGTTCCGGCACCTGGTCCAGGGCGACGTGAATGGTGACGAGACAGGCGCGCAGATTCTGGGCCGTCAGCATCATCACCGGCCCTCGCGTGCCGGCATAGGGCGCATCGGCGGTCAGTTCGGCGATGAACTCGGTATGGCCGGGAAAGCGAAAGCCCGAGGCGTACATCGGCGCCTTGGCGATCGGGGCGGTGACGACGCCGGACGCCTCGCCGGACAGGGCGAAGCTGACCGCCTCCTCGATCCCGTCCGCGACGGCCGAGGCATTGGCCGGATCGGGCGACCCGACCAGGACCGACGCGGGCAGGGAGCGATGAAGGACGGGAAGGGCGGAGCCGAACAGATCACGAGCGTCACCGGGAGTCCCGACTTCAGCCACGGCGACGCCTTGTGCGCGCAGCAGCGCGGCGTCGCCGATGACGGCGAAGGGCGTCGGCTCGGCGCGCAACGCTTTCCAGGCGGCGGCCACGATCTCCGGCCCGACGCCGGCGGGTTCGCCCAGCGTCAGAACCAGAGGCGCGACCGCTGGGGTCATTTGAACTCGATCAGGGCGTCGCTGCGCAGGTCGCGCAGATAGCGGCGCTCCAGCACGGCCAGGTTCTGGGCGCGCAGACGGTTTTCGACCTGCTGACGGTTCGGCGCTTCCGGTCCGCCGACACGACGACCGCAGACGGCGACCAAGTGCAGGCCCAGCGGGGTGCGGATCGGCGTCGAGACTGAACCGATTTCGCCGGTGCGGGCGAACTGCTGGAACTGGGGCGCCAGGTTGGCGACGTCGGATTCGCCGAGATCGGCGCCCAGGACGCCCTGTGTCGCGCGGGCCTGGGAGATGATGTTGTCGCAGGTCAAGCCGTTACGCAGACCTTCCAGCTTGGCGGTCGCGGCGGCCAGATCAGCTTCCGACGCGGTTTCTGGCAGTTCGACCATGACCTGCTTCAGCGATACCAGGCTGGTGGAGGCGCCGTCACGCTTGTCGCGCAGGTAGAGGATATAGACGCCGCCATCGACGACGATCGGGTTCGACAGCTGGCCCGGCTGGAGCTGTTCCAACACTGACTGCACAGCCGGCTGAAGCGAATCCTTGACCACCCAGCCTGCATCGCCCGGCACGCGGGCGCTGGCCGAGGGGGCGGCGGAGAACTGCTGGGCGACGGCCTGGAACGGCGCGCCCTGGATGATCTGCTGAACCAGCTGACGGGCGCCGTTCAGGGCCGCCTGCGCGCCGCCGACCCGGGCGGCGTCGATATAGATTTCACCGAGCAGGAACTGGGGCTTGGAGGCGGCCTCGTTCAGCCGGCGGACTTCCTGATCGACCTGAAGAGTGCTGGCGCGGGCGCGGCTGTTGAAGCGACCCGGGATCAGCTGGCTCCAGCCGATCTGGGTGCGCAGGTTGTCGCGGAAGGCGGCGGGCTGGATGCCGCCCTGTTGCAGGAACTGCATATAGGCCTGCGGCGTCGTGCCGGCGGCGCGGGCCATTTCGGCGATCTCGCCGTCGACTTCCTCGTCCGTGACCTTCAGGGTCTCGAACTTGGCCATCTCCTGATCTTTGAGGCGATCCTCGATCAGGGCGTTCAGGGCGGCCTGCTGAATGGCGGGCAGGTTCTGCTCGGTCGGCTGAACCTGAGACGAGGCGATCAGCATCAGCATGCGCTGACGCAGATCAAAGCCGGTGATGATCTTGTCGTTGACCGTGGCGACGATGCCGTCCGCCATTTCGAACTGAGGGGCGGGGCGCGCCGTCGTCGGGGCTTCCTCCGCCGCCGGGTTCGGCGCGCCGGCCGCAGGACCTTGCGCGGGCGTGGGGGTCTGTGCCGGAGCGGGCGCCGTCTGGGCATAGGCCGAACCGGCGAGGAGGACTGCCGCGAGCGCAGCCCCCGTCGAATAACGCATCAAACCCATTGGTCGTCCTGATTCCTCACAGCGGTCCGCCAGCCAGGCCGGCAGGCGGTCGCGCCCCGTAAAGCGTCATGCTCAACGCATATCGCCCTGTCCATAACCTGAACCTCCGAAAGTGGCGAGGTTTAGGCGCACATAGATGCCTTCCGACGGGCCGCCCGGCCGTGCGCGGGTGTTGTCGCGCCGATAGCCCAGTTCGAACCGCAGGCAGTCGTCGTCGAACAGCACGCCGACTTCGGATCGCGTGATCTCGTTCTGGTCCAGATCGGCGATGCCGGCGACGGTGAAGCCCCAGTTCTGGAAGACGAACTGCTGTCCCGCCAACTGGACGAATTCGTAGTTGCGGTTCAGCGGCCCGTCGACGGGGTTCGACTGATCCAGAATGTAGCTGACGGTGGCCAGGTTGCGGCGCCCCCAGCGGCCGTCCAGCGCCGCTTCGGCGCGACGTACCTCGCCAGAACCATCCACCGTGGCGTGGAACCAGCTGCGGATGCGATCCGACGGCGAGAAGTCGCCCTGGACCACCCAGTCGGAGGTCTCGGAGGCCAGACCCGTCGGGTCATAGAGACGCGCGGGATCATCGGGAATGGACGTCTTGAAGTCGTCCTGCTGGTCGAAACGATAGCTGCGTCCCACGAACAGGCTGGCCTTGCGCCCTTCAGCCCAGCGAATCGTGGCGCGCCCGCCCGCCGTCACGCGCGCGCCGCCTTCCAGCAGATCGTAGCCGGAGAAGCGATCCATGCGGAACAGCGACGACTCGTCCAACTCCAGAACCTGGGAGTCCTCGATGGGGATGCGGCGGTCCAGGCTGACCTTGTTAGAGACCGAGACCTGACCCACCGGCTCCAAGATGATGTCGGCGTCGGCGATGCGTTTGATCAGAGGATAGGCGACATCCACGCCCGCGCTGAATCTGGACCGACTGACCGTCTCGTCGGTGTCGACGCCCATCATCGGAGGCAGGTCGGACATGGAATAGAGATCGACGCGCGTATCGACGAACGGCTCCACCCGCACGCCGACGGGCAGGATGATCGCCCGTCGCCATTCCACCTGGCCCGTGATGCGGCGGCTGTCCACGCCGGCCAGACCTGTCGTGACGGGGGGAACGATTTCCGGATTCAGGATCGGCGCGCCGACGAAAGCGTCGCGGTAGAGAGAAACGGCCGAGCCCTTCAGGCGCAGCCGGCCGCCGAAGACGAGCTCGCGCGGTTCCCAGCGGGCATCGATCAACGGGGCGACCAAGGGCAGGGTGTCGTCGTCCTCGAACACCTTGAAGCCGTTGGCGTCGCGGAAATCTGTCGCGGCGAAGGCCGGGTTCAGGCGCAGGCTCTGGATCGAGAAGGCCGCGACCGAAACATAGGACCGATCGGTCTGATGTTCGGCGTAGATCTGGCTGATCAGACGACGGCGGTCGCCGTAATACAGGCCGTTGTCCTGATACGGAGAGCGCACATCGTAGCGATCGAACAGCGTCTTGTCCGAGGTGCGCTCGGCCGTGAAGCCGAACCGCCACGGGCCATCCGGATCGAACTCGCCGTGCGACAACAGATAGCTGCGGTGTTCGCGATCGCCGAACTTGACGTTGCTTTCGAAATCGCCGTCGCCGTCCCGATCGAAGTCGCCGAACTCGCGCTCGTAGGTATAGCCGCCGCGCGCCACGATCATGCCGTTGGCGAACCTTCGGCGCCATTGCAGGTTCAGCAGCGGGGCGACCCTGGTGTTGATCTGCGGGCTGATCAGCCAGTCCTCGGACGGCGATACGACTTGCAGATAGGGAACCTCGACGGAGACGCCGCGACCCTCGTCATAGTTGACGATGGGCACCAGGAAGCCTGAGGCCCGCTCCACCGAGGGATCGGGGTGGGCGAAGAAGGGCGTGTAGAAGACGGGCACCGGGCCGATGTAGAACACAGCGTTGCGATACAGGATCGCGCGCAACTGCTCGTCCTGCGTCACCTTTTCCGCCTGGATGGAGATGGTCGGCGTCTTGGGACCACCATCGTCGCAGATCGGGCAGGGGGTGAAGCGGGCGTAGTTCAGCTCGCTGACATTCTCGCTACGACGCACAGCCGTTGCGGCCATCAGACTGGCGCCGTTGGCCAGACGCGTGGCGAAATCCACGGCGACGCCGGTCTCCAGGTTTTCGTCCAGCTCGAGACGGCTGGCGTAGACCACGGTGCCGTCGGGCGCGATAGCCTCGACGCGGCCTTCGGCCGTCGCCGAACCGGCGTTCAAATCATAGGACAGGTTCTCGCCGCGCAGCACATGGCCGCGCGTGCGGACATAGGCGCGGTTCTCGGGCGTGCCGCTGACGATGATGTTGTCGCCTTCGCGACGCGCATTGTCGGCATCGACATAGACCGCTTCGGGCGGCAGGCCGTCGGAAGGCGCGGCAGCGGCAGGAGGGGTCGTTTGCGCCCATGCGGGCGTCGCCAAGGGCGCGCAGGCGACCAGGGCCGCACCGGCGAGAAGCCTTGCTTTGAAAGCGTCGAAGCGCCGATCACCCTGCATAGGCCATCCGTAGTCTGAGAAGCGAGCGCCCGATTAGCCGTCTTCGGTATAAAACAGCAAGGTCAAGGCTGCGAGCGCCGTAAGAACAGGCGGTAGCCAGGCGGCGACGAACGGCGCCACGACCTCGGCCGATCCCATCGCCGACGAAAACTGGTTCAGGAAGAAGAAGGCGAAGCCCAGCACCACGGCCGCCACGCTCATGCGCGCCAGGTCGCCCAAACGCATCAGCCGCAGCGAGAAGGCGGCGGCCAGGATAGACATGGCGGCGAACACCAGCGGCGTGGCCAGAAGTTGCTGGAAGCGCAGGCGATAGGCGGTGGAGGTGAAGCCCGCGTTCTCGATTCGGCTGATCTGGTTGGGCAGCGACCAGAAGGGCGTGGCCTGAGGGCGGGCGAAACGATCGAACGCCTCGTCGTCCGCAAGGCTGGAGACCAGGGTCAGGCTGGAATAGGTGACGGCGCGCTGGCCGATCTGGGCGCCGACCGCATCGGTCAGGCGCCAGCTGCCGGCGTTCAGAGAGGCCGACTTGGCGTCGATCCGTTCGGAGAAGGTGCGGCCGCCGCCGGGGGCGGTCGTATAGATGAAGAAGCTGACGTTCAGCAGGCGCGCGTTGGCGCGGTCCTGCTGGCCGGCGCGGATGATCATCTGGCGCTGATCGTCGCCCTCGCGCAGCCAGATCGCCTCCTTGGGATCGCCGCCGGGCGCGGTGCCGGAAATCCGTGCGCGTTCGCGTTGCCACAGACCGTCGCCGGCCGAGGCCATCGGACCCAATACAGTGACGGTCAGCACGCCCAGGACGAAGGCCATGCCGGCCGCCGGCAGGACGAAACGCCAGGCGGAGACGCCCGCCGCGCGCATGGCGATCAGTTCGCTGCGTCGGTTCAGGCTGATGAAGGCCGACAGGGTGCCGAACAGGAAGACGAACGGCATCAACTGCACGATGACCGAGGGCGACTTCAGCAGCACCAGGCCGAAAATGCGGACGGCCGACAAATCCTGCGCCGAGCCGACGCCGCGCGAGACCTCGACAAAGTCGATCAGCATGACGAGGGCCGAAATTACGGCCAGGGCCACGCCCAGCGATTTCAGCTGCTGGACCAGCACATAGCGTTCGATCCCACCCAGACGGGGGATATGCGGCGAACGACGGGCGGAGGCGACGACGGCGGTCATGCGAACTTGGCCTTCAAATCGCGCAGGGCGGCGGTTGTCCGGCTGCGACGCGGCTTCAGCGCGCGGAACAGAACTCGCAGGGCGACGACAATGGCCACGACCGGCACGACGTATTGGAGCACATTCATCCAGCCGTTCCAGGCGCTGGCGGCGACAAGGCCATAGCCAACGACGCGCAGGACCAGGAACAGGCCCGCCGCCTTGGCGATGCGCAAGGTATAGCCGGTGCGGCTGAAGGCGCCGCCCAGAATGGCCGAAAGCGCCAGGGCCATGGCGACCATGGCGTAGAGCGGCGAGGCCAGCCGAGAATGCGCCTCGGCTAGCAGTTCGCCACGCGAGCCGGCGACCTCGAGCACCTTGGCCGTCGGGTTTAGCAGCTGGCGCAGATAGAGGTCGGTCGGCTTGTAGCGAATAGTGTCGGTCACCCCCACGAAGGGCGCGAGAGAGAAATCGTATCGCCCGAACGACAGCGTCTCCAGTACGCCACCCGACGAATAGCGCTGGGCCGAGCCGTCGATCATGGTCAGGATCGGAATGCCGCCGGCGTCGCGGCTGAAGCGCGCCTCCGACGCGTTCCAGGTCGTGACCTTGTCTTTGTCGTCTAGATAGACGAACAGGTTCTTCAACAGACCGTTCTGTTCGATCTGCTGCACATAGACGGTCAGACCGTCAGGCCCCTGAACGAACTGGCCTTCCTCGACCAGCAGAGCGGCGAGGTCCGTGCGGATGTCGAAGGCCTGTCGCCGCGCTTCCTGCTGCGCCCAAGGCAGAATGAAGACGTTGACCAACAGAGCGACCAGGGCGACCAGCACGGCGATACGGGCGGCGGGGGATATGACCTGCCACCGGGTCATGCCCCCGGCGAAGGCCGCTGTCAGCTCCTGTTCGCGTTGCAGACGGGTCAGGGCGATGAGCGCGCCGACGAAAAGGCCGATCGGCAGAATCACCGACAGCAGTTGCGGCAGGGCGAGCAGGGTCAGCTTGACCATGATCCACACGCTCTGACCCCGCTCCACGATGACCTGGAGTTGGTCGAGGCTTTGGCTCAAAATCCCGATTCCCGCCAGCGCTGCGCACGCGGCGATCACAGGGAACAGGATCTGGCGAAAAAGGTATCTTTGAATCAGGGTCATGGGCGGATGGACTTCGCCCGGTTGCAGGCGGCGACATTGAGGCGCATCTAGTAGCACATCAGGGCGCGTCCGCGACAAGCAGACGCGCCGTTGTCATTTTGCTGTTTGCAGACGCCGGGTGGGGCCTGGCTGGAGTTGATTGAATGAAGATCGAATTCGTCGCCGCCGTGGACGCCGCCGAAATCCTGGCCGTTCCGGTTTTTGAAGATCGCAGCTTCACCGCCGCCGGGACCGCGCTGGACGGCAAGGCCAACGGCGCCCTGACCAAGGCGGCGGGCAAGGGGCGTTTCACCGGCAAGGCCGGGCAGAGCCTGAGCATCGCCGCGCCGGCGGGTGTCGAGGCGGACGCCGTGCTGCTGGTCGGCGCCGGCGCCAAGGACAAGATGGACGATCTGGCGGTCGAGGCCTTCGGCGGCAACGCCTATGCGGCGGTCAAGCTGTCGGGCGCCGAGGTGCTGACGATCGACGCTTCGGACCTGTCGCCTGAGCAGGCCGCCCGCGTCGGTTTCGCCGCGCGTCTGGCCGCCTATCGCTTCGACAAATATCGCACGACGCAAAAGGCCGACAAGATTCCGTCGATCACCGCCATCCGCGTGGTCACAACCGACCTGCGAGGCGCAGAAGCCGCGCTGGAGCCGCTGTCGGCGGTGGCCGACGGCGTGATCTTCGCGCGCGACCTGGTGTCCGAACCCGCCAACGTCCTGTATCCGGCCGAGTTCGCCAAGCGGGTGAAGGCGCTGGAGAGCCTGGGCTTGGAGGTCGAAATCCTCGGCGAGGCCGAGATGGAGAAGCTGGGCATGCGCACCCTGTTGGGCGTGGGCCAGGGCAGCCGTCGCGAAAGCCAGCTTGCGATCATGAAGTGGAACGGCGGCGAAGCCGGCGCTCAGCCCCTGGCCTTCGTCGGCAAGGGCGTCTGTTTCGACACTGGCGGCATCTCGATCAAGCCGGCGGACGGTATGGAAGACATGAAGTGGGACATGGGCGGCGCGGCCGCCGTGACCGGCACCATGATCGCCCTGGCCAGCCGCAAGGCCAAGGCCAACGTCATTGGCGTTCTGGGCTTGGTCGAAAACATGCCGGACGGCAACGCCCAGCGTCCGGGCGACGTGGTCGTGTCCATGTCGGGTCAGACGGTGGAGGTCATCAACACCGACGCCGAAGGTCGCCTCGTCCTGGCCGACGCCCTCTGGTACACGCAGGAGCGTTTCAAGCCGAAATTCATGATCGACCTGGCCACCCTGACGGGTGCGATGATCGTGGCTCTGGGTCTGGATTACGCCGGCGTCTTCTCGAACTCCGACGATGTCGCCGACCCGATCCTGGCGGCGGCCAAGAAGGTCGGCGAGAACTTCTGGCGCATGCCGATCCCGGCCATCTACGAGCAGCACATCGATTCCAAGATCGCCGATGTGAAGAACACCGGAAACGGCCGCGCCGGTGGCTCGATCACCGCCGCCCTGTTCCTGCAACGCTTCACCAACGGCGTGCCGTGGGCGCACCTGGACATCGCCCCGACAGCCTGGGCCAACAAGAGCCCCAGCCCCACCGTGCCGGAAGGCGGCGTCGGCTTCGCTGTGCGGACTCTGGACCGGATGGTCGCGGATTCCTACGAAGGCTGATCGGTCGGGAGGTAGAGCCGGGTGAGCGACAAGCCCGAAATCTGGTTCTATCACCTGGAGCGTTCATCGCTGGATCAGGTGCTGCCAACCCTGCTCGAAAAGACGATCGAGCGGGGCTGGCGGGCCATGATCAAATCGTCGCATTCGCATCGACTGGATGAGGTCGACGAGACGCTGTGGACGTTTCGCGATGACAGCTTCCTGCCGCACGGCCGGGCCTATCAGCCCCATGCCGAGCGTCAGCCTGTGCTGTTGAGCGAGACGGGCGAGAACCTGAACGGCGCTCAGGCGCTGTTCATAGTCGACGACGCAGAACTGGGCGGGACGGAAGGGTTCGAAAGATGCTTCATTATTTTCGACGGTCGCGACGAGCCGGCTTTGCAACACGCGCGGGGACGCTGGAAGGCGCTGAAGGGGCAGGGCGCGAACCTGGCCTATTGGCGTCAAACGGACGAAGGGCGCTGGGAAAAGGCGGCCTGATCGGACTGGTTCTGCTGGCCGGCTGTTCGACGCCGGTTTCTGAGGCGCCCGCGCCGCGTGCGGTCGAGCAGGCCCAGTTGAATCCGCCCGTCGGCAGCCGGATGCCGACCGGGCAGACCGAGGACGTCTGCAAGGCCGGCGAGATGCAGTATCTGGTGGGCAAGTCCCGGACCGAAATCCCCGTGCCCGTGGACGTCGTTAATCGGCGTGTCACCTGCACCACCTGCCCGGTGACGCAGGACTTCTCCGCCTATCGTCTGAACATCTTCTACAACGAACAGACCGGCATCATTGAACAGGTCCGCTGCGGCTGACCCAGACGCAAGGAGACGACCATGAAGATCATCGTGAGCACCCTGTTGGCCGCTGGAGCCTTGGCCGTGTCAGCCTGCGCGCCGGTCCACACCGCCGAGCCTGCGCCCGGATCGGACACCGCCTTCAAGGCGTGCAAGGTTTCGGATTATCAGAGTTATGTCGGCCGCAACCGTTCGACCATCCCGACCGCGCCCGCCGGCCAGACCTTCCGTGTGCTGTGCACCACCTGCGCCGCGACCATGGACTATCGCGAGAATCGGGTGAACTTCGTCTATGACGAGGCGACCAACATCGTGCGCGAAGTGAAGTGCGGTTGAGCGTTAGCGCCCCACCGTATCGCCCGGCCACAGCGGTCCGCTGAACTTCGCCGCCAGATAGTCCATGAAGGCCGTGACCCTGGCCGGGCGCGGTCCGCCGCTGGGCGCCACCAGATGCAGGGCGATGGGCGGCAGCCGCCAGTCGGTCATCACCGTCTCGAGATGGCCATCGGCGACGTCCTTCCAATAGATGAAGTCCGGCTGTGGAAATAGCCCCAGACCCGCGCACAACGACGCCGTCAGAGCGTCGGAGTTGTTGGCGCGCAGCGGCCCGCGCGGATGCACGACCACTTCTTCACCCGCCTCATTGCTGAACCGCCAGGTGTCGGGACTGGGCATGTAGGCGTAGCCGAGGCAGGCGTGACGAGCCAGATCGTCGGGATGGGTGGGGCGACCCCGCTGATCCAGATAGGAAGGCGAGGCCACCAGGGCGCGGGCCACAGGCCGCAGCTTGCGCGCCGTCAACGAGGAATCGGCCAGGGCGGCGATCCTCAGCGCGCAGTCAAAGCCGCCGCCGACCAGATCGATGACCTCGTCCGACAGGTGCAGATCGACCGACACGTCTGGGTGAGTGGCGAGGAACTCGGGCAGGGCTGGGGCCACATAGGCCATGCCGAACGACATGGGCGCCGCCAGTCGCACCAAGCCGCGCGGGGTGACGGACATGTCCAACGCCTCCGACACCGCGCCCTCGGCCTCGGCCAGCATGTGGGCGGCGCGGGCGGCCAGGGTGCGACCTGCATCGGTGAGGGCGAAGCGCCGCGACGTGCGGTGGAGCAGTGTGGTCTTCAGTTGCTGTTCCAGGCGCGTGATCGCCTTGGATACGGTGGCCTTGGATAGGCCCAGCGTCTCGGCTGCGCCGGAAAAGGATTGGCTGTCGGCGACCTTGGCGAAGATGGCTAGGGCTTCCAGATCGGGCAGGCGGGACATGGGCGGCCTCGCGTCCTGAAACGATGAGTTTCGGTTGTTTCTATTTCTGATCGGTCGCCGATCTCTATCTTGACGTCAAGCAAAGGCGTCGGAAAGTTCCGACGCGAAAGGACGAGTGCGATGATCGAGCGCAGACCATTTGAAACCCTCGGCGGCGCCAACCACGGCTGGCTGAACGCCAAACACCACTTCTCCTTCGCCAACTACTATGATCCCAAGCGGATGAGCTGGGGCAATCTTCGGGTCTGGAACGACGACGAGATCGCCGCCGGGACGGGCTTCCCGCCGCATCCCCACGCCGACATGGAAATCATCACCTATGTCCGCGACGGGGCCATCACCCATGAGGATAGTCTGGGCAACAAGGGCCGCACCGTCGCGGGCGATGTGCAGGTGATGAGCGCCGGAACCGGCATCCGGCACGCCGAATACAACGCCGAGCCGGACCTGACGCGGATCTTCCAGATCTGGATCGAGCCGACCCGACGCGGGGATGCGCCGAGTTGGGGCACCAAGCCCTTCCCCAAGGGCGAGCGGTCAGGCCAATTCGTAGTCCTGGCCTCGGGCTTCGAAGGCGACACGGAAGCCCTGCCGATCCGCACCGATGCGCGGATCGTGGCGGCGACGCTGAAGGCGGGCGACAGCGCCGACTATCCGCTGGGCGTTGCGCGGCGGGCCTATCTGGTGCCGGCAAAGGGCGAGGTCGAGGTCAACGGCGTCCGGCTGAACGCCCGCGACGGCGCGGCCATCGCTCAGGAGGATGTCGTGACGGTCAAGGCGCTGTCCGACGCCGAGATCGTGCTGGTGGACGCCGCCTGATTTTCGGATCAAGCTTCACGGTCGGGCCCGATCCGACCGTGAACAAACGCATCAAAAAGGCGAGGAAAGAGAATGTTCAATCAAGTGAATGGCTGGTCTTCCCGCGCCTTGGCGGCGCTCAGGATCGTCGCCGGCCTGTTGTTCCTGGCGCATGGCGTCATCAAGGTCTTCGGCTTTCCGGCCGGGGCCGAGCCCGGTCAGCAAGAGCTGATGTCGTTGTTCGGCATCGGCGGCGTGATCGAGCTGATCACGGGCCTGATGCTGATCCTGGGCCTGTTCACGCGTCCGGCCGCCTTCATCGCCTCGGGCCAAATGGCTGTGGCGTACTGGATGTTCCACTTCCCCAGCAGCCCCTATCCGGCGGTGAACGGCGGCGACACGGCCATCCTGTACTGCTTCATCTTCCTGTACATCTTCACCGCCGGCCCAGGCGCGTGGAGCATCGACAATCGAACCGCAAAGCGGTTCTGATTTCTCCAGAATCGAAAGGCCGCCGCGCTGGCCTGCGCGGCGGCTTTTTCATGCCTTAAGGCTTGCGGCCCAGTCAGCGGCGCGCACCAGACTGTCGACGATGCCCGGTTCCGATGAGGCGTGGCCGGCGTCGCCGACGATGTCCAGATGGGCCTCGGGCCAGGCGCGATGCAGCGCCCAGGCGCCTGAAATCGGCGTCACCACGTCGAATCGGCCCTGCGCGATCCAGCACGGGATATGCCGCATCCGGTCCACATTCTTCAGCAGCCATCCGTCCTCCTCGAAGAAGCCGGCGTTGGTGAAGAACCAGTTCTCGATCCGCGCGAAGGCGACGGCGAAGTCGGGCTCGGCGAACTTGTCCGGGCGGGCGTTGGGACCCTCGACGCTAACAGTTTCGCCCTCCCAACTGGACCAGGCGACGGCGCACCGTTCGCGCTCGGCGACGTCATCGCCGATCAGCCGCTTGTAATAGGCGGCCATAAGGTCGCCGCGCTCGGCCTCGGGGATGGGGGCGATGAAGCGTTCCCAGGCGTCTGGGAAGATCATCGAGGCGCCGTCCTGATAGAACCAGTGCAACTCCTTCTTCGTCAGCAGAAAGATGCCGCGTAGCAAGAGCGCGATGACCCGCTCAGGATGGGTGATGGCATAGGCCATTGACAGGGTCGAACCCCAGGACCCGCCGAACACGACCCATTTGTCGACGCCGCACAGGGCGCGCAGACGCTCAATATCGTCGATCAAAGTCCAAGTCGTGTTGTCGTCCAGCGAGGCGTGGGGCCGCGACTGACCGCAACCGCGCTGGTCGAACATGATGATGCGATAGACGGCGGGATCGAAGAAGCGGCGCATGCCCGGATTGACCGCGCCGCCAGGCCCGCCGTGCAGAACCAGGACCGGCAGGCCGTGCGGATTGCCGGATTCCTCATAATAGATTTCATGCACGCCTTCGGTCGGCATCCAACCCGAGGCATAGGCCTCGATCTCGGGGTGGAGCACACGACGCGGCTCGGCGGGCGTGGGGAAGGCCATGGATGCTTGGTCTTTCTACGAGGGAATCAGGGGCGAGAACGCAAGGCCGCAAAGGCCAGGCAGAGCCAGCCGGCGATCATCAACAGGCCGCCGATCGGGGCCACGGCGCCGAACGCCGGCACACCGAGAAACGCGATCGCCGCCAGGGCGAGGCAGAAGATCAGGCCGCCGATCGATCCGAGCCAGCCCGCAAGCCGCGCCAGCCCGCCGCCACCGGTCCATTGGGCGCAGGTGAAGGCGAAGACCGCATGGACGACCTGATATTGGGCGCCGGTGGTCAGCAGGGTCTTAATCTGCGGCCCGGCGCCGTGCGCGGCGAAGGCGCCCAGCGCCACGGCCAAGGCGCCGCTCAATGCGGCGAAGATGATCAGGTTGCGACTCACTGTCATTTCGAAACCCTAAACCGCCAGTTCGCCGATGTCTGCGACCCAGGAAGGTTAACCGGCGCGCGGCAGCGGCGTCAGGTGGCTGGCCATGGCCGAGGCGGCGGCCTTGACGCCCTTGCGCACCGCCGCTTCGTTGGCGGGGGCGGGCGCGCGTAGCAGGCCGATCGATGGCGTCAGCGGCCCATCCGGAAGGTCCGAGAGCACGCGGTAGAGCAGGTAAGAGCCGGCGTCCTCCTCGATGTCGGACGAGGCGTCGGCTTGCAGCCCGGCTGCGGTCAGGGCGCGAACCATGTCGGCGACGGGCGCCGTGGTGCGGGCCACGCCCGGCCCGGTGCTGGACAGGCGGTGCTTGTAGTCGAGAGTGCGGTTTTCCGCGCGCATCTGGACCCGGAAGCCTGCGCCCTTTTGCGTGCGTCCGACCAGGAGGACGGCCCGGCATTCCCCGCTGCCGAGACGGGCGGCCAGGGTCGAGGCCAGTTCGTCGGGATCGGCGGCGGCGATAGGCACAGCGCGGGCCCCGCTGGGGCTCCAGATTTCGCCCGACAGATCCTCGACCAAATCCCACCCGTCATCGTCGCCGTCATAGGCGCAGATGATGATGCCAGGGCGGCGATCACCACTGGCACGACTGTCGATTTGGTTCATCGTGCCAGCCATAGCCCCATCCATGACAGTTCGGTGACGTGCAAGAGGCTGTAACTTCCGGACGCCGTCAAGTCCGCAAAAGTCTTAGCCCAGGTCGCCGACCGCCGCATCCAGCAACATGAAGGCGCGACCACTGTCCGAGGCCAGGCTGGACTGAACCGCTGCGCTGTCTCCAGCGCGGGCGGAAGCGTTCAGCATGACCGCGAAGTTGCGGACATAGCGTTCGGCGTCGGCGCGCAGTTCGGCGTCGCTGAGGACACGGCGAGACACGCTGCGGACAGCGGCCGGCGCGACGCGACGCACGATCTGACGCGCGGCGTCGGGGTCGCCATTGCTGAAGGCGCGGGCGGCCTCTTCGACGCGAGAACGAGGCAGAAGGGCGTTGGGATCGACCCCCATGCGCCGAATGGCGGCGGCGACCCGGTCGGACAGGGCTTCGGCCTCGGCAGGCGAAGGGGAGGGCGTGTCCAACTCCAGCGGCGCCTCGTTGTCGTCGTCGCCGTCGATCAGATCGCTCCAATCCAGGCCCTTGTCCGTCGCCGGCGGGGGCGTCTCTGCAGGCTCGAGCCGCAGGCGACTGCGTAGACCGAATCGCCGCTCTTCGACGGGCGGCGTGGCAGGAGGCGTTGGGCGATCGGTCCGGCGCTCGGGACGAGGTTCGGGCCGGGCTTCGATCTCTGCGGCCGGCTCGCGACGACGCGCCGGCGTCGTATCGCCCGACACCACGCCCATCAGACGCACGGCCTCGGTCAGCATGTCGTAGTTTCGGCGCACGCGATCCTGGAAGCCGACATCCAGCGCCTCGGTGTCCTCGGCCGCCTTGCGCGAGGCGGCGGAAAGGGAGGCCAGGCCTTCCTCGACCGTGGCGCGCACGGCGTCGGCGCGAGCGCGAGCTTCCTGAGGCAGGCGCGCAGCGCGCTCGTCGATGTCGGCGACGGCGGTGTCGATTTCTGACAAGGCGCTGTTGAGACGTGCCACCAGGGTTTCCAGGCGGCTGACCATCCGCTCGCCGGTCTCTTCGACCAAGCCGGACGTTTCGGTGACGATGCGGCGGGCGTCGGCGATGCGGGCGTCGGCGGCGGTGTCGGCCTTTTGGGCCGCGTCGAACAAGGATTCGCCCAGGCGGTCGGTGCGCAGACGCGCCTGTTCGGCGGCGTCGGCGGCGGCGGCGCGAGAATCCTCGGCCGTGGCGCGCATCTGCTCCAGAGCGCGGCGTGTCTCTTCCATGAGGGCGTCGCGAGCCTCGGCCGCCAGGGCCTCGAAGCGGTCGAGGGCGAGCTTGGTGGCGGAGTCGAAGCCGTCGGCCTCGCGTTGCGACATGTCGACGAGAGCGCGGAACTGGTCGGTGGCCGCCTCGACCAGATCGCGCATGGACTCGACCGAGGTCTGGGTGGTGCGATCCAGATCGCCCGCGGCGCTGCGCGTGGCGGAGAGATGCTCGATCAGTTGAGCGCGCTGGCTTTCGACCTGGGCCGAAAAATCCTCCTGATCGGTGCGCAGGGCGTAGGCGGCGGTGACCAGGGCGGCGCGCTGCTGGCTGAGGCCTTCCTCGACGGACTGGATCTGCTCGGCGACGCCCGAACCGGCGTTCTCAAGTCGGATGGTCTGGCGCGCCAGATCGTCGGACGCCACGCGGGCGGCGTCCTGGGCTTCGCCTGCGGCGGCGGCGAGGTCGGCGGCGCGCGCGGCGAGGGCGGCCTCCGCTTCACGAAGCTGCGCCTGAGCCAAATCAGAGGCGTCGGCGACCATTCGCGACTGACGCTCTACAGCGTCGATGACGCCCGACGCCTGCGTATCCAGATGGATGCCCAGAGTCTGCATCTGGTCGCGCTCGCGGCCTAGGTTTTCCGTGAGACGACGCGCAGTGCGGCCGGCGTTCTCGGCCGCCTCGTTCAGGCGCGTTGTCTCCTGGGCCAGCGCCTCTCGAAGTAGGGCCATGTCGTTGCGTGCGCGTTCCGCCGCCAGAGTGGCGTGATCGATGTCGGAGCGCAGCGACTGAAGCACCTCGCCGGTCTGCTGGGCGGCCAGGGCTGTCGGGGCCACCAGGGCCTCGGCCAGTTGGCGGGCGCGACGCGTCTCTGCGGCCAGACCGGCGCCCTGTCGGACGGCATGGGCCAGCATGATGGCCAGGCCCGCAGGGGCCAGGGCGATCAGGGCGTAGATGGCGATCCGCAGCGGGTCCAGTTCGGCCCCGCCGGCGCCGAACTCATATGCGGCCCAGGACGCGACGCCGCCGATCCACAGGGCGGAGGCGACGCCTGCGATCAAATAGGCGTGGCGCCCGGACGGCTCGGGCTGGGCCTTGGCTTGAACGGTCTTCACAGCCGGCGGTTTGGACAGCTCGAACGGCGCGGGCGGCTGACCGGCGGCGACGGCCATGTCGACAGGAGTCTCTGGTGTCGGTTTCGCATTGACGGGGGCGGCGCCCCGTTCGGCGGCAAGGGCGCGTTCCTCGGCCTGCCGTTGCTCTTCCAGCAGGCGACGGCGACGACGCTCCGACATCGGGGGCTCAAACGTCGGCTGCACGATCTCGAAATTAGGCTCGGAGATCGGGTCGAGCGACGTTGTCGCCTCCTCGACCGGCATTTCATCTGAGGACGAAAGATCAGCCGGCGCGACGGCCTCGTCGTCGGTCAGCTTCAGCGGCGGCCGTTTGGGAGACTTCATAAGCTCAAAAACTCGATCTCTACGCGGGCGTCCGACAGCGCCGAGGAAACCCTAGAGCATGATCGATGCGGACGAAACCGACTCAAGCCCGCAACCTGTCGATGAACCGCGTCATGCAGCGCAAAGCGCCGCAGCGTTCAGCAGTCGCGCTTGGATTCGGAAAGCAGCGTGGTGTTGGAGCCGGTGTCACGACACTCCACCACACGACGCACTTCGCGGTCGCCGTGGTTGGGGTTGTGGGTGTCGACGCCGAACTGCGTCAGGACGGCGGCGGCCAGCAGGGCGATGAAGCCAGCGATCAGTTCGACAAGCGCCTGCATTCTACCCTCCCTCGCAGCCTGTATGGCTACGCTCCTTATGCGCCAAATCGGCGAACGTCACAATCCCGCCCTGAAAGATTGACCGAAGGACACGCGCGTGGAACGGAGGATGCAGGCGCTTCGACACCATGTCACGCGAATCAGACAGATAGGTCGCATGACTTTAGCCGGCGACAGTTACGAAGGCAGCCTGCTGGAACCGGGCCCCGCCCTGTGGACGTCCGCCGTCGCGCACCGTTTTTCGGTGCTGATGGAAAACGAGGCCTATTTCGACGCCCTCTCGTCTGCGATTCACAAGGCCCAACGCTCCATCGTGCTGCTGGGATGGCAGTTCGATCCACGCACTCATCTGGATCCGGAGACGCGGCCCGGCGACAAATCGGCCGAGATCGGTCGCCAACTGCGGATGCTGGTCAAGAAGAAGCCGGACCTTGATGTGCGACTGCTCATCTGGAAATCGCCGCTGCTGATCGCCGCGTCGCAAGGCTTCTATCCGCACAAGGCGCAGCGCTGGTTCCGTAAGCGGATGGTGGAGTTCCGGCTCGATTCCCCCGGCCCTATCGGCGCCTGTCATCACCAGAAGGTGGTTGTCATCGACGACAAGGTGGCCTTCTGCGGCGGCGGCGACATCTCGACCGATCGCTGGGATTCCGACGAACATCTGGACGGCGACCCGCGCCGCGCCCTCCCCAGCGGCCTGATCTGCAAGGCGCGTCACGAGGTGATGAGCGTGATGGACGGCCCTGCGGCGCGGGCGCTGGGCGATCTGGCGCGCGAACGCTGGTTCAAGGCGACCTGGGAGCGCACCATCGCGGACGACGTCGAGGACGATCCCTGGCCCGATGGCGTGCCGGTGCAGATGACGGACGTGCCCGTCGGCATCGCCCGCACCGAGCCGAAATGGTCGGGGCGGCAGGAGGTGCGCGAGAGCGAGGCCTTGCACCTGGAATCCATCCGGCGCGCCAAGCGGTTGATCTATATCGAAAACCAGTATTTCACCTCGCCGGTCATCGCCGCCGCGCTGGCCGAACGACTGGCCGAGGTGGATGGACCGCAAGTCATCGTCATCTCGACCGCCAAGAGCCCGAGCTGGTTCGACAGCATGACCATGGACACGGCCCGGGCCGAGGTGCTGCACCGGCTGGAGCAGGCGGACAAATACAACCGCTTTTTCGCCTTCGCCCCGCTGACCGCCGACGGCGACCGGATCATCGTCCATGCCAAGGTGACGATTATCGATGATCGGCTTCTGCGGATCGGGTCCACCAATCTGAACAACCGGTCGATGGGCCTAGATACAGAATGCGACATCGCCGCCGAGCCTGTCGATGCGGCCGGTCGGGCCTTCATCACGGCGCACCGTCACCGGACGATTGCTCACTGGCTGGGCGTTGCGACGGAAGACTATGCGGCGGTCGAGGGCGTCTTCGGCTCGGTGGGGCAGGCGATCTGCAACTTCGAAACCGATCGGCTGAAGCCGCTGGGCTCGGAGCCGCCGACGCGTATCCAGCGGATGTTCGCCGAATGGCAGTTGGGCGACCCGACGTCGTCCAGCGACGCCTGGCGGCCTTGGAAGCGTCTGAACCGTTCGCAACGCACGCGACCAGCGTCCGAGGGCGGTCACGCGCCGGGTTGAACGACCTCGAAATCGACGATCAGCGGCAGGTGGTCCGAGGCGACGCGGGCCAGGGGCGAGAAGGCGGATCGTACCGCGCGGATGCGGATATGCGGGCTGACGAAACAGTGGTCGATGCGAATGGCGGGGAAGGCCGACGGGAAGGTCTTTACGCTGGGCTTCTGGCCCAACTGACGCTGGCAGTCCTGCAGGGTGCGGCATAGGGTCTGATAGGGGCGTGTGATCGAAGTGGCGTTGAAATCGCCGGCCAGCAGGATCGGTCCCTCGCATCCGCCGATCCAGCCGGATCCGGCCAGAGCCGCGGCCTGAAGCCGCTGCTCGCGCGGAACCAGACCCAGGTGGGTGTTCATGACGTTGACGGCCGTGCCGTCGATCTCGATTTCCGACCAGATCGCGCCGCGCGGTTCCAGGCCCGGAATGCCGCTCACCGTCGGCAAGGCGCCGGCGCGGATCAGCCGTTCGGGATGCGGGGTCAGGATGGCGTCGCCGTACTGTTCCGCCTCGACCCGCATCGCTGGATGGAAACGCGAGGTCATGGCCAGACCGTCGGCGATCGCCTCGGCCTGATCGACCCCGCCCGTGCGCGCGCGGCCCACGTCCAGTTCCTGCAGGCAGACGATGTCCGGCTCGAATTCGGCAATGACGGCGACGATCCGGCCGACATCCAGACGGCGATCCGTGCCGACGCAGCGGTGGACATTGTAGGTAAGAAGGCGAGGCATGAACTGGCGGCTGTTTGAACGTTGACCGTGGGCTAGGCCTTCTGGCCCGCGAATGCGACCCCGATGCGACGATCAGAGCAGGATCAGATGATCGGGCAACTCATTGCGATTGTCGGCGCGCGGTGGAAAGTGGCGGGCCAGAACCTCGCCGCACAGACCGATGGCGGCCGCGAAACCACCGACGGGGCGGTCGGCGCGCAGTTCGCGGGTCAGGACGGCGACGGCCTGAGCCCAGGCGTCCTCATCGACCTTGGCGTAGATGCCCTCATCGGCGATTAGTTCGACCTGATGCTCGTCCATCGCCGCGAAGATCAGCACGCCCGTGCGCTCCTGCGTGACATGGACGCCTTGGGCCATGAACTGATGCAGGGCCGCCTCCCTGACGCGGCCGCGCCTGACGCCGGCGGGCGTCACGAGACGGCGCACGGCTGGGATACGGGTCATTAGAAAGACAGCAACGAAGACGACGGCCTGCGACAGGGCATAAAGGCCCAAGGCCTGCGCCGTCGTGGCCTCTTGCGCGGCCTGGTGGGCCGCCTCCCAGCCATCGCTGGGCCAGCGAAGATCTAGCACGAACGGAACGAAGACGATCGGGGCCAAAAGCGCCATCGCCGCCGCCCAGGCCAGGCTGACGTCCACATAGGTCGAGACACGACGCGCGACGACGCAGAAGATTTCACCCGACGTCTGACGCTCGGCCGCCGCTATGGCTTCGGCGATGCGGGCGCGGTCGTTGTCCGTGATCTGCATCACCATCCCCCCGACGCGCCGCCGCCGCCGAAACTGCCGCCGCCACCGCCGAACCCGCCACCGCCAAAGCCGCCGCCACCGCCCCAACCGCCGCCGCCTTTGCCGGAGTTCCGCAGAGCCTCTGACGCCGCCCACAACAGGACTGAGCTGACATTGCTGCGTCGTCCGCGTCCGGACCGCATGGCGATCAAGAAGATGAACAGGAAAAGCCCGGCGATGATGACCAGCGGAATGATGGATTCGCCTTTGGTGTCGGCTTGCTCGGCCGCGGCGGCCTGGGCGCGCGCCTGCGCCTCCGCCGGGTCGAGCGACAACTGAGCTATGAGGGCGTCGACGCCCTTGATCACGCCCGCCTGGTAATCGCCGTCTCGAAACGACGGTAGGATGTCGTTGCGAATGACCTGGGACGAGAAGGCGTCGGTCAGAATGGGCTCCAGCCCATAGCCGACCTCCACGCGGACCTTGCGTTCATTCGGTGCGACGATCAGCAAGGCGCCGTTATCGTTCTCCTTCTGACCGATGCCCCAGGCGCGACCCAGCTGATAGCCGTAGTCCTCGATCTCCTGATCCTGAAGACTGTTGACCGTCACGACGACCAACTGGTCGGTCGAACTGGCTTCCAGCGCCGCCAGCTTTTCGGTCAGGGCCTGTTCCGTCGCCGGATCGAGCAGATTGGCCTGATCGACCACGCGGCCGGTCAGGGGCGGGAAGTCGATCTTGCTCTGCGCCGTCGCCGGCAGAACCAGCAGCAAGGCGATGACAAGGCTGAAAAGGAGGGCGGCGACTCCCGGCGAACGCCGCGCCGCCGCTTGGATGGTCGTCACTGGGCGGGCGGGATCGCGCCCGGCGCCACGGCCGGTGCGCCGCCGCCGGGCGCCGAGGCGTTGGCGGGCGGGGCGTTCAGGTTGAAGTTGACTTGCGGCGCCGACTGGGCGGCGGCGGTGGCGGTGAACAACTGCATCGGCTGCGACCCGCCGTGCAGGGTCTTGGCCCAGATCACCTGCGGGAAGGTGCGCAAGGTCGTGTTGTAGTCGCGCACGGCCTCATTGTAGTCGCGGCGCGCGATCTGAATGCGGTTCTCGGTGCCTTCCAGTTGGGACTGCAGGGTCAGGAAGTTTTGGTTGGCCTGAAGTTGCGGATAGGCTTCGACCGTCACCAGCAGGCGCGACAGGGCGCCGGACAACTGGCCCTGTGCTTCCTGATACTGCTGGAAGGCCTGCGGATTATCGAGGTCGTCGGCCGAGACGTTGACCGAGGTGGCGCGAGCGCGGGCGTTGATCACGTCGGTCAGAGTGGTGCGTTCCTGGATCGCGGCGCCTTGAACGGTCGCGACCAGGTTTGGAATCAGGTCGGCGCGGCGCTGATACTGGCTCTGCACACCGGCCCAGGCCGCCTCCGCGCGTTCCTGCTTGGTCGGAATGGTGTTGTAGCCGCAGCCCGCCACGGCGGGGACGATCATCAGAGCACCGGTCAGAGCGACGGCGCGGGCATTGAGGCGGACCATGACATCTCCCGTTCGGCGATAGCGCCGTTCAGCGGGACTATTCACCGGCCCAATGAATGCATCAAGCGTCCAATGGCTCCGGTTGGATATTGTTGAGGCGGCAGGCGGCCGAATAGGTGTTGGCCAACAAACAGGCGATGGTCATGGGGCCGACGCCGCCCGGCACCGGCGTGATGCGGCCGGCGACCTCGACCGCCTCCTTGAAAGCGACATCGCCGACAACGCGGGTCTTGCCCTCGGCGGCCTTGACGGGATCGTCCGTGGGAACGCGGTTGATGCCCACGTCGATGACGGTCGCGCCCGGTTTGATCCAGTCTCCCTTGATCATCTCGGGCCGACCGACGGCGGCGACCAGAATGTCGGCGCGGCGGCAGACCTCGGGCAAATCCCGCGTGCGCGAGTGGGCGATGGTGACTGTGCAGCTTTCGGCCAGCAGCAGTTGCGCCATTGGTTTGCCGACGATGTTGGAACGGCCGACGATGACGGCGTTCAGGCCCGACAGATCGCCGAGCCGATCCTTCAGCAGCATCAGACAGCCCAGGGGGGTGCAGGGGACCAGACCCGGCAGGCCGACGGCCAGACGACCGGCGTTGACGACATGAAAGCCGTCCACATCCTTGTCCGGCGAAATGGCGTCCAGAACCACCGTTGCGTCGATGTGGGCGGGCAGGGGCAGTTGGACCAGGATGCCGTGGATGCCCGCATCCGCATTCAGCTGAGCGATCAGGGCCAGCAGTTCGTCCTGGCCTGTCGATTCGGCCAGGCGGTGGGTGTCGGAGCGCATGCCGGCGCGCAGCGTCGTCTCACCCTTGTTGCGGACGTAAATCTGGCTGGCCGGATCCTCGCCGACGATGACGACCGTCAAGCCGGGTTTGACGCCGTGCGCGGCCTCCAGCCGGGCGACGGCCGCGCCGACGCGTTCCACCAGGGCGGCCGAGAAGGCCTTGCCGTCGATCAGGGTCGCAGGCGTGGATTGGGCCGACATGGCAGCTCCGTCTGGCGGGAAATCAGGATGGCGGCGATTTACAGCCGTCACGGTTCGGCGTCTATGATCTGCAGCCTATGCTGGAGGAATTCATGAACCGTCCGTCGCTCGCCGCCGCTGTCAGCGCCCTGGCCCTCTTGTGGGCGGTCGCGCCGGCCGTGGCCCAAGACGCGCAGCCGTTGCGCATCGGCGCCAATGTGAACGGCGCCCTGACGGACGGCGACGCCAAGGCGGCGGATGACGAATATCGCTACGACGACTATCGGTTCGAGGCGCGGGCGGGGCAGCGGCTGGAAGCTACGCTGAGATCGGACGCTTTCGACGCCTATCTGGAAGTCTACGACGACGGCGCAGCGGGCGAGCCGCTGGCGTCCGACGACGACGGGTTGGGGGACGGCACCAATGCGCGGCTGCGGTTCACGCCTGACCAGGCGGGGACCTATGTTCTGAGGGCCCGGACGTTGAGCGGACTGGACGGCGGCGACTATCGTCTGTCGTTGCAGGAACGCCCGGCGCCGCCGCGTGCGCCGCGACCCGGCGGCATTCGCGTTGGGGCGACCCAGAGCGGCGAACTTACGGCCCGCGATCCAGAGCAGGAGGACGGCGGCCGCTATGACGCCTACGCCTTCCGCGCCAATGCCGGCGATCGGTTTGTCGTGACGCTGGACTCCGAGGCCTTCGATCCTCTGGTGCGGGTAGGGCGGATGAACGGTCCCGATTTCATCGAGATCAGCTCGAACGACGATGCGCCCGGCGGCGGGCTGAATTCACGCCTGACCTTCACGGCGCCGACGGCCGGCGAATACGTGATCCGGGCCACGTCGCTGGAAGACGGGCTGGGTCGTTACGAACTGGGCCTGGCAGAGGCGCCGCCCGCGCCGCCGTCAAAGCCCATCGCGATCGGTGACGAGATCAAGGGTGAACTGGGCTCGGACAGCGCCACGAACGACGGTGGCCAGCGCGCGGAAACCTATCGCTTTACCGGAACGAACGGCCAGCGCGTCGCCATCGAGATGAAGTCGAGCGACTTCGACGCCTATCTGACGCTTCGCCGTGCTTCGGACGATACCGTCCTTGCGGAGGATGATGACGGCGCCGGCTCGGGCACCGACGCCCGCATCGCGCGCACCTTGGACGCCGACGGCGACTACATCATCGAGGCGCGGGGATTCAGCGACGAGGCCGAGGGCGACTATACGCTGAAGCTGACCGAAACCGCGCCGCCGCCGCCGCCGACCACGGCGACTTTGGGTCAAACCGTGGAGGGCGAGATCACCGACGAGGACCCCCAGGGCGACGATGGCAAACGCTATGACGCCTATGTCTTTGCTGGAACGGAAGGTCAGCGTGTCCAGGCGATCCTGCGGTCCGGCGACTTCGACGCCTATCTGGAGATCGGCAAGGCCGACGGTGAGTTCGAGGCCCTGGCCAGCGATGACGACGGCCTGGCCGAGGGCACGGATTCGCGGCTGAACTTCACCCTGCCTTCGGCCGGGAACTATGTGGTCCGCGCCATGCCGCTGGATGCGGAGGGCAAGGGCCTTTATTCGCTGGAACTGCTGGATCGCGGGCCAGAGCCCAAGCCCGGCAGCCTGCTGATCGGGTCGACCGTGCGCGGAACCCTGTCGAACAGCGCCGCGCTCAGCGACGAAGGCGCCTTTTTCGACGCCTACCGCTTCCAGGCCAAGAAGGACGAGAAGCTGCGTCTGACGATGGTTTCGAACGCCTTCGACTCCTTCATCGACCTGGGCAAGGAAGACGAAGACGGCGATTTCACCAGCCTGGCCACAGATGACGACAGCCTGTCCGACGCGCACGCCAAGCTGGATTGGACCGCGCCGGACGACGGCTGGTATGTCGTGCGCGCTCGCGCCTATGGACCCAATCAGATGGGCGCCTACGCCCTGACGGTCGAGCGCCAACCGGCGGGCGCATCGGCCTCGGCGCGTGATGATGCGCCGTCATGGCTCCTAAGTCGGGCGGCTGATCGACCTGCGAGGTTGCCAAGCGCGCGAAGCGGCGTGTAGAGAGCCGCCTCCTGTTGGGGAGTAGCTTCCGGCGTTCGTCGTCGGGATCGCGTCAACATACTCGCGTTTCGGCGCGTGGCGCGATCAGCGGAATCACCGCCTAGCGAGACCAGCGTGTCCTGACGCCGCGACCGGCCGGTGCAGGACCGCTGTCACGCGTCCGGTCGAGTGCTGTTTCATGACCCCAGGCGCCATCGCCATTCTTTCGCTCAGCATGTCCACGGACGCCTTTGCGGCCGCCGTCGGACGCGGGGCGTCGCATCGACCCGCCGTCAAGGACGCCGTCAAGGCCGGTCTGGTCTTCGGCGTGATCGAGGCGATCACGCCCCTGATCGGCTGGGGACTGGGCATCATCGCCGCCGGGCTGGTCGAAAAGGTGGATCACTGGATCGCCTTCACCCTGCTGCTGATCGTCGGCGGCAAGATGATCTGGGAAGGCGTTCAACCTCGCGGCGCGGACGAAGATGAGGCGCCGCGCCGGTCCGGCCCCTGGGCGCTCGTGGCGACGGCGGTCGGCACCAGCATCGACGCTGCGGCCGTCGGCGTGGGGCTGGCCTTCATCGGAGCCAATATCTGGGTGATCGCCGCCTCGATCGGCTTCACCACCTTCGTGTTGACCACCATCGGCATGCTGATCGGCAAGGCCGTGGGCACGCGCTTCGGCAAGACGGCCGAGATCATCGGCGGCGTGGCCCTCATCGGTCTGGGCACGGCCATCCTGCTGGAACACCTGGGTGTTCTCGGCGGCTGAGCCGGATCAGGCCGAGGGTAGCAGGTCCGCCGCAAAGATCCGGTACCGACCCGCGCGCACGGCGTCGGTCGCGCGAGCGATGTCCGGAGCGAAATAGTGGTCGCTGGCATAGGGGGCGGCGGCTTCTCGCACGATGGCGAAAACCTGTTCCAGCGCCGGCGAGCTGGTGAGCGGCCGATGGAATTCCAGCCCCTGCGCCGCCGCTAGAAGCTCGATGCCGACGACAGTCGCCGTGTTCTCGGCCATGTCCAGCAGGCGCCGCGCGCCGTGAGTGGCCATGCTGACGTGGTCTTCCTGATTGGCGCTGGTCGGCACGGTGTCCACGCTGCATGGATGGGCGACCATGCGGTTCTCGGCGATCAGGGCGGCCGCCGTCACCTGGGCGATCATGAAACCGGAGTTCAGCCCGCTTTCCTTGACCAGGAAGGCCGGCAGTTCGCTCATCTTGGGATCGACCAGGATCGAGGTGCGACGTTCCGAAATATTGCCGATCTCGCACAGAGCCATGGCGATCTGATCGGCAGCGAAAGCAACGGGTTCGGCGTGGAAGTTTCCGCCCGAGATCACGTCGCCATCCTCGATGAAGACCAGCGGATTGTCGGTCACGGCGTTGGCTTCACGCGCCAGCGTGGCGGCGGCGCTGGTCAGCACATCAAGGACTGCGCCCATGACCTGGGGCTGGCAGCGCAGGGAGTAGGGGTCCTGTACCTTGGTGCAGTCGTCGCGGTGACTGTCGCGGATGGCGGAGCCGGCCATCAACTCGCGCAGGCGGGCGGCGACGGCGATCTGGCCCGGTTGGCCGCGCAGGGCGTGGATGCGATGATCGAAGGGTGCGTCGGAACCTTTCAGCGCATCGACCGACAAGGCTCCGGCAGCGATTCCGGCGGCGAACGCCGCCTCGGCCGCGAACAGACCGGCAAGGGCCAGCGCCGTCGAACACTGGGTGCCGTTCAGCAGGGCCAGGCCTTCCTTCGGGCCCAGCGTCAGAGGCGTAAGGCCGACCTTCGCCAGAGCCGCTTCGGCCTCCAAGGTTTCGCCGTTCAGCCGCGCCTCGCCCACGCCGATCAGGACGCAGGACATATGAGCCAGGGGCGCCAGGTCGCCCGAGGCGCCCACCGATCCCTTCGACGGAATGCAGGGCAGGATGTCCGCGTTTACCAGGGCGATCAGGGCCTCCAGCGTTTCGCGCCGAACGCCCGAGGCGCCGCGCGACAGACTGGCGATCTTCAGCACCATCAGAAGACGCGTCACCGCATCCGGCAGTAGCGGCCCGACCCCGCAGGCGTGGCTGAGGACCAGATTACGCTGCAGCGTTTCCAGATCTTCAGGCGCGATGGAGGTGTTGGCCAGCAGACCGAAGCCGGTGTTGACGCCATAGACGGTGCGCCCCTCGGCCACGATGGCGGCGATGGTCGCTGCGCCCCTGTCCACATTGGTCCAGGCGGTGGGCGTCAATGAGACGGTAGCGGCCCCCTCCAGCACCGCACGAAGCTGCGCCAAGGTGAGAGGCGATTGGCCGAGGGTGATCGCGGTCATGGCTCAGGCCTTCAGGCTCGGAAGGTTCAGTTCGTGCTCGCGCGCGGCCGCGCGGGCGATCTCATAGCCGGCGTCGGCGTGACGCATGACGCCCGTCGCGGGGTCGTTCCACAGCACTCGCTCAAGCCGTTGGGCGGCCTCCGGCGTGCCGTCGGCGACGATGACGACGCCCGAGTGCTGAGAATAGCCCATGCCGACGCCGCCGCCGTGGTGCAGCGACACCCAGCTGGCGCCAGAGGCCGTGTTCAACAGAGCGTTCAGCAGCGGCCAGTCGGACACGGCGTCCGATCCGTCCTCCATGGCCTCGGTCTCGCGGTTCGGGCTGGCGACCGAGCCGCTGTCCAGATGATCGCGGCCGATCACAATGGGGCCGGACAGTTCGCCCGACGCCACCATGTCGTTGAACATCAGACCGGCGCGGTGTCGATCACCCAATCCGATCCAGCAGATACGGGCCGGAAGCCCTTGAAAGGCAATGCGCTCGCCCGCCATGCCAAGCCAGCGATGCAGACCCGCGTTCTCGGGGAACAGGCGCTTCATCGCCGCATCTGTTTTTTTGATGTCTTCCGGATCGCCGGTGAGGGCCGCCCAGCGGAACGGACCGATCCCCCGACAGAACAGTGTGCGGATGTAGGCGGGCACGAAGCCGGGGAAGTCGAAAGCATTCGTCACGCCCGCGTCGAAGGCGACCTGACGGATGTTGTTGCCGTAGTCGGTGGTCGGCACGCCCATCGCCTGAAAGTCCAGCATGGCCTTCACATGAGCGACGATGGAGGCGCGCGCAGCGGCGGCGACGCTGTCGGGATCGCTGACGCGTTTGTCTTCCCACTCCGCGACGGTCCAGCCCGAGGGGAGATAGCCGTTGATCAGATCGTGCGCGCTGGTCTGGTCGGTGACCAGATCGGGCCGCACGCCGCGGCGAACCATTTCAGGCAACAGATCGGCTGCATTGCCCAACAAGCCGATCGACAAGGGTTTTTTGTGCCGGAACGATTGCTCCAGCAGCGCCAGGGCCTCGTCCAGGGTTTCGGCCATGACGTCGACGTAGCGTGTCCGCAGGCGGACCTCGATGCGGCTGCGTTGGCATTCGATCGTGATGCAGGAAGCACCGGCCATTGTCGCGGCCAGGGGCTGGGCCCCGCCCATTCCGCCCAGGCCCGCGGTCAGGATCCACTTGCCCGACCAGTCGCCGCCGTAGTGCTGGCGACCGGCCTCCATGAAGGTCTCATAGGTGCCCTGAACAATGCCCTGGGTGCCGATGTATATCCATGATCCAGCCGTCATCTGGCCGTACATCATCAGACCCTTGCGATCGAGTGCGTTGAAATGCTCCCAGGTCGCCCATTTCGGCACCAGGTTGGAGTTGGCGATCAGCACGCGCGGGGCGTCCGCATGCGTGCGGAAGACGCCGACCGGCTTGCCCGATTGCACCAGCAGGGTTTCATCGGCCTCGAGCGCCTGCAGGGCCTCGACAATCCTGTCGAACGCCGCCCAATCCCGGGCCGCCTTGCCGATGCCGCCATAGACGACGAGGTCCTGAGGCCGCTCGGCAACCTCGGGATCGAGGTTGTTCATCAGCATGCGCATGGCCGCCTCGGCGGCCCAGGTCTTGGCGGTCTTTTTCGGTCCGCGCGGGCTGCGGACGATCCGAGCGTTGGGCGTGTTCATCGTTGGCTCTCGGCGAAGGCGATGCAGGCGGTCAGGATGCGGCGCAGATGGCCGCGCATCGGCTCGGCGCGGTCCGGCTCATAGCGGCTGGGCCAGTTGTTCGGCGACACCGGGCCGGCGGGATCGAGGATGTAGCCCCGGTCAGCCAGTTCCATCTGGATGGCGTGAAGACCGGCCTCGGGACGGCCGTAGTGGCGCGTGGTCCAGCCGCCCTTGAAGCGGCCGTTGACGACGACACTGTCGCCGCTGATCGCACAGGCTTTGTCGACAGCCTGCGTCAGCTCACCGGCGCAGGTGGCGCCGTCGTTGTCGCCAATACTGAACTGAGGCAGTTCGCCTTCGAACAGGCGCGGCACGACAGATCGGATCGAATGGGCGTCGTAGAGGACGACCGGACCGGACCTGCGCAGTCGATCCAGCTGGGCTTGCAGGGCGGCGTGATAGGGATCGAACCACGTCGCGCGTCGCTCGGCGATCTCGGCCGCGTCGGGCTCCTGACCTGCGCGATATAACGGCTCCCCGTCGAAGGTCTCGGTCGGGCACAGGCCGGTCGTGGTCATACCGGGATAGAGGGAGACGCCTGACGGATCGCGATTCACATCGATGACACTGCGCGACACGCCCGTGCGCACCAAGGTTGCGCCCATGTCGATCGCGAAGTCGTACAGCCGATCTACCCACCAGTCCGCGTCCTTGCGGGCCAGCCAGGGTGAGGTCATCCGCGCCTTGATGGCGGCCGGAATGTCGGTACCCGTATGCGGCAGGCCGATCACCAGCGGGGCCGAACCTTCGTGGATGGTCAGCCAGTCCTGCATCCGTTCGGCCTCCCTCGCCAAATCGATCCATCGTGGTATGTCTAGACATATTGATCGCAATGACATGGACCTGTCCAGTGACCCTTCCGCCGCAGCCTGTGGATCGCACCCTCTGGTTCGGGGCGGCCCTTTTGCCGGACGGCTGGGCACACGACGTGAGGATCGGCGTGGCTGGCGGGCGGATCGTCAGTCTGGAAACAGACGTTGCGCGCAGCCCGGTGGACGCAGGGGGCGGTATCGCCTTGCCGAGCGTCGCCAATGTCCACAGCCACGCCTTTCAGCGCGCCATGGCGGGCCTTACCGAGGCTAGAGGGCCTTCGGACGACGACTTCTGGACGTGGCGCGAGCTGATGTACCGCTTTCTGGATCGAGGCGGTCCGGAAGAGATCGAGGCCATCACCGCCCTAGCGTTCATGGAAATGCTGGAGGGCGGCTTCACCCGCGTCGCCGAGTTCCATTATCTGCACAACGACCCGTCGGGCGCGGCCTATTTGGACCGAGCCGAGATCGCCGCGCAGATCGTAGCGGCGGCGCAGGCGACGGGCATCGCCCTAACCCTGCTGCCGGTTTTCTACGCCCATGCCGGGTTCGGCGGACAGCCGCCGGCGCATGGACAGCGGCGTTTCATCAACAATCTGGACGGGTTTGCCGATCTGGTCGCGCGATGCCGGGCCCTGACCGCCGATCTGCCCGACGCCGTGGTCGGGGTCGCGCCGCACAGCCTGCGCGCGGTCAGTCCGGATGAACTGACGGCCATGCCTTCGCTGGCGGGCGATGGGCCGATCCATATCCATGTGGCGGAACAGACCAAGGAGGTCACGGACTGCCTGGCCTGGTCGGGCGCGCGGCCGGTCGAATGGCTCCTGGCCAATGCGCCGATCGATCCGCGTTGGTGCCTGATACATTCCACGCATGTGACTGAGGCCGAGTGGCGCGGCGTCGTCGCGCGCGACGCCGTCGTCGGCCTGTGCCCGATCACCGAGGTCAATCTGGGCGACGGCGTCTTCCCGGCGGTCGATTTCACGCGCGCCGGCGGGCGGTTCGGCATCGGGACCGATTCCAACGTGCAGATCGGCGTCGCCGAGGAACTGCGAATGCTGGAGTACAGCCAGCGGCTGGCGCTGCGCGGTCGCGCCGTCATGGCGGACCCTGAACGTTCGACGGGCCGCGCCTTGTTCGATCGCGCGCTGGCGGGCGGCGTCCAGGCGACGGGCGCGGCGTCGGGTCTGAGCGTCGGGGCGTCGGCGGACATCGTGTCGCTGGATACGAGCGGCGTCGCCTTTGCGGGACGGTCGGGCGATGCGGTGCTCGACAGCTGGATCTTCGGCGCGCCGGCGGGCTCGATCCGTTCGGTGTGGCGCGCGGGGCGGGAGGTCGTGAAAGACGGCCGCCATATCGCGCGGGACGGCATCGAGGCGCGCTATCGCAAGGCCTTGTCGGCGGTGTTGGGGTGAGCCTGCATCGCCGCATCTATGCCGATCTTGAGGGGCTTATCCTGTCCGGCGCGCTATCGCCCGGCGACCGCATTCCGTTCGAGCATGAGCTGACCGAACGCTACGACTGTTCGCGCATGACGGTGTCCAAGGCCATTTCGGAACTGGCGGGGCGGGGGCTGGTGACGCGCCGACGTCGCGCCGGCACCTTCGTCGCCCAACCCAAGGCCCACGCCGCCGTCCTGGCTATTCCCGACCTGCGGGCCGAGGTGATCGAGCGCGGGCAGGCTTACGGCTATGTCCTGCTGGAGCGGATCGCACGCAAGCCGGACGGTGAGGACGAAATCGAACTGGCATCCGGTGGTCTTCTGCTGGACCTGACCTGTCTGCACAGCGCCGACGGCGCGCCCCTGGCTTTGGAACACAGGCTCATCGCGCTCGGCGCGGCGCCTCAAGCCATAGACGTCGATTTTCATACGGTTCCGCCGGGAAGCTGGCTGCTGGACTCGGCGCCCTGGACCGAGGCTGAGAACCGCATTTCAGCGATCGCGGCCGATGCCCGCGCCGCACGCCTACTGGAACTCAAGCCCGGCGCCGCCTGCCTGTGCGTCGAACGCCGGACATGGCGGGACGGACAGGGGGTCACGCGGGTGTGGCAGATTTTTCCCGGCGACCGCTACGATCTGATGGCGCGCTTCTCGTCAGCCCATTCACCCGTTTTAGCAAAGGAGCCTCGCTGATGAAGGCCGATCGTCTGCTGATCGATTGCCATGTCGCCACCATGGCCGAGGGACCGGTCCCTTATGGCGCCATCCATGACGCCGCCGTGGTCGTCGCCGATGGCCGCATCGCCTGGGTGGGGCCACGCGCTGACCTGCAGGCTGTGGAGGCGGCTCAAACCGTGCGGCTGGACGGGCGATGGATCACGCCTGGCCTGATCGACTGCCACACCCACCTAGTGTTCGGCGGCGACCGTTCGGCCGAGTTCGAACAGCGGCTGGTCGGCGCGACCTATGAAGAGATCGCGCGGGCCGGCGGCGGCATCGTCTCGTCGGTGAAGGCCACGCGCGCCGCGTCGGAAGATGACCTGTTCGCCTCCGCCATGACGCGGTTGGCGGGGCTGAAGGCCACCGGAGTCAGCACCGTCGAGATCAAGTCCGGCTATGGTCTCGACCTTGAGACGGAGCTGAAGATGCTGCGCGTCGCGCGCAGGATCGGGCGCGAGGGCGGGGTGCGTGTCCGCACCAGCTATCTGGGTCTGCATGCCGTGCCGCCTGAATATCGCGACGACCGGGCCGCCTATGTTGATCTGGCCATCGACGAGATCCTGCCCGCCGCCCATGCCGAGGGCCTAGTCGATGCGGTCGACGCCTATTGCGAGCCCATCGCCTTCTCCACTGCAGAAGTGTCGCGTCTCTTCGACAGGGCGCGCGCCCTCGGCCTTGCGGTCAAGCTGCACGCCGACCAGTTGTCGAACGGCGGCGGTGCGGCCTTGGCGGCGCGCTATCAGGCTCTGTCCGCCGATCACATCGAACATGCGACCGAGGAAGGCGTCGCCGCCATGGCCGCCGCGGGCGTGGTCGCCGTCCTGTTGCCGGGCGCCTATTTGATGCTGCGCGAGACCAAGGCCCCGCCCGTCGATCTCCTGCGCCGCCACGGCGTGCGTATGGCCGTCGCCACCGACTGCAATCCGGGCACCTCGCCCGTCGCTTCGATGACCACTGCGCTCAATCTGGTTTGCGTCCAGTTCCGTCTGACGCCGGAAGAAGCCTTGGCCGGCGCAACGCGGGAGGCGGCGAGGGCGCTGGACCTGCTGGACGAAATCGGCACTGTGGAACTGGGCAAGGCTGCCGACCTCGCCGTCTGGGACATCTCGCGGCCAGCCGAGCTTTGCTATTGGGTCGGCAAGCCGCTTCTTTATAACAGCACTGAAGCAGGTTTCTAAACGCCGGCGACACCCATGGCCTTCATCAGGGCGTCGCGGATGGCGGCTTCAGTGAAGGGCTTCTGGATCGTGGGTTGGCCGCGCCATTCGTCGGGCAGACCGCCTTCGCCATAGCCGGTTGAAAAGACGAACGGCACGCCGCGTTCCTTCAACGCCTCGGCGACGGGAAAGACCTGACGGCCGGCGACGTTCACATCCAGCAAGGCGGCGTCGAGATTTTCCGTGTCCCGAGCCAGCTTTTGACCGTCATCCACATTGGAGGCGGGACCGATCGGCACGCATTCCATGTCTTCCAGAATCGTTTCCAGAAGCATGGCGACGAGCGACTCGTCCTCGACCACAAGGACACGGCGACCGGTCAGAGGTTGAGTCATTGTGCGGCCGTCCTGTCCAGTGGAACCGTCAGTTCCGCGATCAATCCATCGGGGGCGTAGACCAGATCGATCTCGCCCGCCAGATCATGTCGAATGTTTCGTTCTATCAAACGGCTACCGAAGCCTCTTCTGTCCGGAACCGTAACTTTGGGGCCGCCGATTTCGCGCCAGCTCAGCTTCAGTTTGCGGTCGCGCTGATCCGCCAGACCCCAGTCGATGAGGATGCGACCGTCCGGCGTGTGCAGCGCTCCGTATTTGGCGGCATTCGTCGCAAGCTCATGGAAGATCATGCCCAGAGACAGGACGACGGCGGGCTCCAGCGACACCGGCGGGCCATTCAGGCTTATGCGGGTCGGCCCGTAAGCTTCAGTCTCATGCTCCAACATGGCGCGCAGGTCGGCGCCCTCCCAATGGCTTTGCGTCAGCAGATTATGGGTGTGTGACAGCGCCATGATCCGGGACTGGAAGGTCTCGGCGAAGCTGGCCGGATCGGTGTTGGAGCGGGCCGTCTGAATGGCGATGGATTGGACCGTGGCCAGGGTGTTCTTCACGCGGTGGTTCAGTTCGTCGATCATCAGCTTCTGACGCTGCGCGGCCAGGACGTTTTCGGTGATGTCGTGGCCCTGAACGAAGATGCCCACGACCGCGCCCGCGTCGTCGCGGATCGGCTGATAGATGAAGTTGAGATAGACGGTTTCGAGCAGCCCGTCGGGCTTGCGCTGGAGCTGGGCCGCGCTTTCGCGGCCTTCATAGGGTTCGCCTGTGGCGAAGACGCTGTCGAGAAACTCGTAGAAGCCTTGGCCTTCCAGTTCCGGCAGGGCCTGTCTGACCGGCTTGCCGGCGATATCCCTGTGGCCGATCAGCTGGCTGTAGGCGTCGTTGTGCATCTGGAACCGGTGGTCCGGCCCGGACAGGATGGCGACGAAGCCGGGCGCCTGCATGAACATTTCGACGAGACGATTGCGCTCGGTCTCCAGTCGACGATTGTCCTCCTGCACCGACTGGGCGCGACGCAGGACCGAGCCGCCGACAATGGCGTCCAGCGCGGTGGTCGGCTCATCCGGGCGGATGACGGGTGCCAGATCCGTCACATCCGTGGTGTGCTGAAGCAGCATGACCACTTCGCCGTCGGCGTTCAGGATGGGCGTATGGGTGGCGCTCCAGAGGCGTTCCTCAAAACCTTCGGTGCCGTCAGCCAGCACTCGAGGCATCGAAAAGCGCACCACGGCGAGATGATCGCGTTGTCGTGTGTCTCGCGCTTTTTCAAGCGAGGCGCGGACCTGTCGAACATTCTCAGGGGCATCGGATCCGGGGCCGGAGTCAAAGGCAGCAAAGAGAGGCTGACCCAGCACATCGCTGCGCTTGGCTCCGGTCACATCCATATAGGCCTGGTTGACCTCGGCGATGCGTAGGTCAGGCGTGATCAGCACGTAAGGATTGGGCGATGCCTCGAAGGCCGCGCCCAGATCGACGGTCAGGTCGCTTGATTTCACTGTTTCGTTCAACGCCTACCCCGCACAGCTTGGCGATAACGCGCCACATTGAAATCGGTTCTCTCACCGTGTGTCGTGATCTGTGATCGCAAGATGATTGGCGCGCCGCTGTAATTTGCTAATCAGTGCGCATGACAATCGCCGGCGTTTTCGCCACCCTCTCGCTCATGATGGCGCCCGCAGCCGACCAGCCTACCGTCCGCATTCAGCAAGGCGTCCTGAACGGACGCGCGGATGCCGATGTGGCGGCGTTCAAGAACATTCCCTATGCCGCGCCGCCGACGGCGGAGCGGCGTTGGCGACCGCCCGGTCCCGCGCCGACCTGGCAGGGCCAGCGCGACGCCTCGGCCTACGGTCCGCTGTGCATCCAGGCGCCCCCGAACGGCGACCCCGGCGTCGGTCCCTTGCCGATGAGCGAGGACTGTCTGAACCTGAATGTCTGGCGGCCCATCAGCGCGGCTCAGCCCGCGCCGGTCATGGTCTGGATCCACGGCGGCGGCCTGGTGAACGGGTCGGGAACCGCGCCGCTGTATGACGGAACGAACCTGGCCAAGCGCGGCATGGTCGTGGTGACGCTGAACTATCGACTGGGGCGGCTGGGCTTCTTCGATCATCCGGCGCTGGCGGCCGAGCGGCCGGCAGGCGAGGCGGCTGGCAACTACGGTCTGATGGACGTGACGGCGGCGCTGAAATGGGTGCGCGCCAATATCGCGGCCTTTGGCGGCGACCCCAGGAACGTGACCATCTTCGGCGAATCGGCGGGCGGGGCTATCGTCACGCGGCTGATGATTTCTCCGCCGGCGCGCGGTCTGTTCGATCGGGCGATCGTTCAGTCCGGCCTGGGGCGGGAGTTGCAGACGCCGCTGGACCGTAAGGGCGCCTATGGCGCGCCCTCCGCGCGGGAGCGCGGCGAGGTCTGGGCCTATGGCGCGGGATTGCGAACGGCGGCGGATTTGCGCGCGGCGCCGGCCGATCTGTTCCTGACGCCGCCTCCGGTCTTCGCCAACGGCGACCTGACGCTGATCGACGGGCGGGTCGTGCCGTCCACGGTAGAGGCGGCCTTCAAGGCGGGGCGTCAGGCCCCGGTGCCCTTCATCATCGGCAGCAACAGCGCCGAGTTCTGGTGGATGCGGCCCACGGATCGCAACGGCTATGGTCAGATCGACGACGACATGACTTGGCTCGAGCGCGCCGACGCCGTCCAGGCCTATGGCGGGCTGGAGGCGTTCGACAAGCTGGCGATCACGGATCTGGTGTTCTCCGAGCCGGCCCGGATGCTGGCGCGGCTGCATGCCAAGGCGGGCCATCCGGCCTGGCTCTATCGGTTCGATATCTCGTCGCCGCAGAATCCGGAGCCGCATGGCGGCGCGACCCATGCGATCGAGCGGCCCTATGTGTTCGGCACGTTGAACACCCTGCCGTATCCGGTCGAGGATCGGGACCGGAAGGCGTCGGAGGCCATGATGGGCTACTGGACCGCCTTCGCGCGCTCGGGCGATCCCAACGGCGTCGGGCGGCCGCGCTGGTCTGCGGCTACCCGTGTGGACACCCGGCTGATGAACTTCGGCAATCGGGGACCGGCCGTGACGCCCGTGCCCTTCAGCGCCAGGCTAGACCTGCTGGAACGGTTCCGCGAGCGGCCCAGGCCCTGAGGGCAAGCGTCAGCCGGCCGAGGTCGCGCCCGACTGCTTCTCCTTCAGCGTGACCAGCTCTTCCGCCATGGTCGGGTGGACGGCGCAAGTGGCGTCCCACTGCGCCTTGGTCAAGCCGGCTTTTACCGCGATGGCGGCCAACTGAATCATCTCGGGGCTGTCGGGGCCGACGATATGGACGCCGACCACCCGCTGGCTGTCGGCATCGACCACCAGCTTCATCAGCACCCGCTCATCCGAGCCGGTGAAGGCGTATTTCATCGGCCGGAACCGGGTGACATAGACATCGACGCCGTTGGAGCAGGAGCGACGTGCCTCGGCCTCGCTGAGGCCCACGACCCCGACCGGCGGCTGGCTGAAGACGGCGGTGGCCACGGCCTCGTAGTCGAAGTGCTGGGGATTGTCGCGATAGACCGTCTGATGGAAGGCGACGGCTTCGCGGATGGCGACGGGCGTCAGGTTCATCCGGTCGGTGACGTCGCCGATGGCCCAGATGTTGTCCGCCGTCGTCCTGGAATGGGGATCGACCTTGATGGCGCCGGCCTCATTCAGATCGACCCCTGCGCTCTCCAATCCCAGATCCTTGACGTAAGGGATGCGGCCGGTGGCGAACATGACGACGTCCGTCTCCAGCTTCATGCCGTTTTCGAGGTGGTTGACCAGACCGGTGTCAGTCTTTTCGATCTTCTCGTGCTGGCAGCCCAGAATGACCTTGATGCCGCGCTTTTCGATCTCTCCGGCCAGGTGCGCGCGCACATCGTCGTCGAAGCCGCGCAGGATGTTGGGGCCGCGATAGATCAGGGTTGTCTCCACGCCCAGCCCCGCGAAGATGCCGGCGAACTCCACCGCGATATAGCCGCCGCCTGCGATCAGGATACGCTTGGGCAGTTCCGGAAGGTGGAAGGCTTCTTCGGACGTGATGGCGTGCTCGATCCCCGGCAGTTCGTCCGGCTTCCAGGGGCGGCCGCCCGTGGCGATCAGGATTTTCTCGGCGGTGATTGTGCGATCCTTGCCGACGATCTCGACCGTGTGGGCGTCTTGCAGAACCGCGCGGCCGTGGACCAGTTCGACCCCGGCCTTGCCCAGATTGGCGGCATAAATCCCGGACAGGCGCGCGATCTCGACATCCTTGGCTTCAAGGAAGGTGGGCCAGTCGAACTTCGCATTGTCGAACGACCAGCCGTAGCCCTCGGCGATCTCGAGCGCGTGGCTGACCTCGGACGCCATGACCATGAACTTCTTAGGCACGCAGCCACGGATGACGCAGGTGCCGCCGACCCGATATTCCTCGGCGACCGCGACCTTCTTGCCATCCAGCGCCGTCAGCCGCGCCGCCCGCACCCCGCCCGAACCGGCGCCGATGACGAAAAGGTCGTAGTCGTAGTCGGCCATAGGTCGGATTCCGTTCAGCGGCAGGCATCGGCATTTAAGCCACGCCGCGCGAAATCCAAGAGGCTGTTGGGAAGCTAGAGGAAGACGATGGTGGGTGATGTAGGGTTCGAACCTACGACCCGCTGATTAAGAGTCAGCTGCTCTACCAACTGAGCTAATCACCCGACCGATCGTCTGCGTCTTCGGAGGCGAGGCCTTGCCGAAGGGCGCTCCTACTACCCAGCGGTTCGGGGGTTGGCAAGCGCTTTCGCAAACTTTCTGCGACGGAGTATGGTCCCCGTGGAATCAGTCGCGGCAAGCGGCGGGGGAGCGAGCATCATGGCCTTCTGGAACCGGCGTCGATCGATCGACACCATGATGGCGCCGCACGACGGACCGCGGCTGAAGCCGACGTTGAGCTGGCCACACCTGCTGGCCCTGGGCGTGGGGGCCATCGTCGGCACCGGCATCCTGACGCTGATCGGGGTCGGGGCGGGGTTGGCGGGCCCGGCCGTGTTGATCAGCTTTGGCCTTGCGGGACTGGTCTGCGCCTGCGCGGCTCTTGCCTATGCCGAGCTGTCGACCATGATGCCGACGGCGGGCAGCGCCTACACCTATTCCTACGCCGTGTTGGGCGAGCTGATCGCCTGGGTCGTGGGGTGGAGCCTGATCCTGGAATATTCGCTAGTCGTCAGCGCCGTGGCGGTGGGCTGGTCCGGCTATGCGGTCGGTTTTTTGAGCGGGCTGGGGATCGATCTGCCGACGGCGCTGGTCGCCGGGCCGCATGCGGGGGGCATCATCAACCTGCCGGCCGTGGCCATCATCGGGGTGGTGACGGGCCTGCTTCTGCTGGGCACCAAGGAAAGCGCGACACTGAACGCGGTGCTGGTCCTGATCAAGATCGCGGCGCTGGTGGTGTTCGTGGCCATCGCCCTGCCGGCCTTCAAGCCCGAGCATTTCACGCCCTTCATGCCCAATGGGTTCGGCGCGCCATTCGTCCAGACGGGGGTGATGGCGGCGGCGGCGATCATCTTCTTCGCCTTCTATGGTTTCGACGCCATTTCGACGGCGGCGGAAGAGACCAAGAAGCCCGAGCGTGACCTGGCCATCGGCATCGTCGGCTCCATGCTCATCTGCACGGCGCTGTATCTGGTCGTCGCGGCCGCGGCCATCGGTGCGCGGCCGGTGGCAACCTTCGCCAGCAGTCCCGAGCCGCTGGCCCTGATCCTGCGCCAGATGGGACAGGGGACGGCGGCCCAGTGGATTGCGGCGGCGGCGGTGATCGCGCTTCCGACTGTCCTGCTGGCCTTCCTGTTCGGCCAGAGCCGCATCTTCCTGGGCATGGCGCGCGACGGCCTGTTGCCGCGCCGCCTGGCCAAGGTGTCGAGCCGGGGCGTGCCGGCGGTGGTGACCGTGTTCACCGCCATCGTCGTGGCGATCCTGGCGGGGCTGCTGCCGCTGGACGAACTGGCGTCTCTGGCCAACGCCGGGACGCTGGCGGCCTTCTGCTCGGTCGGGGTTTGCCTGATCGTACTGCGCATCCGCGAGCCGGGTCGCAAGCGGGTGTTCAAGGCGCC